>NZ_SRIC01000043.1 GCF_004684775.1 Streptomyces sp. MZ04
CAGCAGGCGATGAGCAACGCCTACACCTCGCCGATCCCGGTCAAGAAGACCCACCTCGGCAACGCCCTGGCCTCCGAGTGGACGAAGATCAAGTCGGTCCGCTCGACGATGTGGACGCTCGGCGTCTTCCTCCTCCTGGTCATCGGCATCGGCCTGCTCGTCGCCGCGCAGACGGAGGACCTGGACTACGCGGACGTGCCGTTCACGATCCCGGCGTTCTTCGGTCTCGTCCTCGGCCAGATCTGCCTGATCACGCTCGGCGTCCTGGTGACGTCGTCCGAGTACGGCACGGGCATGATCCGTACGACGTTCACGGCGTCCCCGCAGCGCTACCGCGTCCTCGCCGCGAAGATCCTGGTCTTCTTCGTGATGGCCTTCGTCGTCTCGGCGGCCTCCATCTTCCTGGTGGGCGCGATGACGTCGGGCATGCACAGCGGCTCCGAGGCGGGCGACGTGGCGTGGGGCGGCACGGTCCTCAAGGGCGGCCTGTACGTCTCGCTCCTGGGCGTCCTGGCCCTCGCGGTCGGCTCGATGCTGCGCCACTCGGCGGGCGCGATCACCGCGATGCTGGGCCTGGTCCTGGTGCCCGCGATCCTGCCCGCGTTCCTGCTGATCTCCGAGAGCACCCGCAGCGTGGGCGAGAAGATGATGGACTACAACGCGCCCAACTCGCTCGCCAAGATCTTCCAGATCGACACCGGCGCGGGCAACGGCACCTCACAGCTCGTGCTGCTGATCGTCGTGACGCTGGCCGCGATCGTCGGCGCCTTCGCGCTCCTGGAGAAGCGCGACGTGTAGCCGTCAGTACCGAGGCGCGTTACGGGACCGCTGCACCCGCGAGGTGCGGCGGTCCTTCGCGTTCCAGCAGGCCTTGTGCCAGTGCCGGCGCTCGTCCACGCCCGAGTGCTCGGGCCAGGCCACCACATGCGCCATGCCGGACGGGATCTCCTGGTCGCAGCCGGGGCAGCGGTAGGTCTTGCCCGCCGCGCCGGCGCCCGCGACATGGCGCACGCTCCACTGCTCGTCCTGCCAGCTCTCGGCGCGCTGGAAGCCGCCGTAGCGGCCCGACGGCTCCGCGTCCGCACGCGGACTGTCTTCTCCGGCTCCGGCGCCCTTGGGGCGGTTGCGACGCGGGGACACAGGACACCTCACTGGATGTACGGGGGTCAGGGGTGTGTCCAGCCTACGCGCCGCCCTCAGGGGTAGGCGTCCTGCACCAACCCCCACAGATCCCCCCTGCATTGCGCAGAAAATCCGTCAATCTTCATGCCAGGCCGTGCCTTTGGCACGTGTCACGCGTTGTTGCCCGTAGGGGGAGTGCCTGCGTCGGCGCCAAGGAGGCAGGAGTGCGATGCGTGTAGGTAGTTTTGTTCTGGCCGCCCAGTTCCCCGGACAGGGGCAGGGGGAGGCGCTGCACCGTGCGGTGCGGTCCGCCGAGGTGGCCGAGGAGGCGGGTCTGGACGCGGTCTGGCTCGCCGAGCACCACTTCGTGCCGTACGGCACGTGTCCGTCCGCCGTGACCCTCGCCGCGCTCCTTCTCGGGCGTACGCGACGCATCCGCGTCGGCACCGCCGTGAGCGTGCTGCCGACCGCGCATCCCGTCACCCTCGGCGAGCAGGCGGCGCTGCTGCACCTGACGTCCGGCGGGCGCTTCTCGCTGGGCGTGGGGCGCGGCGGGCCGTGGGTGGACCTGGAGGTCTTCGGTTCGGGCCTGGACGCGTACGAGAAGGGGTTCCCGGAATCCCTCGATCTGCTGCTGCGGTGGCTGACCGAGCCCCGGGTCGCGAGCGGGACCGGCCGCTTCGCCTTCCGCGAGGTCGCCGTGGTGCCGCGCCCGCAGGAGGCCCTGCCCGGCGCGGACGCCGACGCCCCGGACGCGTCCTGCGGCCCCGAGGTGATCGTCGCCTGCACCTCGCCGTCGAGCGTGCGGCTCGCGGCGGAGCGCGGTCTGCCGATGCTGCTCGGCATGCATGTCGGCGACGAGGAGAAGGCCGAAATGGTGGCGTTGTGGCGCAGGCACGCGCGCGCCTCGGGGCGTACGCCGGAGGAGATCCACCGCGCCGCGCACGTCTCGGCCGGGGTCGCGCAGATCGCCGACCGGCGCCTGGAAGCGGCGGAGACCCTGCAGAAGGCGATGCCGGGCTGGCTGAAGCAAGGGCTGGACGCCCATGTCACGGTCGACGGCCGGGCGCGGGCTATGCGGGATCCGCTTGCGTACACCGAACTGCTCTGCGGGATCCACCCGGTGGGCACCCCCCAGGTGTGCGTCGACCGGATCGCGGCGACGTCGGAGCGGACGGGCATCACGCGCTTCGCGCTGCTCGTCGAGGGCTCGGGAGATCTGTCCACGACGGAGGAGAACGTCCGCAGGCTGGGGGCCGAAGTGCTGCCCCAGCTGGGCTGAACCGCTGGGGCGGGGAGCTGCCGCTCCGGTACTAGAACACCTCCCGCGTACAGAGCGGCAGCAACAGGCGTCAGCAGTCCCGCAGTCCGGGAGACTGATTGAGCAACTGGCCTCGGATCGAGGTGAATCGGGCCAACCGGTCGTCCACGGAAGCATCCAGGGGGAACACCGCCACACGGTGGCAGTTCTGGAATGCCAGGCGCACGCCGAAGTGCCGTTGCAACGCACCGCGGATCGCGTCACTCGCGAGCGCGCGCAGCAGCTGGCCACGCGCCTGCTCGTCGGGCGGCGGCGTCTGGTTGTCGGCGAACTCTCCGCCGTCGACCTTCAGCTGGGCCACCAGGGAGCTGATCATCTCCCATGCGTAAGGCAGGGAGGTCCGGACGCAGTCGACGAATTCCGCTTCATCGACCTCGCCTCGCTCGGCCTGTTCCAACAGTGCCGGTGAGACGTCGAGCGACATGGGTTCTCCTCTCGCACCCCCGGGGAGCGGGGGCTTACGGACAGGGAAGAAGTCCGCATACGCTGAGTGCACGCATGACGACCTCCTGCTTATACGGTAAGCATCGGATGGGTCCCGCACCAGGAGATTGGGCACATAACCGGCCAGGATCGAACAGCCCCATCGACGGAGAAATCGCGCGCACCACCTGGTGTCGAGTAGCGTTGCGCCCCATGCGTCTCGTCATTGCCCGATGCTCCGTGGATTACGCGGGCAGGCTCACCGCCCATCTCCCGTCGGCCCCCCGCCTGATCCTTGTGAAGGCGGACGGCAGTGTCTCGATCCACGCGGACGACCGGGCCTACAAACCCCTCAACTGGATGTCCCCGCCCTGCACGTTGAAGGAGGGTTCGGGGGACGATGCAGGCGTCTGGACCGTCGTGAACAAGGCGGGCGAGAAGCTCATCATCACGATGGAGGAGATCCTGCACGACTCCTCGCACGAACTGGGCGTCGACCCCGGCCTCATCAAGGACGGCGTGGAAGCACACCTTCAGGAACTGCTCGCCGACCGGATCGAGACCCTCGGCGAGGGCTACTCCCTGATCCGCCGCGAGTACATGACGGCGATCGGCCCGGTGGACATCCTCTGCCGCGACGCCGACGGACAGACCGTCGCCGTCGAGATCAAGCGGCGCGGTGAGATCGACGGCGTCGAGCAGCTCACCCGCTACCTGGAGCTCCTGAACCGCGACCCGCACCTCGCGCCGGTCAAGGGCGTCTTCGCCGCCCAGGAGATCAAGCCCCAGGCGCGCGTGCTCGCCACGGACCGGGGCATCGGCTGCGCGGTCCTCGACTATGACGCGATGCGCGGCATCGAGGACGACAAGCTGCGGCTCTTCTAGTTCTCCGTACGTACGTAGTTCTCTGTACGTACGTAGTTTCTCCGCACGTACGAAAAAAAGGGGGGGGCCGGGTCCTGGTGGACCCGGCCCCCCCCTTTACGTCAGATCACCGACTCACTGCTCGTCGCCGGGCTGCTCGCGGGGCCGCTCGCCGAGTCCGAGGTGTCCGGGGGCGACGGCGGATCCGGGGTCGGGTCCGTGGTCGGCGGAGGCGTCGACGTCGGCGGCTTCGTCGTGGGCGGCTTGGTCGTCGGGGGCTTCGTCGTGGGCGGCTTCGTGGTCGGCGGCTTCGTCGTGGTGGGCGGCTTGGTCGTCGGCGGCTTCGTCGTCGTCGGGTCCTCGGACGGGTCGTCCGACGGCTTGTCGCTGCCGCTCGGGTCGTCCGACGGTTCGCCGCTGTCGCTCGGCTGTCCGTCGTCCTCCGTGCTGGGCACGCCCTGGTCCGTGTCACCGGGGCGGCTCGTCGAGTCCTTGGCCGGCTTGTCGGCCGTCAGCCCGTCGTCGTCGCGGTCCTCGCTCGCGGACTGCTCCGTCTTGACCTTGTCCGGCGGCGGATCGTCGTTCCCGGAGGTCGCGCCAAGCGTCACCACCGTGCCGAGCACCGCGGCCAGGAGGGCTCCCGCGCCCGCCGCCACCAGGTTGCGCCGGGTGCCGCTCACGATGGAGCGGCGGGTCGGCGCGGCACCGGCGCCCGGGGCGGGCGTGGCCCTGCGGGTCACCAACGTCTCGGGCTCCGGAGGCGGCTGCGGCAGCGAGAACGCCGCGGGGACGCCGCCGGGGGGCGATGCCGACTCCTCGTAGCGCGCGTCGGGCACTTCCTCGCCCGCGGCCGTGCGTCCGCCGGGCAGCGCGCCGCCCGAGCGGTCGGCGACCAGTGCGAGGGCCCTGCGGCCCGCGATCATGCCGCGCTTGTCGGCGAGGGCACCCCGCAGGCCGATGGACGCCTCGAGTTCGGCGCGGGCCCGGTCGAGGTGTCCGCCGCAGAGCGCGAGGATGCCGAGCTCGTGGTGGAAGTACGCCTCCTCGGCGACCTCGCCCGCGGTGCGCGCCGCCTCCTGGCCGGACCGCAGGGCACGCTCCCACGCGCCCCAGCCGAGCCCGCCTGCGAAGGCGGGCGCGACGGTCCGGGCGAGCAGCACGGCGGCGCTCTGCTCGCCGCCGACGGATGCTGCCGCCTGGCCCGAAGGACCGGTGGCTCCGGTGACCAGGACGCCCAGCGCGGCGAGCACGGCGTCCGCCTCGGCCGCGACCCGCTCCGGGCTGACCGAGGGGTGCCCGGCCCACCAGGCGTAGTGCTGGGCGGCGCTCTGCGCACGCTCGGCCATGTCGTCGGCGTACCCGGAGGTCTCCAGCTGGGTGCGCACGCCCGCGGCGAGGCGGTAGTGCGCGCCGACCGGCGTGACGAGCGCGGTGGAGACCAGCTCGGCGAGGGCCGCGTCCGCGTGGGTGTCCCCCACCAGGGCCGGCAGGTGCGCCTGGTGCGGCAGCTCGCCGCCGAGCGCGACGGCGAACCGCAGGGTGGTGCGGGCGGACGGGCTCAGCCGGGAGGCGAGCAGGGCCGCGGGCGCCGCACCGTCGGCGAGCGAGGGCAGCGGGACGTCGTGGCCCTCGGCATCGAAGGGCGCGTCGACCGGGGCCGCACCCGGCCCTTCGTAATAGCCGTACTCATCGAAGGCGTTGGGGTCGGCGCGCAGCTGGTCGCGCTGGCGCAGCAGGGCGCCCGCCTGCACGAAGCGCAGCGGCAGCCCCTCGGACTCGAACCAGAGGTCGCCCGCCCAGCCCGCCTCGTCGTCGGTGAGGACGCGGCCGACGGCGCGCTCGAGGAGCTCGAGGCCGCCGGCGCGGCCGAGGCCGCCGAGGAAGACCTCTTCGAGGTGCGAGTCGGCGGTCGGCGCCGTGACGTCGGGCGTCGCGGATATCAGGAAGGCGCACTCGGGCGTCGCGTCGAGCAGCTCCTGAAGGCCCGAGCCGCCGAACTCCAGGTCGTCCAGGACGACGACCGCCCCGATCTCATGGACGAGCTCGAGCAGCAGCGTGCGGTCGGGGCGGTGCAGCGGTGCGTTGTAGACCGCGCCGAAGAGGTCCTGGAGCAGGTCGCCGGGGCCCTTGTGGTAGCCGGAGAGCCGGACGACGCCGTCCGGCGCGAGGTCGGCGCAGTCTTCTGCGACGGCGTTCAGGAGCGCCGTGCGCCCCGAGCCCGCGGGACCGGTGAGCCGCACCGAGCGCCCGCGCGCGAGCAGGCGTACGAGCCGCTCGCGGTCCTCCTGGCGCTCGAGGAGCGGCATCCGGGGCAGCGCAGGACCCGGCGGCACGGGCGGCACAGCGGCGCGGCGCAGCTCGGCGCGCTCGGCGGCGGAGCGCTTGACGGGTCGTGCGGGCCGCTCGCCCGGCGGGCAGGGCTCGATCTCGCTGCCGTCGACCGGGTTCACGGTGAGCAGGAAATCGCCCGAGATGAGCTGGACGGTGCGGGCGAGCGCGGGTGCGGGCTGCCCGAAGTCGGGCGTCAGAGGATCGCGCGGCGGGCGCGATCGGCGCCCGGAATCGTCGTCGTTGATGCCGTCATGGCCGTACTCTTCCGGTCCCCGGTTCATCGGGTCCATGGTCAAAGCCCCCCAGATGCGTGGTGTACACAGCCCCCTCCGGCCTTGTGCACACTGCGCTGTCGCTTCTGGTCCGGTGCCCCCGCTCGGGTTCTCACATCGGTGGCGACCGAACCCTAGACCTTCGCTCAGTATCTACGAACGGGCGGGGTACCGCCCCGTCCGAGACGTCACAGTCTCGTGAGGATTGTGCGCGAGATGCGTTTCGTGCACGGATCGCCGGGATCACCGCGTATCACACACGAGGAAGCGATTCCACCCCGATGCCGCCCTCGATGGCGAGGATCCGGTGCAGCCGGGTGGCCACGAGCAGGCGCTGCATCTGGGGCGGTACATCGCGCAGCACGAGGCGGCGTCCGCACCGTCCCGCGCGCCGGTGCGCGCCCATGATCACACCGAGTCCCGTGGCGTCCCACGAGTCGAGTTCGGACAGGTCGAGCACCAGGTCGCCGGCTCCGTCGTCGACGGCCGAGTGCAGGACCGTACGGGCGTCCGCCGCGCTGCGTACGTCGAGGCGTCCCCCGACGACCAGCTGAGCCTGGTCGCCCCTGATGTGCATATGCGCTCCCCGAGAGTGCTGAGTTTCCTGTGACGTCTGTTCCGTAAGGCGTCTGCGTATGTCACTGCAACTGACTGCCGCGTGGGCAAGGAAGTTGCCGTCTGTAAGCGAACCGATACCGAATTCACTCCGAGGGGTGACCCGCAAGGAGAGGAGGGCGTCAGTGCTTGTAGAACCCCTGCCCGCTCTTGCGGCCGATGTCACCGGCGTCAACCATCCGGCGCATCAGCTCGGGCGGTGCGAACTTCTCGTCCTGGGACTCCGTGTAGATGTTGCTGGTGGCGTGCAGCAGGATGTCGACGCCCGTCAGGTCGGCGGTCGCGAGCGGTCCCATGGCGTGCCCGAAGCCGAGCTTGCAGGCGATGTCGATGTCCTCGGCGGTGGCGACACCCGACTCGTACAGCTTGGCGGCCTCGACGACGAGCGCGGAGATCAGACGGGTCGTCACAAAGCCGGCCACGTCGCGGTTCACGACGATGCAGGTCTTGCCGACGGACTCGGCGAACTCCCTTGCCCGGGCGAGCGTCTCGTCGCTGGTCTTGTAGCCGCGGACGAGCTCGCAGAGCTGCATCATCGGCACCGGCGAGAAGAAGTGCGCGCCGACGACCCGCTCGGGACGCTCCGTCACGGCCGCGATCTTCGTGATCGGGATGGCGGAGGTGTTGGAGGCGAGCACCGCGTCATCGCGCACGAGCTTGTCGAGCGTACGGAAGATCTCGTGCTTGACCTCGAGCTTCTCGAAGACGGCCTCGACGACGATGTCGGCGTCCGCGACCGCGTCCATGTCGGTGCTCGTCGTGATCCGCCCGAGCGCCGCCTCGGCGTCCTCGGCGGCCAGCTTGCCCTTGCTCACGAACTTGTCGTACGACGCCTTGATCCCGTCGGTGCCACGGGTCAGGGCCTCTTCGGTGACGTCGCGCAGGACGACGTCCCAGCCCGCCTGTGCGGAGACCTGAGCGATACCGGACCCCATGAGTCCGGCTCCGATGACGGCGAGCTTCCCTGCCACTGTTCCGACTCCCCTACCGCTTATCACGCCTGGCTTACACGCTGTTTACGCTTACCTGTTCGCCGGACATTAGCGGTCGTGAGCGCCCAGGTGGCGGCGAAGAGATGCGCGTCACGTCTCAGATGACGGACATCACACTGGTACGGCTCATTCGGCGCTCCGCACCGCGTAGTTGAGGACCTTTTCGCTCAGTAGGTCCTCCATCTCGTCGAGGAGTTCGAGGGCCTCGCGGGAGACTTCCGCGGGCTTGCGGCACTTGATCATCTCGTCGCCGATCCAGGCCATGAGGGTGCTGTGGACCCACGAGAGCTGACCCGCGATCAGTCCGGGCATGGGGTCGCCGTCGGCGGCCTTCGCCTCATCGGCGAGGGTGTTCGTGAGGTGCGCGAGCGCCTGCTGCTGGATCTCCCAGAGCCGGGAGCGCAGCGGGTGGGCGTCGTGGATGACCTTCATGAAATCGGCCCATCCCGCGAAGAGGCCGATGCTGGGCGAGACGCTCTCCACGTCCGAGCGCAGCGCACGCAGGACGGCATGGGCCGCGGACTCCCCCGCGCGACGGCCGCGTACGTACCCGGAGAGCCGGTCGACGACGGCCTCGCCGCGGTCGAGGAACAGATCCTCCTTGGCGGGGAAGTAGTTGTAGACGGTGTTCACGGAGACGTCCGCGGCCTCCGCGACCTCCGCGACCGTCACCGTGACGAAGCCGTGCTCCAGGAACAGCCCCGTCGCGATGTCCGAGATCCGCTGCCTGGTCTGCCGCTTCTTGCGTTCCCTGAGCCCTTCAGTCATGAGCCCACCCTACGACCCCCTGCTTGGGCAACTGAAAAATTGGAGCCATTGCAAAATTTAAGAGACTCTGTTTTTGTGGTTGCCATGGCAATCATCAGCACGGCTGGGCTCGCCCAGACCTTCCGCACCAAGCGCGGCCCCGTGGAGGCGGTGCGCGGCATCGACCTGACCGTCGCGCCCGGCGAGATCGTCGGCCTCCTCGGGCCGAACGGCGCGGGCAAGACGACGACGCTGCGCATGCTCACCACGCTCCTTCGCCCCACCGGCGGCGCCGCCACCGTCGCGGGCCACGACCTGTCCGGCGATCCGGCGGGCGTCCGGCGCAGGATCGGTTACGTCGCGCAGTCCGGCGGCGTCGACCTCAACATCTCCGTACGCGAGGAACTGATCACCCAGGGGCGCCTCTACCGCCTGACGAAGCCTCAGGCCATCGCCCGCGCCGAGGAGTTGGCGCACGACCTGGGCCTCACCGAGCTGCTCGACCGCAAGTGCTCCGCCCTCTCCGGCGGCCAGCGGCGGCGGCTCGACATCGCCATGGGGCTGATGCACCGCCCCGAGGTGCTCTTCCTCGACGAGCCGACCACGGGGCTCGACCCGGGCAGCAGGGCCGACCTGTGGGCGCTGGTGCGACGCCTTCGCGACGAGCACGGCACCACCGTGGTGCTCACCACGCACTACCTCGACGAGGCGGACGCGCTCTCCGACCGCCTCATCGTCATCGACAAGGGCCTCGTGGTCGCCGAGGGCACACCGAGCGCGCTCAAGCTCGAGTACGGCGGCTCGATCGACGCCTCGCTCCAGGACACCTTCCTCGCCATCACGGGGCGCGACATCGCCCCCAAGGACACGGCGCCGGTCGCCGTCTGAACCCCAGGACTCCTCATGTCTGCGTTTCTCTCCGACACCGCCCTGATCTTCGGGCGGTACGCGCGCCAGACCCTGCGCTCCAAGTTCCAGATCCTCTTCGGCGTCCTGATGCCGCTGCTCTACCTGCTCTTCTTCGGCCCTCTCCTGACCGATCTGCCGCTCGGCTCGCGCGGCGACTCCTGGCAGGTGCTCGTGCCGGGGCTGCTGCTCCAACTCGGCCTGTTCGGCGCCTCGTACAGCGGATTCGCGATCATCATCGAGAAGCAGTTCGGGGTGGTGGAGCGGATGCGGGTGACGCCGGTCAGCCGGCTCGCGCTGCTTCTCGGGCGGGTCCTTCGCGATGCCGCGCTCTTCGTCTTCCAGGCGGTGCTGCTCGTCGTCGCGGCCGTGGCGATGGGGCTGCGGGCGCCGCTCGGCGGCATCCTCATCGGCTTCGCGTTCGTGGCGGCGCTCACCGTCGTCCTCGCGTCCCTCTCGTACGCGCTGGCGCTGCTCGTCTCCAAGCCGCACGAGTTCGGTCCCGTCATCAACGCGGTGAGCATGCCGTCGATGCTGCTCTCCGGCCTGATGCTGCCGATGGCGCTCGCCCCGGGCTGGCTGGACGTGCTCTCGCACTTCATGCCGTTCCGCTATCTCGTGGACGCGGTGCGGGCCGCCTATGTGGGCGACTACGCGAGTACGGCGATGCTGTACGGCGTCCTGACGGCTGCCGCGCTCACCCTGGTGTCCGTGACGGTCGGCACACGTGTCTTCCGGACGGCGGGTGCGTAACTAGGCTGGCCCCATGGTCAATCTCACGCGCATCTACACCAGGACCGGCGACCAGGGCACGACGGCCCTCGGCGACATGAGCCGCACCGCCAAGACCGATCTGCGGATCTCGGCGTACGCCGACGCCAACGAGGCCAACGCCGCGATCGGCACCGCGATCGCGCTCGGCGGGCTCGACGAAGAGGTCGTGAAGGTCCTGGTCCGGGTCCAGAACGACCTCTTCGACGTGGGCGCGGACCTGTCCACGCCGGTCGTGGAGGACCCCGAGTACCCGCCGCTGCGCGTCGAGCAGTTCTACATCGACAAGCTGGAGGCGGACTGCGACCGCTTCAACGAGCAGCTGGAGAAGCTGCGCAGCTTCATCCTGCCGGGCGGCACGCCGGGCGCGACGCTGTTGCACCAGGCGTGCACTGTCGCGCGGCGGGCGGAGCGGTCCACTTGGGCTGCTTTCGAAGTCCACGGAGAGGTCATGAACCCGCTGACCGCCACTTACCTGAACCGGCTGTCCGACCTCCTGTTCATCCTGGCCCGTACGGCCAATAAGGAGGTCGGAGACGTGTTGTGGGTACCCGGCGGCGAGCGCTAGGCACTCCGTCGGGAAGCGGGTACCTCGTCTGCGGGTACTTCGTGGCTGGTCGCGCAGTTCCCCGCGCCCCTGCGGGGCCCGGCCACCGGTGCTTTCTTCGGGAACACCGTGTACGTCGCCGCGATGACGATGTTGATGCCGATCAGCCACAGCATCTTCTGCTGCCACATCCGCAGTGAGTCGATGTCGCCGTCGTCGCCGACGTACCAGACCGCCCCCTGGAGCAGGGCCATGGCGATCAGTCCCGCCAGGATCCAGCGGGCGGCGATCTTCCACTCGTCGATCGCGCGGGCCATGCCATAGAGCTTGACGGGCGGCGGGCCGCCCGCGAAGCGGTGGGCGACGCGGACGTCGACCCACTTGACCGTGTAGTGGCCCAGCGCGATCGAGTAGCCGATGTAGACGGCGGCGAGGCCGTGCTTCCAGTCCGGCTCCGCGCCGTTCTTCAGGTCGATCGCGGTGACGACGAAGAGGACGACCTCCAAGAGTGGCTCACACAGCAGTACGGCGATGCTCGCGCGCGGCATCTTCGCCCAGTACCGCAGGGCCAGGCCGCCGGCCAGCAGCAGCCAGAAGCCGACCTCGCAGATGATGATCAGCGTGACGATCACGGTTCGCTCCTCTCGGTCACCTTTCCAGGCTCCCGTCGCGGCGGCCGCGGATCATCGTCGGCAGTGACGAAGTGGGACTGCATCCTTCGATGTACCGGGCGGTTCCTCCCTCCGGATCAGGCACCGCCCACGCCCGCCGTGTTGGATGGAGGGCATGGCCCTGTCCCTGCCCCGCCCGCAACGTTTCGACGTACTGATCGCCGCCGTCAGCGTGCTCAGCGGGCTCGCTCTGTACGCGCTCGGACTCGGCACGCAGGGCGACCGGCCGCTGGACAGCCCCTGGATGCTGCTGCCGCTCGGCGTGCTCGGGTGCATGGAGCTGCTGCGCAGGACGGCGCCGCGGGTGGCCCTGCCGGTCGCCACGGTCGCACTGGTCTTCGATCAGTGCACGCCGGGCAATCTGGCGTCGGTCATGATGTTCACGGACATCATGTACGCGGCCGTCGTGTACGGCACTCCGGCCGCCGCCCGGCGCATCCCCGTCACCACCGGGGCCATCACGGTGGCGATGACGATCGGCTGCCTCGCCTGGTGGCAGGAGCCCGAGGCCGTCCTCATCGGTGTCGCGACCGGCATCGTGGCCTTCGGTCCCGCCGCCACCGGAGCCCTGGTGCGCAACCACCGCGAGGCCGCCGCCGCGGCCAAGCTGCGGGCCGAGCAGACCGCGCTGCTCGCCGAGATGGACCGCGTCCAGGCGATCACCGCCGAGCGCGCCCGGATGGCCCGTGAGCTGCACGACATGGTCGCCAACCATCTGTCGGCCATCGCCATCCACTCCACGGCCGCGCTCTCCCTCGACGACCCGTCGACCACCCGCGGCGCCCTCTCCGTCATCCGGGAGAACAGCGTCGAGGGCCTGGCCGAGATGCGCCGCCTGATCGGCATCCTGCGGGACTCCAGCGACGACCGGGAGCCCGCGGCCGCGCCCACCCTGGACGGCCTCGGCTCCCTGCTCGCCCACGCCCGCGTCAACGGCCTCGACGTCATCCTGGACGACGAGCGCGCCCCCGACGGGCCCAAGCTCCCCGCGCCGGTCGAGCTCGCGGCGTACCGCATCGTCCAGGAATCCCTGACCAACGCCCTCAAGCACGCGTCCCCCGGCCGGGTCACCGTGGCCCTCGCCGAAGAACCCCGCGCGCTCACGGTCCGCGTCACCAGCCCCTGCGGAGATCCCTCGGGTCCCCGCGCCCCCGGCTCCGGAGCAGGCCTCGTCGGCATGCGCGAGCGCACCGAACTCCTCGGCGGCGCCTTCGAGTCGGGCCCCGAGAGCGGCCCCGACGGCGCCCCCGACGGCAAGGTGTGGATCGTGTACGCGACGCTGCCCGTCGACCCCGCAGACAAGGAAGTGACCGAATGATCCGCGTGCTCGTCGCCGAGGACCAGTCCGCCGTACGCGCTGGACTCGTCCTGATCCTGCGCAGCGCGCCCGACATAGACGTGATCGGCGAGGCGTCGGACGGTGAGGAGGCGGTGGCGCTCGCCCGTGAACTACGGCCCGATCTGGTCCTCATGGACATCCAGATGCCGCGCCTCGACGGCGTCTCCGCGACCCGCCAGGTCGTCGCCGAAGGCCTCGCGGACGTGCTCGTCCTGACCACCTTCGACCTCGACGAGTACGTCTTCGGGGCGCTGCGCGCGGGCGCCTGCGGGTTCCTCCTGAAGAACACCGAGGCCAAGGACCTCCTGGAGGCGGTCCGTACGGTGGGTCGCGGCGAGGGACTGATCGCGCCGGCCGTCACACGGCGGCTGATCGCCGAGTTCGCGGCGCCGAAGACCATGACGTCCGTACGCCGTGAGAACGGGCCCGATCCCGCCGTTCTCGACACCCTCACGCGCCGCGAGCGCGAGGTGCTCGCCTGCCTCGGCGAAGGGCTCTCGAACGCGGAGATCGCGGGCCGTCTGGACATGGCGGAGGCGACGGTGAAGACGCATGTCAGCCGGTTGCTCGGCAAGCTGGAGCTGCGCAGCCGGGTCCAAGCGGCCGTCCTAGCACAGGAGTTGGGCGTATAAGCCGCGAGATCGCGGACCGGACCGACGCAATTCGGCCAATGGTTCAGACCTCTTGACCGCTGGTCCAGACCTTTCTATTCTCACCGCACTGCGGTGAGCACTCCCCCACGTGTTCCACGTGCTCACGGGCGGCGCAGGGTCCCATCCCTAACCCCCGTAACTCACCCGAGGAGCACACCGTGCGCTTCAGACACAGAGCCGTGGCAGGCCTCACCACCCTGCTGCTCCCGCTCGCCACCCTGGTCGCCCTCACGGGCCCCGCCGAGGCAGCACCCGAAGCCGCCCCGGCGGCCACCGCCACGTACGCCAAGACCCAGGACTGGGGCAGCGGCTTCGAGGGCAAGTGGACCGTCAAGAACACCGGCACCACCTCGATCAGCTCCTGGACCGTCGCGTGGGACTTCCCCTCCGGCACCAAGGTGACGTCCGCCTGGGACGCCGCCGTCACCAACTCCGGCAACCGCTGGACCGCCAAGAACCTCGGCTGGAACGGGACGCTCGCCCCCGGCGCCTCGGTCTCCTTCGGGTTCAACGGCTCGGGCCCCGGCTCACCCGCCAACTGCACGCTGAACGGCGGCAGTTGTGACGGCGGCAGCGTCCCCGGCGACAACCCGCCGAGCGCCCCCGGCACGCCCACGGCCTCCGGCATCACCAACACCTCGGTGAGGCTCGCCTGGAGCGCGGCCACCGACGACAAGGGCGTCAAGAACTACGACGTCCTGCGCGACGGCGCCAAGGTGGCGACGGTGACCGGCACTTCGTACGCCGACAGCGGCCTGACCGCGGGCACCGACTACTCGTACACGGTCCAGGCCCGCGACACCGCGGACCAGACCGGACCGGCATCCGGCGCCGTCAAGGTGCACACCACGGGCGGCACCGACCCGGGCCCCGGCGGCAAGGTCAAGCTCGGCTACTTCGCGCAGTGGGGCGTCTACGGCCGCAACTACCACGTGAAGAACATCGACACCTCGGCATCCGCCGCCAAGATCACGCACATCAACTACGCCTTCGGCAACGTCAGCGGCGGCAAGTGCGCCATCGGCGACGCCTACGCCGACTACGACAAGGCGTACACCGCCGACCAGTCCGTCGACGGCGTCGCCGACACCTGGGACCAGCCGCTGCGCGGCAACTTCAACCAGCTGCGCAAGCTCAAGGCCAAGCACCCGAACCTCAAGGTCCTGTGGTCCTTCGGCGGCTGGACCTGGTCCGGCGGCTTCACCGAGGCGATGAAGAACCCGGCCGCCTTCGCCAAGTCCTGCCACGACCTGGTGGAGGACCCGCGCTGGGCCGACGTCTTCGACGGCATCGACCTGGACTGGGAGTACCCCAACGCCTGCGGCCTGAGCTGCGACACCAGCGGTGCCGCCGCCATGAAGAACATGATGCAGGCGTTCCGCACCGAGTTCGGCAAGGACGCCCTGGTCACCGCCGCGATCACCGCCGACGCCTCGAGCGGCGGCAAGATCGACGCGGCCGACTACGGCGGCGCCGCGCAGTACGCCGACTGGTACAACGTGATGACGTACGACTTCTTCGGCGCCTGGGCCGCGAAGGGCCCGACGGCCCCGCACTCCCCCCTCACCTCCTACGCCGGCATCCCGCAGGACGGCTTCAACTCCGCCGACGCGATAGCCAAGTTGAAGGCGAAGGGCGTCCCCGCCGCCAAGCTGCTGCTGGGCATCGGCTTCTACGGGCGCGGCTGGACGGGCGTCACACAGAAGGAACCGGGTGGCACGGCCACGGGCGCCGCGCAGGGCACGTACGAAGCAGGCATCGAGGACTACAAGGTGCTGAAGAACTCCTGCCCCTCCAACGGCACCGTCGCGGGGACCGCCTACGCGCACTGCGGCAGCAACTGGTGGTCGTACGACACTCCGGCGACCGTCAAGAGCAAGATGGCCTGGGCGAAGGGGCAGGGGCTTGGTGGCGCGTTCTTCTGGGAGTTCAGTGGGGACACCGCAAATGGTGAGCTGGTGAGTGCCATCAACGACGGGCTCAAGTAGCTCCCCCGAGAACGAAGCCGGGGAGACAGGAACGCCCCCTGTCTCCCCGGCTTCTTCATGCGTACGAGGTCCTGCTACGCCACATTCACTCGCTGGCCCGGAGGCGCCGCCTCCAGCCAAGCCAGGAAACCCGTCAGCGCGTCCTCGCCCATCGCGAGTTCGAGGCGTACGCCTCGGTGCAGACAGCCCAGCACGATCGCGTCGGAGAGCAGCGCCAGCTCCTCCTCGCCGTCCGGCGCGCGCCGGTCGACGACCTCGATGGCCGAGCGCTCGAGGACCCGGCGCGGCCGGGGAGCGTACGAGAAGACGCGGTACCACTCGATCCGGTCGCCGTTGTAGCGGGCCACCCCGTAGCCCCAGCCCTTGCCGGAGGTGTCGCCCTTCTCCGGGGCGTTCCAGCGCAGGCTGCAGTCGAAGGTGCCGCCGGACCGCTGGATCAGCCGGCGGCGCAGTCCGAAGACGAAGAGCCCCACCAATACCAGCGCGACCAATACCAGTCCGCACACGAGCAGAGTGAGGATCATCGGCACCGACCTCCTCGCCTCTTCGAAACGGACCAACAGAATTGCACCCGCATTGCCTCAGCCGCGACCCGCTCCGGATTGCTCCGGATCAGGCCGCGGCTGAGTCACGTCAACGCCGACACGCTGGTTTCAGCGCGACGACACCGCCCGCAGTCGGACGTCCGCGCGACGCTCGGCGGAGGCGTCGGCCTCCGACTTCGCGCGCTCGAGCGCCCGCTCCGCACGCTGGACATCGATCTCGTCCGACAGCTCGACGATCTCAGCAAGCAGTGACAGCTTGTTGTCCGCGAAGGAGATGAATCCTCCGTGGACGGCGGCGACGACAGTGCTGCCGTCACTCGTACGAATGGTCACCGGGCCCGACTCCAGCACACCGAGCAGCGGCTGGTGACCGGGCATGACGCCGATGTCGCCGGACGTGGTGCGCGCGACGACCAGGGTGGCCTCGCCGGACCAGACACCGCGGTCCGCGGCGACCAGCTCGACATGCAGCTCAGCAGCCAAGAGAGGCTCCTCGGGTCACCACCCGGCGGCTTCGCCGGGTGTTGGGTCAAATTCTAGTAGGCGTACCGGGAGGGGCGGGACGCGCCCACCCCTCCCATGAGTCGCTGACTCAGGAGACGCCGAGCTCCTTGGCCTTCGCCTTCAGGTCGTCGATGCCACCGCACATGAAGAACGCCTGCTCCGGGAAGTGGTCGTACTCACCGTCGATGATCGCGTTGAACGCGGCGATCGACTCCTCCAGCGGAACGTCCGAACCGTCCAGGCCGGTGAACTGCTTGGCGGCGTGGGTGTTCTGCGACAGGAAGCGCTCCACGCGACGGGCGCGGGAGACGACCAGCTTGTCCTCTTCGCTCAGCTCGTCGATACCGAGAATCGCGATGATGTCCTGGAGGTCCTTGTACTTCTGCAGGATTCCCTTGACGCGCATGGCGGCGTCGTAGTGGTCCTGCGCGATGTAGCGCGGGTCCAGGATGCGGGACGTGGAGTCCAGCGGGTCCACGGCCGGGTAGATGCCCTTCTCGGAGATCGGACGGGAGAGAACCGTCGTCGCGTCGAGGTGGGCGAACGTGGTGGCCGGGGCCGGGTCGGTCAGGTCGTCCGCGGGGACGTAGATCGCCTGCATCGAGGTGATCGAGTGACCACGCGTCGAGGTGATGCGCTCCTGGAGGAGGCCCATCTCGTCGGCCAGGTTCGGCTGGTAACCCACCGCGGAGGGCATACGGCCGAGCAGGGTCGAGACCTCGGAACCGGCCTGCGTGAAGCGGAAGATGTTGTCGATGAAGAACAGCACGTCCTGCTTCTGCACATCGCGGAAGTACTCCGCCATGGTCAGACCGGCGAGGGCGACACGCAGACGCGTGCCCGGCGGCTCGTCCATCTGGCCGAAGACCAGGGCGGTCTTGTCCAGAACGCCCGACTCTTCCATCTCGTCGATGAGGTCGTTGCCCTCACGGGTGCGCTCGCCGACACCGGCGAACACGGAAACGCCCTCGTGCAGCTTGGCCACACGCATGATCATTTCCTGGATGAGGACGGTCTTGCCGACGCCCGCACCACCGAACAGACCGATCTTTCCACCCTTGACGTACGGGGTGAGAAGGTCGACGACCTTCAGGCCGGTCTCGAACATCTCGGTCTTGGACTCGAGCTGGTCGAAGGCCGGGGCCTTGCGGTGGATCGGCCAGCGCTCGGTGACCTCGGCCTCGGCCTCGGGGTGGTTCAGGATCGCACCGAGGGTGTTGAACACCTTGCCCTTGGTGATGTCACCGACGGGGACAGTGATGCCCTCGCCCGTGTTGGTCACCGCGGCCTGGCGGACCAGACCGTCGGTGGGCTGCATGGAGATCGCGCGGACCACGCCGTCACCCAGGTGCTGGGCGACCTCGAGGGTCAGCGTCTTCAAGGCGCCGTCCAGAGCCGGGTCGGCGACCTCGACGTGAAGGGCGTTGTAGATGTCCGGCATCGCGTCGACGGGGAACTCCACGTCGACGACCGGGCCGATCACCCGGGCGACGCGGCCCGTGGCAACGGCCGTATCAACAGTGGTCGTCATTACTTGTCACTCCCCGCGGTCGCGTCGGCCAGGGCACTGGAGCCACCGACGATCTCGCTGATTTCCTGGGTGATTTCGGCCTGGCGGGCCGCGTTGGCAGAGCGGGTGAGCGCAGTGATCAGATCACCCGCGTTGTCGGTCGCCGACTTCATCGCGCGGCGCGTGGCGGCGTGCTTGGAAGCAGCCGACTGGAGCAGCGCGTTGTAGATACGGCTCTCGACGTAGCGCGGCAGCAGGGCGTCGAGGACGTCCTCCGCCGACGGCTCGAAGTCGTACAGGGGACGGGCCTCGTCCGTCGTGCCCCCCGCTGCGGCAGCAGCTGATGTCTCAGCCTTCGCCACCTCGTCGAGGCTCAGCGGGAGCAGCCGGGAACCGACCGCGTCCTGCGTCATCATCGAGATGAACTCGGTGTAGACGATGTGGAGTTCATCCACGCCGCCCTCGGCCGATTCCTTCTCGATGGCCTCGATCAGGGGTCCGGCGATCGCCTTGGCGTCCGCGTAGGAAGGGGCATCGGTGAAGCCCGTCCACTGCCCGGCGATCTTGCGCTCACGGAAGTTGTAGTGCGCGATGCCACGGCGGCCGACGATGTACGTGTCGACCTCCTTGCCCTCGCCCTGCAACTTCTTGGTGAGCTGCTCCGCACCCTTGATGGCGTTGGAGTTGAAGGCGCCGGCCAGACCGCGGTCGCTCGAGAGGAGCAGGACAGCGGCCCGGGTCGGAGCCTCGGCCTCGGTGGTCAGCGGGTGCTTGTCGCTCGCACCCGTGGCCACCGCGGTGACCGCGCGCGTGAGCTCGGTCGCGTACGGAGTGGAGGCCGCCACCTTGCGCTGTGCCTTGACGACACGCGAGGCGGCGATCATCTCCATCGCCTTGGTGATCTTCTTGGTCGCGGTGACGGATTTGATGCGACGCTTGTAGACCCGGAGCTGGGCTCCCATGAGTCAGGTCCCTTCCGTCGTCACTTGGACGCGTCGACGGCGGCCGGAGCGTCCTCGCCGAGCAGCTTGCCGTCCGACGTCTCGAACTGCTTCTTGAACTCCGCGACGGCGTCGGCGATGGCCGTGATCGTGTCGTCGGACATCTTGCCGCCCTCCTTGATGGAGGTCATGAGGCCCTGCTCCTTGCGGTGCAGGTGCTCGAGCAGCTCGCTCTCGAAGCGGCGGATGTCGACGACCGGGACCTCGTCCATGCGGCCCGTGGTGCCGGCCCAGATGGAGATGACCTGGTCCTCGGTGGCCATCGGCTGGTACTGCGGCTGCTTGAGCAGCTCGACCATCCGCTGACCGCGCTCGAGGGAGGCCTTCGACGCGGCGTCCAGGTCGGAACCGAAGGCGGCGAACGCCTCGAGCTCACGGAACTGGGCGAGGTCCACGCGGAGGCGGCCCGACACCTGTCGGATCGCCTTGTGCTGCGCGGAACCACCGACTCGGGAGACGGAGATACCGACGTTCAGCGCGGGGCGCTGACCGGCGTTGAACAGGTCCGACTCCAGGAAGCACTGGCCGTCGGTGATGGAGATGACGTTGGTCGGAATGAACGCCGACACGTCGTTCGCCTTGGTCTCGACGATCGGGAGACCCGTCATCGAGCCCTTGCCCATCTCGTCCGACAGCTTCGCGCAGCGCTCGAGCAGACGCGAGTGCAGGTAGAAGACGTCACCCGGGTAGGCCTCGCGCCCCGGCGGGCGACGGAGCAGCAGGGACACGGCGCGGTAGGCGTCGGCCTGCTTCGAAAGGTCGTCGAAGATGATGAGGACGTGCTTGCCCTCGTACATCCACTGCTGGCCGATGGCCGAACCGGTGTAGGGCGCCAGGTACTTGAAGCCCGCCGGGTCGGACGCCGGGGCGGCGACGATGGTCGTGTACTCGAGCGCGCCGGCCTCTTCGAGGGCACCGCGCACCGAGGCGATGGTGGAGCCCTTCTGACCGACGGCGACGTAGATGCAGCGCACCTGCTTGTTCACGTCGCCCGAGCGCCAGTTGTCGCGCTGGTTGATGATCGTGTCGACGGCCAGGGCGGTCTTGCCCGTCTGGCGGTCGCCGATGATCAGCTGACGCTGGCCACGGCCGATCGGGGTCATCGCGTCGACGGCCTTGTAGCCGGTCTCCATCGGCTCGTGCACCGACTTGCGGTCCATGACCGTGGGGGCCTGCAGCTCGAGGGCGCGGCGGCCGGACGTCTCGATCTCGCCGAGGCCGTCGATCGGGTTGCCGAGCGGGTCGACGACGCGGCCGAGGTAGCCCTCGCCCACCGCGACGGACAGGACCTCGCCGGTACGGGTGACCGGCTGGCCCTCTTCGATGCCGCTGAACTCGCCGAGGACGACGGCGCCGATCTCGCGCTCCTCAAGGTTGAGGGCGAGACCGAGGGTGCCGTCCTCGAACTTCAGCAGCTCGTTTGCCATGGCCGAGGGGAGGCCCTCGACCTTCGCGATGCCGTCACCGGCAGCGGTGACCGAACCGACCTCCTCGCGCGAGGCCGCGTCCGGCTTGTACGCCTGGACAAAGTTCTCCAGTGCGTCCCGGATCTCCTCCGGCCGGATCGTGAGCTCCGCCATCTGGGTTCCCTGCTCTCCTTGTTGGGCCCGAAGTTTCACTTTGGGGGTCTGGGGACTCCCCCCAAGTAAGAGGTGAATCCTCTGCACGGCCCAACTAGGGCCGTAATTACTACGTGTTGCGTTACTGCTAGCTCGCCATGCGGCGGTGCGCGTCCTCGATGCGGTCCGCGATGCTGCCGTTGATGATCTCGTCGCCGACCTGCACCGTGATCCCGCCGAGGACCTCGGGGTCCACGTCGAGGTTCAGGTGCATCTGCCGGCCGTAGACCTTCGCCAGGACGGCACCGAGGCGCTGCTTCTGCTGGTCCGAGAGGAGCACAGCGGAAGTGACGACGGCGACCATCCGGTTCCGGCGGTCCGCGGCCAGCTTGGAGAGGGAGTCGAGTCCGTCTTCCAGGCTACGTCCACGGGGCGCGGTCACAAGGCGCTCGACCAGCCGCTCGGTCACCGCGTTGGCCCGGCCGCCGAGCAGGCTGCGCAGCAGCTCGCTCTTGGCCGCGCCGGTGGCGCCGCGGTCGGTCAGCGCGGACCGGAGGGCGGGGCTCGAGGAGACGATCCGGCCGAACCGGAACAGCTCGTCCTCGACGTCGTCCAGCGCGCCGGACTTCTGCGCACCGGTCAGGTCGGCGAGGCTGGCGAGCTCCTCGAGGGAGTCCACCAGGTCACGCGACTGCGACCAGCGCGAGCGGACCATGCCGGCCACCAGGTCGGCGGTCTCGCCGCCCACCTGCCCGCCGAGCAGGCGCCCGGCGAGCTCGGCCTTGGACTCGCCGCTCTGCGACGGGTCGGTCAGGACCCGACGCAGCGAGACCTCACGGCCCAGGAGCGCGGTGACAGCGGCCAGCTCGTCCGCGAGCTTCTTCGCGTCGACCGACGTGTTGTCGGTCAGCGCGTCGAGACGCTCGCGCGCGGCGGCCAAGGCCTCGCGGCTAGCTCCGTGCGCTGTCATCGAGTGGCCTCGGCCTTCTCCTCGAGCTCGTCGAGGAAGCGGTCGATCGTGCGGCTCTGCCGGGCGTGGTCCTCGAGGGACTCACCGACGAGCTTGCCGGCCAGGTCGGTGGCCAGCTGGCCCACGTCCTGACGCAGCGTCTGCGCGGCGGCCTTGCGGTCTGCGGCGAGCTGCGCGTGGCCTGCGGCGACAATCTCCTCGCGCTGACGCTGGCCCTCGGCCCGCATCTCGGCGATGAGCTGGGCGCCCTGCTCCTGCGCCTCCTGGCGCAGACGCGCGGCCTCGTGCCGGGCCTCGGCGAGCTGAGCCTTGTACTGCTCAAGAACGCTCTGGGCCTCGGTCTGAGCGGCCTCGGCCTTTTCGATACCGCCTTCGATCGCCTCACGGCGCTCGTCCAGAACCTTGTTGATGTTCGGGAGGAGCTTCTTCCAGAAGAAGAAGAAGACGACAGCGAAGGCCAGTGCGCCGACGAGCAGCTCGGGGCCGGGCGGGATCAGCGGGTTCTGCTTCTCCTCGGCCGCCAGCTGCACCAGGTTGGCGATCACATCAGTGCCTTTCGTCGAAGTGTCAGTAAGAGTGATTACTGACCGAACACGAACGGCATGACGATGCCGATGAGGGCGAGCGCCTCACAGAAGGCGAAGCCGAGGATCTGGTTCGAACGGATCAGCGCGGCAGCTTCGGGCTGACGGGCCAGGGCCTCGGTGCCCTTACCGAAAACGATGCCGACGCCGATGCCGGGGCCGATCGCGGCGAGGCCGTAGCCGATGGAGCCGAGGGAGCCGGTGACGCCAGCGGCGAGTTCGAGGGTCGCGGACATGCCGTTACTTCCTTCTCTTTCATGGACCGGTGGGGGTTGGCCACCGGGCGATCTGGGGGGCTGGAAAGCCGGGAGGCACTCAGTGGTGCTCGGCGAGAGCGCCCTGAATGTAGGTGGCGGAGAGGAGTACGAAGACGTACGCCTGGACCGCCTGCACGAAGAGCTCGAAGAGGATCATGGCGATGGTCATCACGAAGGACACACCAGCGGCCGGGATCATGAAGCTGTTCAGCAGGTACCAGGAGGCGACGGTGAACATCACCAGCATCAGGTGACCGGCGAACATGTTGGCGAACAGTCGCACCGAGTGCGTGAACGGCCGGACCAGCAGGTTCGAGAAGAACTCGATGAACGACACGAGCCACTTGATCGGGCCCAGCGAATTGTCGTAGCCGGTGATGTTCTTCCAGCCGCCGACGAATCCGTGCCGCTTGAAGGTCAGGGGCACCCAGATGAAGTAGACGATCGCGGCGAGCACGACCGGGTACGCGAAGATCGACGAGACCGGGAACTGGGTCAGCGGGATCACGGACCAGATGTTCATGATCCAGATGAAGAAGAACATCGAGACCATCAGGGGGACGTACTTCTCGCCCTCCTTCTTGCCCATCGTCTCGTAGACGATGCCGCGGCGTACGAAGTCGTAGCCGGCCTCACCGATCATCTGCAGCTTGCCCGGGACGACCTTGGCCTTGCCGAACGCCGAGTAGAAGAAGGTGACGACGACGAGCGTGGTCAGCAGGGCGAGCAGCATGACCTTGTTGAACTCGAACCCGCCGACCTCGAAGATCGGCTTGAAGAGGAACGAGTGCAGGCCCGGAGCCGGGAAGCCACAGCCGTTGTCGGACATGATCCGACAGCTCCAGTCAAAGGCGAGCTCAGTTTGGTCAGCACTCACCGCGGGCTCCTTCGGCGTGACGCATAGGTACGGCAACCTCGTTGTCGTGTCGGCGCGGCGCGCGGCCGCGGTTCGGCACCAGACTGGTGTTTCGGATGTGGGCGCGGCGTTCAGGCATCGAGCCTCGCGATCGTGCAGGCGTCAGCTCAGATGCCCGCGCCGGCAGTGCCGCAGTTGGCACCGGACGATAGCAGTATCTCGAACGGGCATTTATCCCGGCCCTACCCTTCACGTCGAGGACCCCGACTTCTCCGGCTTGTCCTTCTGCTCGGAGTCGGGATCGACGTAAAGAATCTTGGCCTTCATGTGCGCGCGAGCCTGCGACGCCATCCATACGACGGTCGCCACGACAAGACCCACGGCGAATGCCTTGGGGTTGAACAGCGTGGTGTCCTTGAAAAGGGCCACGAAGACGAGAAGCAGCAGGAGTTGAAGGACGTAGAGCAGCAGACCCATCATCTGGAAGAGATGCGGGAGCGCCTTCGCCGTTCGCTGCAGTGCGAACATCCCGAGCCCCATGAAAGCGATGACCACCAGAGTGCCGACGACCGCGCCGAGCGCTCCCTCGCCGCCCGCGACCGCAGCGCTGACGGCGGCGACGATCGCGCCGGCGGCAGCAGTGGGTACGGCGGTCTGAAGGAGTGTTCGGGTGTCTTGAGACGGCATGGCGGCGCTCCGCTAACTGATGGGGGCAGGGTGTCGTCATGGACGAGCGTAGTCCGGGGCCGAGGGTGTCCCTCGGGGCCAATGGACCGTCGCACTACGGTCCTTCGGCTCTATCCCCTGGTTTCGTGAACGGTATCACAAACTATTTGATGAGGTCTTTACCTGTCAGGTGTGCTCGCTGTCACACATGAGAGTGAACCTGCGCGTCTGTGCATTCAGCGGGGCAACTTGTCTGGTATTGGGCGAGTTTGGAAGCGGTCGTCAGCTCGACGAGCCGGCCTTCCGCCGATCGTCGAAGCGCGAGCGGGTGCCGACGGCGGTCGCTCCGTTGACGCCCGCACCGGCCGGAGGACGGGAATCCGCTTCCGCTTCGGTCTCCCCCTGCTCACCCGTCCCGGCTGTCGCGTTCGTCTCATCGCTCGCGTCGGCGGCGGCCTCGGCCGCGGCGGCCCGACGACGGCGCCGGTAGCGCGGCGGCACGAACGACTCGGCCCAGCGCGGGATATGTGGCGTGAAGCGCGGCAGCAGGAGCAGCACAAGGCCCACCGCGCTGAGCGCGACGATGCCGAGCAGGATCCACATGCTCGTGGAGTGGACCGAGTACGCCACCGTCCCGAAGGCGATCAGCGCCGACCAGAAGTACATGATCAGCACCGAGCGGCTGTGCGAGTGGCCGATCTCCAGGAGCCGGTGGTGCAGGTGCCCCCGGTCGGCGGCGAACGGCGACTTGCCGTTCCACGTACGACGGACGATCGCGAGGACCAGGTCAGCGAACGGGATCGCGATGATCGTCAGCGGCATCAGCAGCGGGATGAAGACCGGGAGCATCGCGTGGGTGGCGTCGCGGGTGCCGCCGAAGTTCAGCTTCAGGGCGTCACCGTCGATCTGCCCCGTGGCGGAGATCGCCCCCGCCGCCAGGATCAGACCGATCAGCATCGAGCCCGAGTCCCCCATGAAGATCCTGGCGGGATGGATGTTGTGCGGCAGGAAGCCCACACACATGCCGATCAGGATCGCGGCGAAGAGCGTCGCGGGGGCCGCGGCCTCGATGCCGTAGCCGTACCAGAGGCGGTAGGCGTACAGGAAGAACGCCGAGGCGGCGATGCACACCATGCCCGCGGCCAGGCCGTCGAGGCCGTCCACGAAGTTCACGGCGTTGATGGTGATCACGACGAGCGCGACCGTCAGGAGCGTGCCCTGGCCCTGGTCCAGGAGGACCATGCCGTAGCCCGGGACCGGGATCCACAGGATCGTCAGACCCTGGATGACCATGACGCCCGCGGCGATCATCTGGGCGCCCAGCTTGATCAGCGCGTCGATCTCGAACTTGTCGTCGAGCACACCGATCAGCCAGATCAGCGCGGCACCGGAGAGCAGCGCGCGCGGCTCGTTGGACCGCTCGAAGACGTCGTTCAGATTCGGCAGGTGGTCGGCGACGAGCAGCCCCGCGCACAGACCGAAGAACATCGCGATCCCGCCGAGCCGGGGCGTCGGCTCCCGGTGCACGTCGCGGGCGCGGATCTCCGGCATGGCGCCGGCCACGATCGCGAACTTCCGCACCGGGCCGGTCAGCAGGTAAGTCACCGCGGCCGTGATGCAGAGCGTAAGGAGGTATTCACGCACGGGCTTCCCCACAGGTATCGCTGGCCATCTCAGCCCCACACCCTAGCTCTGCGTGCATATGGTTGGGGACTTCCGGGTAGCGACGATGGTTGCACGAGTCCGCGACTCTTCCGGACGCGTCTACCCCGACCTAGCCCGGATACGGCGGAAATCTGCCCGCCAATTCGCGCACTTCCTCTCGTACTCCCGGGTCCTCGCGCACCGCTTCGGCGAAGAGCCCGGCGATACGCACCATCTCCGCGTCGCCCATCCCCTGCGTGGTGACGGCGGCCGTACCGAGCCGCAGTCCGCGGCTGTCGCCGTGGGGCAGGGCGCAGGTGTCGAGGACAAGGCCCGCCGCGGCGAGGCGGCCGCGTGCGGTGCTCGCGTCGACGCCCAGCGGGGCCGGGTCGGCCAGGATCAGATGGGTGTCGGTGCCGCCGGTGCTGATCACGCAGCCCGCGGCGGCCAGCGCCTCGGCGAGGATCCGCGCATTGGCGACCACGTCGTGGGCGTACACCGTGAAGGCCGGGGTGGCCGCCTCGCCGAAGGCCACGGCCTTGGCGGCGATCGTGTGCATCTGGGCGCCGCCCTGGGTGAAGGGGAAGACCGCCCGGTCGATACGTTGCGCGAGCTCGGCCCCGCACAGGATCAGGCCGCCGCGCGGGCCGCGCAGCACCTTGTGAGTGGTGGCACAGACGACGTCCGCGTACGGCACGGGGCTGGGCGCCGCTCCCCCGGCGACCAGGCCGATGGGGTGCGCGGCGTCCGCGATGAGATAGGCGCCCACGTCGTCGGCGATGTCGCGGAAGGCCGCGTAGTCGATGTGCCGGGGGTAGGCGATGGAGCCGCAGACGATCGCCTTCGGCTGGTGCGAACGGGCGAGGGTGTGCACCTGTTCGTAGTCGATGAGGCCGCTCTCGGGGTCGATGCCGTAGCCGACGAAGTCGAACCAGCGGCCCGAGAAGTTCGCGGGCGAGCCGTGCGTGAGATGTCCGCCGAACGGGAGACCCATGGCGAGGACGGTGTCGCCGGGGCGCAGCAGCGCGGCGTACGCGGCGAGGACGGCGGACGACCCGGAGTGCGGCTGGACATTGGCGTGCTCGGCGCCGAAGAGGGCCTTGGCGCGGTCGATGGCGATGCGCTCGGCGACGTCCACCAGCTCGCAGCCGCCGTGGTGACGGGCGCCGGGGTAGCCCTCGGCGTACTTGTTGGCGAGGGGGGAGCCGAGGGCTTCCAGGACGGCCGGCGAGGTGAAGTTCTCGGCGGCGATGAGCTGGAGGCCGCTGGCCTGGCGTTCGGCCTCGGCGAGGAGGACCTCGGCCATCTGGGGGTCCTCGCGGCGGAGCGCGTCAGCCCCCACGGAGGGCAGTCGTTCTGTGGTGACCGGCATCGTGGGCTCCGGGCCTAGCGGGGGTTGAAGTCCCTCCAATGTAGGCCTGCCTCACGCGGCACGCGCGGTGTCCGCCCCCGGAGGGGAAAGGTTCAGGCTTTGGCCCGTACGCCGGTCAGCGCCGTCACCACGGGATCGAGCGCCTCGTTGATCTCGTCGCCCACCGAGCGGAAGAAGGGCAGCGGCGCCCCGTACGGGTCGTACACCTCGTCCGCCTCGACGCTCGGCGCGAGCAGCCAGCCGCGCAGCGCCGCCGCCGCCCGCACCAGGGCGCGCGCACGCTCCACCACGCCGTCCCCGTCGGGATCGGGCAGTGTGGCCGGGTCTATGGCCCGCACCAGGCGGGTGAACTCCTTGAGCGTGAAGGTGCGCAGTCCGGCCGAGTGGCCCATCGAGATGACCTGCGCGCGGTGGTCCCGCGTCGCCGTCAGGACGAGGTCGGCCCGGATGACGTGGTCGTCGAGCAGCTCACGGCCCATGAAGCCGGACGCGTCCGCCCCGAAGTCCGCGAGGACGGTCTCGGCGTTGGTCTCCATGGGGGCGCCCTCGTGCCCCCACGTACCCGCGCTCTCCACGATCAGGCCCCCCGTGAACGGGTCGCCCAGGCGGTCGGCCAGGGCATGCCTCGTCAGCCGCTCGGTGATCGGCGAGCGGCACACATTGCCGGTGCTGACGTGGAGGATGCGGAACGGGTCCCGAACAGCCGCTATGCCACGCCCCGTCTCAGGGGCTGTCAATTCGCCACCTCGAGGTCGGGTACCACCTTGCGGAGCTCCTCCGCGGTCAGCGCACCCGCGCGCAGCAGTACCGGCACCTTCCCGGTGACGTCCACGATCGACGAGGGGACGATGCCCGGCGTCGGGCCGCCGTCCAGGTACACGGAGACGGAGTCCCCGAGCATCTCCTGCGCGGCGTCACAGTCCTCGGGGGCCGGGTGGCCCGTGAGGTTGGCGGACGAGACGGCCATCGGGCCGACCTCGGTGAGCAGCTCGATCGCGACGGGGTGCAGCGGCATACGGATGGCGACCGTGCCGCGGGTGTCCCCGAGGTCCCACTGGAGCGACGGCTGCTGCTTGGCGACCAGCGTCAGCGCGCCCGGCCAGAAGGCGTCGACGAGCTCCCAGGCGGACTCGGAGAAGTCCGTGACCAGGCCGTGCAAGGTGTTCGGGGAGCCGATGAGGACAGGGGTGGGCATATTGCGGCCACGGCCCTTGGCGTCGAGCAGATCGGCGCAGGCCTCCGGGGTGAAGGCGTCGGCGCCGATGCCGTAGACGGTGTCGGTGGGCAGCACGACCAGCTCGCCACGGCGGACGGCGGACGCGGCCTCGCGCAGACCGGTCGTACGGTCGGTCGCGTCGTTGGTGTCGTATCGCCGTGCCATTAGTCCGGTCTCCTCACTGAAAAACTGACACTAGCCCGGCCGTCGGCTGGGGGTTCGGGAGTCGTCCCCCGAAAGACCACAGCGCGGGCCTCCTCGTACAGGTACTGCTGGCTTGAAGTCTTGGTCCTCACGGCATCGCCCTGCGGGCGGTCGCGAAGCGCGGGCGGTTGTTGAGGTCGGGGTGGTCGGCCGCGTCGGCCCAGCCCCGCTCCTCGGTGAAGATCCACGGGACCTGGCCGCCCTGGGTGTCCGCGTGCTCGATGACGACGACACCGCCGGGGCGCAGCAGGCGGTGCGCGGTGCGCTCGATGCCGCGGATCAGGTCGAGGCCGTCCTCGCCGGAGAAGAGGGAGAGCTCGGGGTCGTGGTCGCGGGCCTCCGGTGCGACGTACTCCCACTCCGTGAGCGGGATGTACGGCGGGTTGGAGACGACGAGGTCGACCTGGCCGTCGAGCTCCGGGAACGCGTCACGCGCGTCGCCCTGGGAGAGCTTGACCCTGGACCCCTCGACGTTCTTCCGCGTCCACTTCAGCGCGTCCTCGGACAGCTCCACGGCGTGCACCCGCGAGCGCGGCACTTCCTGCGCCATGGCCAGCGCGATGGCGCCGGAGCCGGTGCACAGGTCGACGATGAGCGGCTCGACGACGTCCATCGCACGCACGGCGTCTATGGCCCAGCCGACGACCGACTCGGTCTCCGGGCGCGGCACGAAGACACCGGGGCCCACCTGCAGCTCCAGATAGCGGAAGAAGGCGCGGCCGGTGATGTGCTGGAGCGGTTCGCGGGCCTCGCGGCGCGCGATCGCCTCCCAGTAGCGTGCGTCGAAGTCCGCGTCCTTGACGGCGTGCAGCTCGCCCCGCTTCACGCCGTGCACGAAGGCGGCGAGCTCCTCGGCGTCGTTGCGCGGCGAGGGCACGCCGGCGTCGGCCAGCCGCTGGGTGGCCTGGGCCACTTCCGCGAGCAGCAGGTTCACGCTGGTCCTCCGGGGGCAGTGCGGTTGTCGGGTGCTGACGCGGTTACGCGGCCGCGAGCTTGGCGGCGGAGTCAGCGTCGACGCAGGCCTGGATGACCGCGTCGAGGTCCCCGTCGAGCACCTGGTCCAAGTTGTACGCCTTGAAGCCGACGCGGTGGTCCGAGATCCGGTTTTCCGGGAAGTTGTACGTACGGATCTTCTCGGAGCGGTCAACCGTGCGGACCTGGCTGCGACGGGCGTCCGCCGCCTCCTTCTCCGCTTCCTCCTGGGCCGCGGCAAGGAGCCTGGAGCGCAGGATACGCATCGCCTGCTCCTTGTTCTGCAGCTGGCTCTTCTCGTTCTGGCAGGAGGCGACGACTCCGGTGGGAATGTGCGTGATGCGCACCGCGGAGTCGGTGGTGTTGACCGACTGGCCGCCAGGGCCCGACGAGCGGTAGACGTCGATGCGGAGGTCGTTCGCGTGGATCTCGACGTCGATCTCCTCGGCCTCCGGCGTCACCAGGACACCGGCCGCGGAGGTGTGGATGCGGCCCTGCGACTCGGTCGAGGGCACGCGCTGCACGCGGTGCACGCCGCCCTCGTACTTCAGCCGCGCCCAGACGCCCTGGCCGGGCTCGGTCGCGCCGTTGCCGCCCTTGGTCTTCACGGCGACCTGGACGTCCTTGTAGCCGCCCAGCTCGGACTCGGTGGCGTCGATGATCTCGGTCTTCCAGCCCACGCGCTCCGCGTACCGCAGATACATGCGAAGGAGGTCGCCGGCGAACAGCGCCGACTCGTCGCCGCCCGCGCCCGCCTTGACCTCGAGGATGACGTCCTTGTCGTCGTTGGGGTCGCGGGGCACCAGGAGCAGCCGCAGCTTCTCGGTGATCTCCTCGCGCTGCTTCTCCAGGTCCTTGACCTCCGCGGCGAACTCCGGGTCCTCCGCGGCCAGTTCACGGGCCGTCGCGATGTCGTCGCCGGTCTGCTTCCAGGCGCGGTACGTCGAGACGATCGGGGTGAGCTCGGCGTAGCGCTTGTTGAGCTTGCGCGCGTTGGCCTGGTCGGCGTGGACCGAGGGGTCCGCGAGCTTCGTTTCCAGATCGGCGTGCTCGCCGATCAGTTCCTCGACCGCCTCGAACATCGGGGGCTCCTGGTTTCGTACGCGAATTTCGTTCGCTCAGTGGCGCTTGCGTCAGACGGCAAAGCGCCGGTCCCGGCCACCCCCTCCCGAGGGCGGCCGAAGACCGGCGCAGTGGCTCGCTACTTGTTGGAGCCGGCAGCCTTGCCGAAGCGGGCCTCGAAGCGGGCCACACGGCCACCGGTGTCGAGGATCTTCTGCTTGCCCGTGTAGAACGGGTGGCACTCGGAGCAGACCTCGGCACGGACGGTGCCGCTGGAGATCGTGCTACGGGTGGTGAACGACGCGCCACAGGTGCAGCTGACCTGCGTCTCGACGTACTCGGGGTGGATGTCGCGCTTCAAGGTGTCTCCTAGTTTCGGGAGGGCACCGGGTCGTACGCGCGGAATGCTCGTACGTGAACCGGGGCCGACGTACCAGTCTGCCAGGACTGGTCGCATCTGCCCAAACCGGGGTGGGTGCCGATCTATTCCCGCGGGGCCCGTGCGACCGCTCGGGTCGCCGCCAGTGGCTGCTAGTTACTGCTCACGACGTCGTCCGCTTCGCCCTTGTCGCCCGCGGACTGCTCGGTGGCGGACTTGGGGATCGCCTTGTCGGCCTTGAGCGCGGCCCAGACCTGGCGGTCGGCCTTCTCCAGGGGCAGTACGCGGTTGGGGTCGGCCGGGTCGTACTGGATGGGCAGGGTGACCATGTGCATGTCGCCCGCGCCGATGCTCTTGAGGCCGCCCGCGAAGCCCGCGAGGCTCTTGACGTCGTTCAGGTCCGAGTCGGTGGTGATGGCGCTCGTCGCGTCGTCCGCGAGGTCGAAGAGCTTCTTCGGGTTACTGAAGACGCCGACGTCGTTGACCTGGTTGATCAGGGCCTTGATGAAGGCCTGCTGGAGCTGGATGCGGCCGAGGTCGCTGCCGTCGCCGACGCCGTGCCGGGTGCGGACGAGGCCGAGGGACTGCTCGCCGGTCAGCTGGTGCTTGCCGGCTTCGAGGTCGAGGTGGCTGTCCTTGTCATGGATGGCCTCCTTGGTGGTGATCTCGACGCCGCCCAGGGTGTCGATGAGCTTCTTGAAGCCCGTGAAGTCGACTTCGAGGTAGTGGTCCATGCGGATGCCGGACATCTTCTCGACGGTCTTGACGGCGCAGGCCGGGCCGCCGACCTCGTACGCCGTGTTGAACATCTGCCGCTGACCGCCGGGATCGGTCCGGCCGTCGTCGGTCTTGCACTCGGGCCGGGTTATCAGGGTGTCGCGGGGTATCGAGACGACGCTGGCCGTCTTGTGGCCCTTGTTGACGTGCACGACCATCGCCGTGTCCGAGCGGGCTGCGCCCTCGTCCTTGCCGTACTTGGAGTTGTCGCCGGAGCGGGAGTCGGAGCCGAGGACGAGGATGTCCTGCGAGCCGTTGTCGACGTTCTCGGGGCGGTCCGTGCCGAGCGCCGCGTTGATGTCGACGCCCTTGATGTTGCCGTTGAGCTTGAAGTACACGAAGCCGAGGCCCGCACCGCCGAGGACGATCACCGATGCGGCGGTCCACGCCGTGATGACGAGGGCCTTGTGCCGCTTGGTGGTCGGCTTGCGGCGCCGACCGCCTCCGCCGCGGTTGCGTTGGGGCTTCGTATCCTCGGACGCGCTCTCGTCGGTCATGTGCTCCTCAGTCCTCGTCGGGTTCGGTTACCCCCTGCTTTCAGGGTCAGGCGTGGTTTGTCGTCACTTGTCAGACGTGGAAACCGGTTGAAGGGTTGCACAGCGCTTTGTGAGCGCCCCCGGCGCGCACCGGTGACGCATCGTGCGCTTCCACCCCGTCTTTCCAGGGTCTCACCTGCGGTTTCGCCCGCACTGGGGCTACTGCCCGTGACCGTAAGAATCTCTTATGTGTGTGGCCAAGGTCATTCAGGGCGCCCCGCACAACGCGAAGGGCCGCCCCCGTCGGATGACGGGGGCGGCCCTTGTGTCGCTCTGTGTCGCAACGACTAGTCGTTGCCGTTGCCCGGCGTCGGCGTCGTCTTCGCGATCTGCATCAGGAACTCGGCGTTCGACTTCGTCTGCTTCATCTTGTCGAGAAGCAGCTCGATGGCCTGCTGCGAGTCGAGCGCGTGCAGCACCCGGCGCAGCTTCCAGACGATCGCCAGCTCTTCGCTGTTGAGCAGGATCTCTTCCTTACGGGTGGAGGACGCGTCGACGTCCACCGCCGGGAAGATGCGCTTGTCCGAGAGCTTCCGGTCGAGCTTGAGCTCCATGTTGCCGGTGCCCTTGAACTCCTCGAAGATCACCTCGTCCATGCGCGAACCGGTGTCGACGAGCGCGGTGGCCAGGATGGTCAGCGAGCCGCCGTCCTCGATGTTGCGCGCCGCACCGAAGAAGCGCTTCGGCGGGTAGAGCGCGGTCGAGTCGACACCACCGGACAGGATGCGACCGGAGGCCGGGGCCGCCAGGTTGTACGCACGGCCCAGACGGGTGATCGAGTCGAGAAGCACGACCACGTCGTGACCCAGCTCGACGAGACGCTTGGCGCGCTCGATGGCCAGCTCGGCGACGGTGGTGTGGTCCTCGGCGGGACGGTCGAAGGTCGAGGAGATGACCTCGCCCTTCACCGACCGCTGCATGTCGGTGACCTCTTCCGGACGCTCGTCGACCAGGACGACCATCAGGTGGCACTCGGGGCTGTTGGTGGTGATCGCGTTGGCGACCGCCTGCATGATCATGGTCTTGCCGGTCTTCGGCGGGGCCACGATCAGCCCTCGCTGACCCTTACCGATCGGCGACACGAGGTCGATGATGCGGGTGGTCAGGATGCCCGGGTCGGTCTCCAGACGGAGCCGGTCCTGCGGGTAGAGGGGCGTCAGCTTGTTGAACTCCGGTCGCCCGCGCCCGGATTCGGCCGCCATGCCGTTCGCCGAGTCGAGGCGCACGAGCGCGTTGAACTTCTCGCGGCGCTCGCCGTCCTTGGGCTGACGGACCGCGCCGGTGACGTGGTCGCCCTTGCGCAGACCGTTCTTGCGGACCTGGGCGAGCGACACGTACACGTCGTTCGGTCCGGGCAGGTAGCCCGACGTACGAATGAACGCGTAGTTGTCGAGGATGTCCAGGATGCCCGCGACGGGGATCAGTACGTCGTCGTCGGCGACCTGCGGCTCGTTGGCGCCGCCGAACTCGTCGCGGCCACGGCGGCCACGGCGGTCGCGGTACCGGCCGCGACGACCGCGACGGCCGCCCGCCTCGTCGTCGAAGTCGTCCTGCGGGCCGTTGTCCCGCTGCTGACGCTCCTGACGGCCACCGCCCTGCTGACGGTCCTGACGGCCACCGCCCTGCTGGTCGTCGCCCTTGCTGCCACCACGGCGGTCACGGTCGCGGCCACGGCCCTGGCGGTCACGGCCCTGACGGTCGCGACGGCCGTCGGCACCGCCCTCACCGGAGCCGTCGCCGCGCGCCTCGGACTGCGCGTCCTGCTTCGGCTCGGCCTTCGCCTCGGCCTTCGCCTCCGCGGTGACGGTCTCGGGGCTGCCCGCGTCGGCGGTGGCGCGGCGACGCCGGCGCTCGCCCTTGTCGGCACCCGCGGGCTGGCCCGGGATGTCGATCTGCTGCTGGGCGACGGCCTCTTCGGCCTTGCCGCCCGAAGCCTGCTCCGCCTGCTCGGCCTTGTCGGCCTTCGACTTGCCGCCGCCGGCCGCCGCGTCCTCGCCCGTACGGGCCTTGGAGGTCGCGCGGCGCTTCGGCTTGGTCTCGGCCTCGGCCGAGGCGGACGGCGCGGCACTCTTAGCGGGGGCGCCCCCTCCTGCCTGCGCCTCCTTGATGACCTCGATCAGCTGGCTCTTGCGCATCCGCGCGGTGCCCTTGATACCGAGGCCGGATGCGACCTGCTGCAGTTCCGCCAGCACCATGCCCTCGAGGCCGGTGCCGCGGCGCCGCCGGGACCCGGCCGAAGCACCGGTGGCAGGCGCCGCAGAGGCGTCCGTGGCGGGCGTGTCGGCAGTCACGCCCATCAGATCGGTGGTGTCGCTCACGAAGGGTCCTTCCCTGGAGCGGACGTCGGCCTGTCTGGCTCGGCGACCGGTTGTGCTGTCCGGCGGTCCTTTGGTGTGTGGACCTGGCCGGGGCGGTGGTCCGCCAATGCGCGGCGGAAGAATTCACTGGTGATGGCGAGTCCCGGTGAGGTGCCACTGAGGTGCGGTGTCACTCGGCTCGGTCACGCCGGTTCCGGAGCGTGCTCGGCACTGCTCAATGCGGGGCACAGAGCAGGTTGGGAGGCTCCCGGAAGGATGGATGTCCCGGACGGGGACACAAAGCACCTCGCCATGGTGGGGTCGGGTGCAGACTTGAGGTTAACACTACCGGATCCAACAAACATTCCCCCTCTCCAAATCCGGTTACCCAGAGGTCACTGCGTCAAGGCGCGAGCGGCAGCACGCTCGCCCCTGTCGCGTCGAGCGCCAGACGGTTGGCCGCCCAGCCCTCTCCCGCGAGGCGTGCGACCTTGTCGGCCGTACTCCCATCGGCCAGCGCGAGGACCGTGGGTCCCGCGCCGGAGATCATCGCGGGGACGCCGTCCGCCCGCAGTCGGTCCACCAGGGCGGCGCTCTCCGGCATGGCGGGTGCGCGGTACTCCTGGTGGAGGCGGTCCTCGGTGGCGGGGAGCAGCAGCTCGGGGCGCCTGGTCAGCGCCTCGACGAGCAGTGCGGCCCGGCCCGCGTTGGCGGCCGCGTCCACATGCGGGACGGTGCGCGGAAGGAGTCCGCGGGCGGTTTCCGTGAGGACCGGCTTTCCCGGTACGAAAACCACCGGAACGATGGAATCGGCGGGGGCCATCCTGATCGCCCGCGCCGCTCCCCCGTCCATCCAGGAGAGCGTGAAGCCGCCGAGCAGACAGGCGGCGACGTTGTCGGGGTGGCCCTCGATCTCGGTGGCGAGTTCAAGCAGGGCGTTGTCGTCGAGCCTGGCGTCGCCGCCTATCGTCACGGCGCGCGCGGCGACGATTCCGGCGCAGATGGCGGCGGACGACGAGCCGAGGCCACGGCCGTGCGGAATGCGGTTGGCGCAGACGATTTCGAGCCCGCGCGGCTGTCCGCCGAGCAGGTCGAAGGCCGTACGCAGGGAACGTACAAGCAGATGCGACTCGTCGCGCGGGAGCGTCTCGCTGCCCTCACCTGCGATGTCGATGTTCAGTCCGGAGTCGGCCACCCGGACGACGACGTCGTCGTACAGCCCCAGCGACAGGCCCAGGGCATCGAAGCCCGGCCCGAGGTTGGCGCTGGTGGCGGGGACGCGCACCCGGACGGCGGCGGCGCGGAACGCGGGACCGGCCATCGCTCGATGACTCTCCTTGAGCTGCGATCTTTTTGGAGGACTTGCCACGTGTGAGGCAGTACCCGAAGGCCGCTACACGGCGGCACCGCGGCATATGCGGCGGGGCGGGTCAGGTACAGCCTATCGAAGGAAGGTTCTGTGGCGACATAGGGCGCACAGGAGGCGCACGATGCGTGTCGTAAGCCCCCTGTGCACCCCCTGTGGGGAGTTGCGGGTTTTCCCCGTCGTTACAGCGGTTACGCCAGGCCGAGGCGCTCGGCGGCGGTGGCCGCGTCGACCGGCACCGTGACCGGCTGCGGGGCGCCGGCGACGGCCCAGTCGGGGTCCTTGAGGCCGTTCCCGGTGACGGTGCAGACGATCTTCTGCCCCTTGTCGACCTTGCCCTGCTCGGCGGCCTTCAGGAGACCGGCGACCGAAGCAGCCGAGGCGGGCTCGACGAAGACACCCTCCTGGGACGCCAACAGCTTGTAGGCGCGCAGGATCTCACGGTCCGTCACCTCGTCGATGAAGCCACCCGACTCGTCGCGCGCGGCGAGGGCGTAGTCCCAGGACGCGGGGTTGCCGATGCGAATGGCTGTGGCGATCGTCGAGGGGTCCTTGACCACTTCACCCCGCACGATGGGCGCCGAACCCGAGGCCTGGAAGCCCCACATCCGGGGAGTGTGCGTCGAGATCGAGTCGGCGGCGTACTCCTTGTAACCCTTCCAGTACGCCGTGATGTTGCCGGCGTTGCCGACGGGAAGGACATGGATGTCGGGGGCGTCACCGAGCGCGTCGACAATCTCGAAGGAAGCCGTCTTCTGGCCCTCGATGCGGAACGGGTTGACCGAATTGACCAGCGCCACCGGGTAGTTCTCGGAGAGGGCGCGGGCGAGGTTCAGACAGTCGTCGAAGTTCCCGTCGACCTGAAGGATCTTCGAACCGTAGACGAGCGCCTGGCCCATCTTGCCGAGCGCGATCTTGCCCTGCGGCACGAGGACCGCGCAGACCATTCCGGCGCGTACGGCATAGGCGGCCGCGGAGGCAGACGTGTTGCCGGTGGAGGCGCAGATGACGGCCTTCGCGCCCTCCTCCTTGGCCTTCGTGATCGCCATCGTCATGCCGCGGTCCTTGAAGGACCCGGTCGGGTTGGCGCCCTCGACCTTGAGATGGACCTCGCAGCCCGTGCGCTCGGAGAGCACCTGCGCGGGCACGAGCGGCGTGCCGCCCTCGCGGAGCGTCACGACCGGCGTCGTGTCGGAGACGGGGAGACGGTCCCGGTACTCCTCGATGATTCCGCGCCACTGGTGGGTCATTGCTGGTTACTCTCCTTCAACCCGCATGATGCTCGCGACACCACGCACGGTGTCGAGATTCCGCAGCGCCTCGACGGTGCCGCTGAGGGCGGCGTCGGGTGCCCGGTGGGTGACGACGACGAGCGATGCCTCGCCGTCCTTGCCCGTCTGACGGACCGTATCGATCGATACGCCGTGCTCGGCGAAGACCGTCGCGACCTGGGCGAGGACACCCGGCTTGTCGGCCACGTCGAGGCTGATGTGGTACCGCGTGACGACCTCGCCCATGGCGCTCACGGGCAGCTGGGTGTACGCGGATTCGCCGGGCCCGGTGGCTTCGCCGAGCTTGTTCCGGCAGACGGCGACGAGGTCGCCGAGGACGGCCGACGCGGTGGGCGCGCCGCCCGCGCCGGGCCCGTAGAACATGAGCTGCCCGGCGGCCTCGGCCTCGACGAAGACGGCGTTGTACGCCTCGCGCACGGAGGCCAGCGGATGGCTGAGCGGAATCATCGCGGGGTGAACGCGAGCGGTGACGGATTCCCCGTCAGCGGCCCGCTCACAGATGGCCAGCAGCTTGATGGTGCAGCCCATGCGCTTCGCGGAGGCGAAGTCGGCGGCGGTCACCTCGGTCATGCCCTCGCGGTACACGTCGTCGAGCCGCACGCGCGTGTGGAAGGCGATTCCGGCGAGGATCGCGGCCTTGGCGGCGGCGTCGAAGCCCTCGACGTCGGCGGTCGGATCGGCCTCGGCGTACCCGAGAGCGGTGGCCTCGTCGAGGGCTTCCTGGTAGCCCGCCCCCGTCGTGTCCATGGCATCGAGGATGAAGTTGGTGGTCCCATTGACGATCCCGAGCACCCGGTTGACCTTGTCGCCGGCGAGGGACTCGCGCAGCGGCCGGATCAGCGGAATCGCGCCGGCGACGGCGGCCTCGTAATAAAGGTCCCGCCCGTGCTCCTCGGCGGCGGCGTGCAGCGCGGCGCCGTCCTGCGCGATGAGCGCCTTGTTGGCGGAGACGACGGAGGCGCCGTGCTCGAAGGCCGTGGTGATGAGGGTCTTGGCGGGCTCGATGCCGCCGATCACCTCGACGATGACGTCGATGTCGCCGCGTTTGACGAGCGCGGTCGCGTCCGTGGTGACCAGCGAGGGATCGATTCCCTCGCGCACCTTCGAGGGGCGACGGACGGCGACCCCGGCGAGCTCCACCGGGGCGCCGATCCTGGCTGTGAGGTCGTCGGCGTGCGTCGTCATGATGCGCGCCACCTCTGAGCCGACAACCCCACAGCCCAGCAGCGCCACCTTCAGCGGACGCGTACGCATCATCCGACCTCACTTCTCATACATCTAAACGATGGGACCAGTCTCACCCACCGGACCGGAGTTTCTATCCTCTGTCCGAATCATGAGACATCTATTTCACTACCCGACATCGAGACGCAGGAGATCTTCCTCCGTCTCACGCCGGACGATCACACGCGCCGCACCATTCTTGACCGCGACGACCGGCGGACGGAGGGCGTGGTTGTAGTTGCTCGCCATGGAGCGGCAGTACGCACCGGTCGCGGGCACGGCGATCAGATCGCCGGGAGCGAGGTCGGCGGGCAGGAACGCGTCCTTCACGACAATGTCCCCGCTCTCGCAGTGCTTGCCGACGACGCGTACGAGCATGGGCTCGGCGTCGGACTCGCGCGACACCAGGGCGACGCTGTACTCGGCGTCGTAGAGCGCGGTGCGGATGTTGTCGGACATGCCGCCGTCGACGGAGACGTACGTACGCAGCCCGTCGAGCGGCTTGACGGTGCCGACCTCGTACAGAGTGAAGGCGGTGGGCCCGACGATGGCGCGCCCCGGCTCGACGGAGATACGAGGAGTGCGGAGCCCGGCGGCCTCGCACTCCCGCGTCACGATCTCGCCCAGCGCCTTGGCGATCTCGTGCGGCTCACGGGGGTCGTCGTCGGAGGTGTACGCGATACCGAGCCCGCCACCGAGGTCGATCTCGGGAAGCTCGACACCGTGCTCGTCACGGATCTCGGCGAGCAGCTGCACGACGCGCCGCGCGGAGACCTCGAAGCCGGCCATGTCGAAGATCTGCGACCCGATGTGACTGTGAACCCCGATGAGCTCGAGCCCATCGAGCTGGAGGGCCCGCCGCACGGCCTCGGCGGCCTGCCCCCCGGCGAGGGCGATGCCGAACTTCTGGTCCTCGTGGGCGGTGGCGATGAACTCGTGCGTGTGCGCTTCCACCCCGACGGTGACGCGAATCTGCACGGGCTGCCGCTTGCCGAGCCGCTCGGCGATGTGGGCGACGCGCACGATCTCCTGGAAGGAGTCGAGAACGATGCGTCCCACGCCGGCCTCGATGGCCCGCTCGATTTCGCCCTCGCTCTTGTTGTTGCCGTGGAAGGCGATGCGATCGGCGGGCATCCCGGCGTCGAGGGCGGTGGCGAGCTCGCCGCCGGAGCAGACGTCGAGGTTCAGCCCTTCCTCGTGCAGCCAGCGCACGACGGCGCGCGAGAGGAAGGCCTTGCCCGCGTAGAAGACATCGGCGTCGGTGCCGAAGGCGCCGCGCCAGGCGTGGCAGCGGGCGCGGAAGTCGGCCTCGTCGAGGAAGTAGGCGGGGGTGCCGAACTCCTCGGCGAGCCGGGTCACTTCGATGCCGCCGACGGTGACGACACCGTCCGCGCCGCGGGTGACGGTCTGCGACCAGACCTTCGGGTCGAGGGAGTTCAGGTCGGCGGGCGGCGCGGTGTAGTGCCCTTCGGGCAGTACGTCGGCGTGGCGGGGCCCGGCGGGGTGTGCGGAACGGCTCATGTCGCGGTCGTCTCTCTCACGGTGTCACTGGTGACGGTGTCACAGATGTTCGGGTGCGCTGATGCCGAGCAGGGACAGGCCACCGGCGAGCACCGTCCCGGCGGCTTCGGCGAGCGCGAGCCGGGCGCGGTGGGCGGCCAGGGGTTTCTCGTCACCGCGCGGCAGGACGGACGGCTGAAAGGCGAGGAAGGCGTCGGCGGTGTCGACGAGGTGCCGGGCGAGGCGATCGGGCGCGTGCTGCCGGGCGGCGGAGGCGAGGACGCGGGGGTAGTCACCGATGGCGTCGACCAGGGCCCGCCCTTCTTCTACGTCTTCTACGTCACCGGGGGCGGCGTCGAAGCCGAGGGCGGCGGCGTTGCGTGTGAGGGCGCGGGTGCGGGAGTGGGCGTACCGCACGCGGAAGAGGGGGTTGCTCTCGCGCTGGGCGAGGTGCTGCTCGGCCGGCTCGATCCGAGGGCGGTCGTGCGCGGCCGGGTACAGCAGGGCCCAGCGGGCGGCGTCGCGGCCGAGGGGGGTGGGGTCCCCCGG
>NZ_SRIC01000439.1 GCF_004684775.1 Streptomyces sp. MZ04
GGGCGGGGTCGGGGTGAACACCATCGGGCGGAACATGGAGGCGCCGTTCGGCGGGTTCAAGAAGAGCGGGGTGGGCCGGGACGTGGGGTCGTACGCGCTGCACGCGTACAGCGAGCTGCAGTCGATCGTCTGGCCGGGATGAGTGCGCAAACGGGAGCCAACGGAACGAAACGGGCGACAGTGTCTCGCGAAAGGTCCGTTATGTGAAGTGTGAGATGACGCTCAGGAAAATTTTGAAACGGGCAAAACGGACAGTGCTGCGGTTCCCGCATACCGGACGGTCCGGGATTTGCCTGGCAATGACGGACCGATTCGGTTGAGAAGTCAATCAATCGATGGCGTCTGCCCGATTCATCCATCGATTGGAAGCCGAAAGATCCGGACCTCATCCCTCCGGATGTGGAAACCGTAGGACTTAACGTCCTGTTCATGAGCCAGTTGGACGTACGGCCCCAGGCCGGAGACACGGTAAGCGACGCCCCCGACGGGGGCGTACGCGCCAAAGGCCTCGGCGGGAACTCCGTCGGCCTCATGGGCAGCGCCGTCATCGGCATCTCGACCGTCGCCCCCGTCTATTGCCTGACCTCGACCCTCGGCTCCACAGCCGGCGAGGTCGGTCTGGCCATGCCCGCGGTCTTCCTCGCGGGCTTCCTGCCGATGCTCCTGGTGGCCTTCGCCTACCGCGAGCTCAACAAGGCCATGCCCGACTGCGGCACGTCCTTCACCTGGACCGTCAAGGCCTTCGGCCCGCGGATCGGCTGGATGTGCGGCTGGGGCCTGGTCATCGCGACGATCATCGTCCTCTCCAACCTGGCAGGCGTGGCGACCTCGTACTTCTGGCTCCTGGCGGGCGAAATCACGAGCAACGACTCGGTGGCCGCCCTGGACGACAACAAGGCCGTCCACATCCTCACGTGCCTCGCCCTGATCGCCGCGGCTACGGCCATCAGCTATCGGGGGATGACGGCTACCAAGGGGGTGCAGTACGCGCTGGTGGGGTTGCAGCTGGCGGTGCTCGCGATCTTCGTGGTGATGGCGTTCCAGAAGTCGGGCAGCGCGGAGTTCCCGATGTCGGCCGACTTCTCGTGGTCGTGGCTGAACCCGTTCGCGGTGAAGTCGTTCTCCTCCTTCACCGCCGGCCTCTCGCTCGCCATCTTCATCTACTGGGGCTGGGACGCCTGTCTGGCTGCCAACGAGGAGACGACCGGCAGCGACAAGACGCCCGGCCGCGCCGCGCTCATCGCGATGGTCGTGCTCGTGGGCTCCTACCTCGCGACGGCTGTCGCCGCGCAGATGGTGGTGGGCTCGGGCACCAAGGGCCTCGGCCTCGCCAACCCCGACACTTCTGACAACGTCTTCGCCGTACTGGCAGGTCCGGTGATGGGCCCGACGCTCGGCATCCTGCTCTTCGTCGCCGTCCTCGCGTCGGCGGCCGCGAGCCTGCAGACGACGTTCATCCCGGTGGCCCGCACGGTCCTGGCGATGTCCACCTACGAGGCGCTCCCGAAGTCGTACGCACGCGTCCACCCGCGCTTCAAGACCCCTGGCCGCGCGACGGTCACGGCGGGCATCGCGACGGCGGTCTTCTACACGGTCATGACGCTGGTCTCCGAGCACGTCCTGGTCGACACGATCTACGCCCTCGGCCTCATGATCTGCTTCTACTACGCGCTGACGGCCTTCGCCTGCGTGTGGTATTTCCGCCGCGACCTCTTCGGCTCCGTACGGGACTTCGTCTTCAAGGGCCTGCTCCCGGCCCTCGGCGGCATCCTTCTGACCGGCGTCTTCACCAAGACCCTGATCGACATGTGGAACCCGGAGTACGGCAGCGGCTCCTCGGTCTTCGGCGTCGGCTCGGTCTTCGTGATCGGCGTGGGCCTGCTGCTCCTCGGCGTGGCGATCATGCTGGTCATGAGCCGCAAGAGCCCGGCGTTCTTCCGGGGCGAGGTCCTCAAGCGCGACACCCCGACGCTCGTCGTCGCGGACTGACCGGCCGGGCGGCCCGGCTCACGGGCCAGGCCGCACCTCCGGGTCGCCTGGGGCGTAGCTGTAGCCGTCGCCGCGCTGGAGCAGACGGATGCGGCGGTGGTGGATACCGGTCACCAGCTTGGTCGTGGTCCGGATGTTCATGTAGCCGTCGCTCCGTACGGCGACGCGCCCCCGGTGGCGCCCGGCCTTCTTACCCTTCGGGACGTGGGCGGCGACGAGGTCACCGGTAGTGAATCCGAAGTGGCGCTTGGCGCGTGGCCGTTGCAGCCGGGGGAAGCCGTGGGCGTCGGTCAGCGTGCGCTGGTAGGTGCCACGGCCTTGGCTGCCGACGACACATGGCCGTACGGGGTGGCGGACGATACAGCCGGCTTCGCCCAGCTCCCCTACACACAGCGCGTCCAGGGTGTGAGTCTTGCCGCAGGGTCGCGCGCCTGTGCATCTTGGTCCTGATCTGCGCGCCGCGATGCCGTAACTCGACGGATACGAGCCCGCGCCGCACCGTTACGGGAGGGCCGCCGAGCCGGACCTCCTGCTTCTCGTCCGTCAGCGCGATTCCTGTGGCCTTGCTGCCGGGATCGATCCGGAGCTGTACGCCGTCGACCTCGGATTCGGCGAGGGTGCGGTCGATGAGGCGGATGGTGAACGGGGCGAGGCGGGCGACGCGTGCTCGCCCACGCTCCAGCAGCGTCCGCGCTCGCGCCGGATGGCAGGGCATGAGTGGCTTCCCATGCCGATCGAGGACGAAGACCCGCTGCTCGCCGATGCCGATGCCGCCGCTGGTGTGTGAGCGGCTGGTGAGGACCTCACGGTCCTCGATCACTCCCTGGCCGGATCTCCCGGTTGCAGGGTGACGCCTCCGGCGGCGGGTGCCACCACCGGAAGTCTCCCTACTTTGCCACTTCCGCGGAGCCCTCAGCCGCCCAAGAAGATCGGGTTGGTGAACGCCGCCAGAGGGCCCGGCAGGCCCGTCACCACCGGGGCGTGGCGGACCTCCGCTCGTACGTACGCCGCGTATGAGGCCGTCGTCTGCCACTCGGCCGTGCCTGTGCCGGATTCGGGGAGGGGCGGGGACGTGAAGAGGACGCCCTGGTCCGTCACGAAGCGGATCGTGCAGGCGGGGGTGCCCGTCACGTCGAGGCGGATCGTCACCGGGGCGTCGGGGCCGACCGGGAGGCGTTCGCCGATGCCTGCCTGGCTGCCCTTGCCGCCCGTCGCCGTGAACTTCAGCGATACGTTCTTGGACTCGGCCACGTAGCTGTGGCCCGCGCGGATGCCCGCCTGGATGGCCTCGCGGGTCAGGTCGTCGGCCAGGACGACCGTCTGCGGGGTGCCGACCGGGTCGGGGTCGCGGTGGGCGTCGCTGTTGCCCATCGCGGGGATCCACGGCTTGCGGCCGCGCACCGACGCGACGAGGGTGCTGTCCCAGTCGGCCAGCGAGACCTCGTCGTCCGGGGTGTACGCGCCGTTCCACACCTCCACCGCGTCCGCCTCGCCGAAGCCGAACTTCCAGTTGCAGCCGACGCAGGTGGCGTGCGGGTGGGCGGGGACGACCAGGCCGCCCGCGTCGCGGATCTCGCGCGCGTACTTGCCGAAGCGGTTGTCCCGGGCGCGGTAGCGCCAGTCGATGAACGTGTTGGGGTCCGTGCCGAGTGCGACCACGTGGCCGTTGCGGGTTGTGACCTCCTCGCCCAGCATGACCAGGAGATCGTCGCCCGCCTGGTCCGCCCAATGGGGGTGTGCGGAGTGCGTGTTGTGGTCGGAGGAGTTGATGAAGTCCAGGCCCGCGGCGCGCGCGAGCGCCGCGATCTCGGCCGGGGTGCGCCTGCCGTCCGAGTACCAGGAATGGAGGTGGCAGTCGCCGCGGTACCAGGCTCGGCCCCGGCCCTTTGCGCGGTCCGGTGGATAGACGGGGCGCGGAGTCTTGCCCGGCTCCCCGTACTTGAGGGTGATCGTCACCTCGTAGGGCAGGCCTTGCGGGGCGACCGTGTACGGGCCGAGCGCGATGTTCCAGGTGCCCGCCTTGACCGGGCCCGGGATGTAGCCGGGTGTCGCGTCGTCGGCGCGGATGAAGAACTCCGTGCGTGCGCCGCCCGACCAGCCGCGGAAGCCCTTGCCGCCGAGCGCTGTGCCGCGCTGGTCGAAGACGCCGATGTCGAGCGCGTTGTTCTGGGTGCCCGCCGGGACCGTCGCCTTCTCGTACTTGTACGCGACGTGGATCTCCCGTACGCCGTCGGGAACTTCGACCGGCAGATACACGAAGTCGGGCGAACCGGTGGGCAGCGTGCCGCGCACCACCTTGGTCTCGTCGTCACTTCCGGATGCGCGCCCTGCGGCGCTCGCGAAGCTCACGCTGTTCAACGTAAGCGCGGCGGCGGCTCCCGTCACTAGGAGTCCGCGCCGGTTCAGGGGTGTGTCGGTGGCTCTGCTGCGGTGATGTAGTTCGTCCTCGCACATGTGGCGGCTCCCCAGGGTGTCGGATGAGACTGCAGGGCAACCCTGGTATTGAGCCGTTAACTTCCCGGCAAGGGAAGGCAATTGACACACTTACGGGTGGTGACGGGCGTGCGGGACCCAGGTGCCTAGGCGTTCGCGCCCCGTTATCTTCTTCGCGGTTCCGCAATGGGACCGCTGGCCTCCGGGCCCGGCATGACTGTTGCCCCCTGTCGAACCGATGACCTGGGGGGTGGTGTCACCGGGCCCGAGAGGCGCCGTTGGAGA
>NZ_SRIC01000440.1 GCF_004684775.1 Streptomyces sp. MZ04
GCGCGGGACCGGGATCCACGTGGCGGAGGCGGCGGCGCTCCAGGGCGGCGACGGGGATGCCGGTGAAGGCGAGCAGGGCGAGGAGGGGCAGGCCGATGAGTACGAGGCTGAGCGCGACGCCGACGAGGGCCGCGGCAAGGCCGCCGATGAGCACGACCACGCCGAGGACGATGCCTCCCCCGAGGTATCCCAGGGCACGCCATGGAGCACTGCTCGCCAGATACCCCCGCCGCCTCAGCGCCGTCCACACGCTCTCCTGGACCATGGGGGCAGGGTATGGCGTCCCGGCAGCTTCGGCTGCGGTCAGCGGTTCGCCTGCGGGGCACCGTTCAGCTGGGGAGTAGTCCCTCGCGGGCGTGGGCGCGGTACTGGGCCAGGAGCGAGGTGACGTCCGGGGGCGTCAGCGGGCGGTAGGAGGCCGAACCCGGGGGGCGCCACCAGACCGGGTCGGGGCAACGGAAGCCCGCCTTCCGCAGAGCGCTCCGCGCCACCTTGTTCGTCGCCGTCACCGGCATCCGCGGAACCACCCGCACAAAGCGCGGCGCCATCTTCGTCCCCAGGTCCGGCTGGGAGAGGAGGAACTCGGCGAAAGTGAGGGGGTCGAACTCCGCCCCGAGGCGGGGAGAAACCGCCGCCATCACCTGGTCCCCTGCCACCGGGTCCGGCACCGCGTACACCGCCACGGCCGCCGCACCCTCATAGCGGGCCAGGATGTTCTCGATCACCGCCGCCGCCAGATTCTCGCTGTCCACGCGGAGCCGGTCGTCCGTGCGCCCCGCGAAATAGAGAAACCCCTCCGCGTCGCGGTAGAAGAGGTCCCCCGTCCAGTACCAACCGCCCCGCAGCCGTGCCGCGTCCGCCTCCGCATTGCGCCAGTACCCCTCGAAGGGACTGCGCCCCTTGTTCACCAACTCCCCTATCGCCGCATCCCCGTTGAGCAGTCGGCCGTCCGAGGCGAAGACCGCGGGCGGGCATTCCAGAAACGTGCCGGGATCCACCACCGCGAGCTCGTCCCCCGGCGCCGGCCGGCCGATCGCCGCGGCCGGCGTCCCCGGCGTCCGCTGGATCGCCGCGCCGCCCTCGGACGACCCGTACCCCTCCACAAGGCGCACCCCGAACCGCTTCTCGAACCGCGCCGCGTCCACCGCCCCGGCCTCCGTGCCGAAGCCCATGCGGAGGGGGTTCTGGGTGTCGTCGGCCCGCTCGGGCGTCGCCAGGAGGTACTGCACCGCCCGGCCCACATAGGTGAAGTACGTCGCCCCGTACGCGCGTACGTCGCCCAGGAACGCCGAGGCGGAGAAGCGCCGCCGCAGCGCCACCCCCGCCCCGGCCGCGAGCGCCGGCGCCCAGTCCGCGATCACCGCGTTGCCGTGGAACATGGGCATGCAGACGTAGTGGGTGTCGGTCGGCCGGACCTGGAAGTGGGTGACCAGGGACTGGCCCGCCGCGGCCAGGCGGCCCTGGCTGCAGATCGCCGCCTTGGGCGCGCCCGTCGAACCCGAGGTGAAGTAGAGCAGCATCCGGGCGGCGGGCGTCGCGGCGGGAGATATCTGCGGGGTCGCGTCGGCGTACGGCGCGAGGAGTTCGCCGTACGCGTCCGAATCCGTCACCAGGACGCGTACGTCCGGGAGTTGGAGGCCGTCCAGGAGCGGGAGGTGGGATCGTTCCGTGATCAGGACCCGGCAGTCCGTGTGGACGATGTCGCGTGCCAGCTCGGCGCCTCTGCGGGTGGGGTTGATGCCCGCCACCGCCGCGCCCGCGAGCGCCGCCGCGCTCAGCCACAGCGGGTACTCGGGGGTGTTGTCGAGCAGCACCCCGATGTGCGGCTCGGCTCCCCGCGGCAGCAGGTCCGCGAGGAGCTCCGCCCTCGCGGCCGCGCCCGCCGCGATCTGGTGGTGGGTCAGTTGGGCGTGTTCGAAGTGCAGGCCGGGGCGGTGGTCGCCCCACCTCGCCTGCACGAGCTCCGCGACCGTACTCGTACTCCCGGAACTCCCGGCGCTCCCAGTGCTCCCAGTGCTCCCAGTGCTCTTCATGGCCGCGCACCATAATTGATGCCTCGTCAGATGAGGAGGGCGCTACGGGATGTCTGACCCGATCATGTCGCTCGCCGTCACCATGGAGAAGACGCAGAAGGCGAGCATGACGCCGAAGAAGCAGAGCAGGCCTAGCGTGCTCGCCGCGCTCTTGACGGGGCTCGGCGCGTGCGCCGTCGCCTTCTCGGGGCGGTCTGCCGTGTAGTGGACGGTGACGAAGTCGCCCTCGACGGTCGTCGCCGGACCGTTCTCCTCCTCGAAGCGGACCGCGCGGCCGCCGGATGGCGTGAACTCGTAGACGTGGTGCACCGTGGTCATGGTGTGGCCGCTGTCGCTGCTGCGGCTCGTCGTCGTATACGTGCGCAGGCAGCGCGCCTCCGCGGTGAGGCCGCTGGACCAGGCCCGCCTGAGCTCCAGGAAGCGCTTGATCACCTTGACCGCCATCGCGATCACCACGGCCCCGATCAGGGCCGGTACGACGTAGAGCATCAACTCCATGGCTGTCCCCCGATAGTTGCGCACGCCGTCCCGGTCATGGACGGCGTGCGCAGAACCTACCCGTGGGGAGAGCCTCAGGTCCTCAAGCCAAGCTCAGAATTTGACGTCCGAGCAGGAGTAGAAGGCGTTCGACGTGTCGTGGACCGTCCACACCGCGACGATCACGTGGTGCCCGCTCCTGCCGCCGGGGATCGTCCCGGCGTGCGAGAGCGTGGCGGGCGGCTGCTGTCCACCGTAGGGGACGTCGAGGAACGGGGTGGTGTCGAGCGCGGCCCGGGTCAGCGGCTTGCTCTCGTCCCAACCCTGCTTGGTGATGTAGTACTTGAAGTCCGTGGTGCGGTGGCGTGCCGTGAACTGCCAGCGGAAGGTGTAGCTCTGCCCGCCGCTGACACTGGTCGTCGGCCAGGCGCCGCCGCCCGGCGCCTTCGGCTGGTTGAGCGAGTCGAAGCCGCCGATGCCGGCCGAGCAGATCTTGCCGTCGGCGGGACCCGCCGCCGGGAAGCCCTTGGGGCCCTCGACGCTCTGGGGTTCGTACTGGATGGAACCGCAGCCGCTCACCGTGCCGTTGGCACAGTTGATCTGGCGGCTGGCCGGCAGGTCCGTGTAGCCGTGACCGCTCGCGCCGCCGGACGAGAGCGCGAGGGCCCCGAACGTGGTGACGCCGAGCAGGGCCGCGTACGTCTTCTTGTTTCGCATGCTGCCGCTCCAGGGGGAAACGTGGGGAGTTTCGTGAGCTGTGCGCGCGCTGCGGGGCGAGTTCTGCGGTCTAGACCAAGTTCAGATTATGGCCGGTAGTTGAACATGTCCATACCAAGTGTGGAGAGGATCCTGTCGCAACGATGGCGCGACCTCTCCACGAGATCGCCGTTCGGATCGTCGTTCGTCGCCACCCACGCGCGGGCCCCGTCAGGCGTCCTGCCGCCCGCCAACTGCCGTTCGATCAGGCGTGTTTGACGTACCTCCGCAGGTGCCCCCACGTACCAGCACTCCCCCATCAGCTCCCGTGCCGCGCGCCAGCCGGGCAGATCGCAGGCGAGATAATTCCCCTCGGTGACGACGAGCCGGGCGACCGGCGGGACGCGGTGCCGGGCGGCCACCGGCTCGTGGAGGGTGCGGTCGTAATCGGGTACGTAGATGTCCGCGCCGGTGTCATCGAGGACCCGGCCGAGCAGCGCGACGTATCCCCGGACGTCGAAGCTCGGCTCCGAACCCTTGCGGGAGGCGAGGGAGAGGCGCTCCAACTGGGCGTTGGACAGGTGGAATCCGTCGAGCGGCAGATATGCGGCGCCCTCGCCGATGGCCGCCACAAGGGCACGGGCGAGCGTCGACTTGCCGGCACCTGGCGGCCCCGCGATCCCGAGGAGGGTGCGGGGCCGGCCTGCGGTCAGCTTCCAGGCGTCCTTGGCGAGGGCGGTCAGTTCGGGCGTGGCGGGGTCAGCGGTCTCCATGCCCCGTATAGAACGCCACCGTCAGGTCCTTGACCAAGGCCTTGCGCTCGTAGTCGTCGAGCTCGACCAGGCCACGGGTGGTCAGCCGGGTCACCGTGTCCTCGACGGAGTCCACCACCGAGGTGAGCACGGTGTCGCGGTGCCGGGCGTCCAGGGCTTCGACCCGGCGGCGGTGCATGGTCTCCGCGACCTCGGGGGCGTACTCGATACGGGTCGGCTGGGCCGAGAAGACCTCGATGCCGACCGGCTCGGCCTCCGCGGCGAGCATCCGGGTCAGCGCGTCGCCGACGGCGTCCGCGTCGCGCAGGGTCGGGGTGTCGTCGTGGAAGGCGTCGGCGGGCAGCCGGGAGAGCACGCGGGCCGTCGCCGACTCGACGCACTCCCGCAGATACTCCTGGTGGTCGGCGACGCCGAGCGTCGCCCGCGCCGCGTCCTTGACCCGCCATACGACGAGCACGACGACCCGCAGCGCGACCCCGCCCCGGTCCACGGCCGGCATCGGTTCACTGCGCCAGTGCCTCAGGCGTACGTCGACGCGGCGGCGCAGCAGGAGCGGGTTGACCCACATCAGACCGGTCCTGCGGACGCTGCCGCGGTACCGCCCGAAGAGGGTGAGCACCCACGCCTTGCCGACCCGGCCCCGCGCCAGGCCCCCGAACCCGAACAGGGCGAGCGCCCCCGACCCGGCGAGCGAGGCCCACTGCGCGGGGCCGATCCCGCTGTATCC
>NZ_SRIC01000441.1 GCF_004684775.1 Streptomyces sp. MZ04
TGTATAAGAGACAGCGACCACCCTTCCCCGCCACCATGTTCTCGAAGGCCGCCGGGATGCCGTCCAGAGCGATCCGATCCGTCACCAGGCCCCCCAGGTCCAGGCGCCCCGCCCGGACATGCTCCGCCAGGACCGGCAGGTCCACCGCCGGGTCCGAGTTCCCGTACACGCAGCCCGAAAGCGTCCGCCCCCAGTGGAAGAGTTCCAGGGCGTTGAAGGTGACCTGCTGATCCTTGCCGCCGATACCGACCACCGTCGTCCGCCCGCCCCGCCGCGTCGACTCCCACGCAGCCCGGATCGTCACCGCACGCCCCACGCACTCCACCGCCACGTCCACGCCCTGACCGCCGGTCAGCTTGCGGATGGCCTTGGGGGTGGTCTCGGAGGCGACGACGTACTCCGTAGCCCCCGCCGAACGCGCCAACTCCTCCTTCTCCGGGGAGACATCGACCGCGACGATCTGTGAGGCCCCCGCGATCCGCGCCGCCTGGAGGGTCGCGAGGCCCACCCCGCCGACCCCGAAGACGGCCACCGTCTCGCCCTCGCGGACCTTCGCCGAGTGGTGCACCGCGCCGTACCCGGTGAGTACGGCGCAGCCGAGCAGGGCCGCGTCGGTGAGCGGGACACCGTCGGGGACCGGCAGGACACAGTTGGCCGCCACCACCGTCTCCTCGGCGAACGCGGCGACGTTCAGACCGGGGTGGAGATCAACGCCGTCCGAGGAGCGGTGGGCGTACACATCGGAGGCCCCCGCAAGCGCGTTGACGCACAGCCACACCTCACCGAGCGAACAGGCATGACAACTGCCGCAGGACGGCGCCCAGTTGAGCACCACCCCGTCACCCGGCGCGACATGGGTGACATCGGCGCCCACGGACACCACCGTCCCCGCGCCCTCGTGCCCGAGCACCGCAGGCACCGGAACCCGCATCGTGCCGTTGGTCAGGGACAGGTCGGAGTGGCAGACCCCGGCGGCGGCCAGACGCACCCGCAGCTGGCCGGGGCCCGGCTCGGGCAGGTCGATCTCGGTGATCTCCAGAGGAGACCCGACGGCGGGCAGAACAGCGGCGCGGACCACGATGACGTACTCCTCAAAAGGCGCGGAACAGGAAGGGACTCAGAGCTCAGGGCTCAGAACTGGAGGGACTTGGTCTGCAGGTACTCCGTCAGGCCGTGCGGGCCCAGCTCCCGGCCCACCCCGGACTGCTTGTAACCGCCGAACGGCGCCTGGGGGTTGAAGCTGCCGCCGTTGATGTCGACCTGGCCGGTGTCCATGCGGCGGGCGAAGGCGACCGCCTCCGCGTCGTCGGCCGCCCAGACCGCGCCCGCGAGCCCGTACACGGTGCCGTTGGCGATGCGCAGGGCGTCGTCCTCGTCCTCGTACCTGATGATCGAGACGACCGGCCCGAAGATCTCCTCCTGGGCGATCGTCATCTCGGGGGTGACGTCGGCGAAGACGGTGGGCTGGACGAAGTAGCCCTGCTCGTGCGGCGCTTCGGCGCCACCCGCGACCACGCGCGCGCCCTCCTCGACACCCTTCTCGATGTAACCCCGCACGCGAGCCTGCTGCTTGGCGTTGACGACGGGGCCGATGCGGGAGCCGTACTTGGCGGCGGCCGCCGCGGCGAGCTCCACCGCCTCGTCGTAGCGCGCGGAGTCCACCAGCATGCGAGTCCAAGCGCTGCACGTCTGGCCGGAGTTGGACATGACGTTGGCGACGCCGACGTTCACGGCCTTGGCCAGGTCCGCGCTCGGCAGGATGACGTTCGCGGATTTGCCGCCGAGCTCCAGGGCGACGCGCTTGACCGCGGCGCCCGCGGTGGCGCCGATCTGCTTGCCGACCGCCGTGGAGCCGGTGAAGGAGACCAGGTCGACGCCCTCGTGCTCGGCGAGCGCCTGGCCCGCGACCGGGCCGAGGCCGGTGACCAGGTTGAAGACACCGGCGGGGATGCCCGCCTCGTGCGCGGCCTCGGCGAAGAGCTGGGCGGTGAGCGGGGTGTCCTCGGCGGGCTTGAGAACCACGGTGCAGCCCGCGGCGAGCGCGGGGGCGACCTTGTTGACGATCTGGTGGAGGGGGTAGTTCCAGGGCGTGATCGCGCCGACCACGCCGACCGGTTCCAGGTAGACGGTGGAGTTGCCGATCTTCTCCTCGAAGGAGTACGTCGCGGCGAGATCCGCGTACGAGCCCGCGACCAGGATCGGCACCCCGGCGTGCACCATCTGCGAGAACGGGAGCGGGGAGCCGAGCTCGGCCGTCACGGTCTCGGCGATCTCGTCCTTGCGGGCGACCAGTTGGTCGCGCAGCGCGCCGATGAGCGCGGCACGCTCGGCGGGCGGCGTCGTGGACCAGGCGGGGAAGGCGTCGCGGGCGGCGCGCACCGCGGCGTCGACGTCCTGTGCCGTGCCGGCCGGCACCCGGTCGATGACCTGCTCGTCGGCCGGGTTCACGACCTCGATCGTGTCCGTGCCTGCGGCGGGGCGCCAGGCTCCGCCGATGTACATCCCGTCGTGGGCCTTCATCGCATCCTCCTGATAGTCGTCCGCGCACCAAACTAGCGCTGATAGTTTTTCGACACCAGGGGCGTCTGCCCCAGGGGCCCACTTCCCGGCCACGACCCCATCTATACGGTGCCGTACATACGCTGCTGGCGTCGGCGGGCGGGTGGCGTCACTGCGGGACCGGCTGCCCGCCGACCTCCGCGAGGGCACTCGGGGGCCCGGCTTCCCCACGGGTCCGTTCACATCCGTCTACCAGACGCACGACGAGTGGGTCGCCGAGCTGAGCAACAAGACGGTGCACGCACTGATGCACATCGGCTGGGTGCCGGACGGATCCGGCGGCCACCGCGGCCAGATGGCCGTCATCGTGAAGCCCAACGGGCTGCTCGGCTCCGCCTACATGGCCGCCATCGCCCCCTTCCGGCACCTGGGGGTGTACCCCGCGCTGATCCGGTCGATCGGCCGCGAGTGGGAGGCGGATTCCACCGAGAGGCGCGTCGACCGACCGGAGCCGGGGCCCGACTCCGGCCACGCAAGTACCCCTCTCCGGCCACCACTTGTGCATGCGCCCCAAGTTCGCCGCGCGTTCGATTTCAGTCGTGTGACAGACGCATGACAAGACCCCAACTCCCTTGATCTACGCCCGTAGAGCGGCCAGTCTGCTGATCGCGCCGGGAGTGGAACGCACCGCTCCCGGCTGTGTGTGCGATCCCGCACGCGCCCCCACAGTTGCGCCGCCCGACCCAGGGCGCGCGCCGCCTATGAGGAGGACTCCCTCACCATGGCAATGCTGCGCAGCAAGAAGACCGCGATCGCCGCGGCGATCTCGACCGCCACCGCCGCCACGCTGTTCGGCGCGGTCACCGCCCTGCCGGCCCAGGCCGCACCCGCCGAGGGCACCGTCATCGGGGCCGGCTCTGCCGACGCCGTCAAGGGCAGCTACATCGTGACGCTGAAGCAGAGTTCGGGCTTCAAGGCCGCGTCGGGCCAGGGCAAGGATCTGATGGCCGAGTACGGCGGGTCGGTGCACAAGACCTTCAAGTCCGCGCTCAACGGCTACACCGCGAGCCTGAGCACGACGGAGGCGAAGAGACTCGCGGCCGATCCCGCGGTCGCCTCCGTCGAGCAGAACCGCACCCTCCGGGCCGACGCGACCCAGACCAGCGCTCCCTGGGGCCTGGACCGCATCGACCAGACGAGCCTGCCGCTGTCCGGCACCTACACCTACCCGGACACCGCGGGCTCGGGCGTCACCGCGTACGTCATCGACACCGGCGTACGCATCTCGCACGCCGAGATCAGCGGCCGCGCGGTAAACGGCTACGACGCCGTGGACGGTGACTCCACCGCCCAGGACGGCAACGGCCACGGCACGCATGTCGCCACGACCATCGCGGGCAAGACGTACGGCGTCGCCAAGAAGGCCAAGATCGTGGCCGTCCGCGTGCTCGACAACAACGGCTCCGGCACGACCGCCGGTGTCATCGCGGGCATCGACTGGGTGACGAGCAACCACGCCGCGGGAGCCCCCGCCGTGGCCAACATGTCGCTCGGCGGCGGCGCGTCCACCACCCTCGACAACGCGGTGAAGAAGTCCATCGCCGACGGCGTCAGTTACGCGGTCGCGGCGGGCAACGAGGGCGTCAACGCCTCCTCGTCGTCCCCCGCGCGGGTCCCCGAGGCCATCACGGTCGGCGCCACCGGCAACACGGACGCCAAGGCCAGCTGGTCCAACTACGGCTCGGTCCTGGACATCTTCGCGCCGGGCGTCTCGATCAAGGCGGGCTGGAACACGAGCGACACGGCCACCAACACCATCTCCGGTACGTCGATGGCGACGCCGCATGTCGCCGGTGCGGCGGCGGTGTACCTGGCGGGCCACACGTCGGCGACCCCGACGCAGGTCGCGTCCGCGCTGGTGAACGGGTCCACGGCGGGCAAGGTGACCAGCCCCGGTACCGGTTCACCGAACCGGCTGCTCAAGCTCGTCCCGTAGTCGTCGAACGCCGGAGGGGATCTTTCAGCCCCTCCGGCGTTTGGGGAGGGCCGCCCCGCCTCAGCCCCTGTCCCTTATACACATCTCCGAGCCCACGAGACGCTCATG
>NZ_SRIC01000442.1 GCF_004684775.1 Streptomyces sp. MZ04
CATCAGGAGCGCGGCTGCCGACACCCCGGCCCCCGCCACGGCGGCCACCAGCGCGGCGGCGATCAGCATCACGCGGCGACGCCCCCGGAAGGGCGCGGCAGGCCCCACCGGCGGACGCACCGGCAGGTCGCGCCGGGTCGGCGTGTAGCCGGCCGGCAGTGCCGACGGCTGACCGCCCGCCCGGCCCGCCGCCGTCGACGGCATCCGCCCCGTGTCGACGTACAGCCGAAGCAGCCGCTCCGCCTCCGCCACGTCGAAGCGCCGCCGCTGATCGCGCTCCAGGAGGCCGAGTACGACGGGCAGCAGCGGTGCGGCGGCGGGCGGCGGGCGTATCTCGTCGAAGACGACGGCGTGCAGCACACCGCCGATCGAGTCCCTGCGGAAGGGCGACTCCCCGGTCAGCGCGGCGACGAGGAGCGCTCCCAGCGACCAGAGGTCGGACGCGGGCCCGGTGGTCTCGCCCGACATCCGCTCGGGCGCGGTGTATTCGGGCGAGCCCACGAACGACCCGGTCTCGGTGAGCGTCGTCGCCCCGCTGACCTGCGCGATGCCGAAGTCGGTGAGGACGACGCGGCCGGTCGCCTCCTCCAGGAGTACGTTCGCGGGCTTGATGTCGCGGTGCAGCACCCCCGCGGCGTGCGCGACACGCAGCGCGCCGAGCAGGTCGATGCCCATCTGGGCCACCGTCCGCGCGTCCATCGGCCCGGACCTCGAGATCCGCCCCGCGAGCGAGCCGCCCTCGATCAACTCCATGACGATGTAAGGGTGTTCGTCCTGCACCACCACGTCGTGTACGACGATGATGTGCGGATGCCTGAGCTGCGCGGCCGCCCGCGCCTCGCGCAGGGTGCGTTCGCGCTGCTGCAGCGCCTCGGCATCGGAGAGCGTCTCGTCGAGGGCGAGTTCCTTGACGGCGACCTGGCGCCCGAGGAACTGGTCGGTGGCCCGCCAGACCACGCCCATGCCGCCCCGGCCGAGCCGCGCCTCAAGGCGGTAACGGCCAGCTATGACCCGGGCGTTGTCCCCCACGCTCCCCATGCGGCTATCATGCCCCACCCGTGCGGGCACGGACCCTGCGGGCCCGGGCGGCGGACTGGTTCCGGCCGCCCGCACCGCCCGCCTCGTGCGCGCCTAGTTGACCGGCTTCTCGCCAAAGCTCCGGAGGATCGCGTCGAACTGCTGCCGCGCGGTGTCCCAGTCCTCGGCGGGGGAGGACATGTAGACCACGTACTCGATGCCGTCGCGGCTGAGATACGACTGCGAGATGGCGCGGCGCTTTCCCGCCGTCGTGTCGTTCGCCCCCGCCGTCCAGCTGAACTCCCAGAGGGCGCCGGGCCGGTCGCGGTAGGTGTTCGAGTCCAGCTGCAGCCGCTTGTAGGCGGGCAGCTTGACCTTCAGGTTCTTCTCCAGGTCGAGCTGGTGCAGGTAGGGGCTCTCCCACGCCGTCTTGCGGTCGACACTGATGCGTACGAAATGGCGTCCGTGGTCCGGCGTGTAGTCGATCTGGTTGCCGTCCATCTCACGTGCCCAGTTCTTGGGCAGCCTGAGGCTGAAGCCTTCGGGGTCGTTGACCCGCGGCCAGTCGGCGGGGATGCCGCCGACGGCCTTGCCGGGATCCCCGTCCCCCGACTGCGTACTGGCCTCGTGCTTGCCGTCCCCGAGGTACAGATACGCGGCGGCTCCGCCGCCACCGAGCAGTGCGGCGGCGGCGACCAGGGAGACGATCACGGGCCACTTGCGGCGCTTCTGGGGGCGGTGGGAGTGGTCGGGGTGGCCGCTGTGGACGAACGTGCCGGAGCTGCCGTGTCCGTGGGCGGCCGCTCCCGTCGCGCCATGGACGGCAGTCCCCGCCTCTGCCGAGTAGGCGGCCTGCGGCACGGGCCGCTGCTGCACCGGCTGCTGCTGCATGGGCTCGTGCTGCACCGGCTGCTGCTGCATGCGCTCGTGCTGCACCGGCTGTTGCTGCATGGGCTCGTGCTGCACCGGCTGCCGCCCGGTCGCGTGCACCTGCGTCGGAACGTACGCCTGCGCCCCGCTCGGCCGCCGCCCCTCCGCCGCCTCGGCGAGCATCAGCTCGGCCTCCTCCGCGGTGGGCCGGGCCTCCGGGTCCTTGCGCAGGAGAGCGCTGATGACGGGTGCGAGCGCGCCCGCGTGCTCGGGCGGCGCGGGCTCCTCGGTGACCACGGCCTGCATGGTGCCCAGCGGCGACGTACGCCGGAAGGGAGAGTTCCCCTCGACCGCCGTGTAGAGCGTGGCGCCGAGCGCCCACAGGTCGGAAGCGGGCCCGGGGTCGGCGCCGCTGACCCGCTCGGGCGCCAGATAGTCGACGGAACCGACGACCTCGCCGGTCCGCGTGATCGTCGTGTCCCCCTCGATCGCCGCGATCCCGAAGTCGGTGAGCAGGATGCGCCGGTCGTCCGCCAGGAGTACGTTGCCGGGCTTCACGTCGCGGTGCAGGACCCCGGCGGCGTGCGCGGCGCGCAGGGCCTTCAGGGTCCACAGGCCGATGCGGGCGGCCTCGAGCGGTTCGACGCGGCCCCGTTCCTTGACGGCGTCCGCGAGGGAACAGCCCTCGACCAGCTCCATCACGATCCACGGCCGCTCGTCGTACTCGAGGACGTCGTGGACGGTGACCACGGCGGGGTGGTTGATGCGGGCGGCGGCCCTCGCCTCCGCGTGGGTGCGAGCGAAGAGGATCGCGCGGTCGGCCTCCTGCACCCACTGCGCGGCCGTCAGCTCCTTGACGGCGACGGCCCGGTGCAGGACTTCGTCCCGCGCGCGCCACACCCGTCCCATGCCACCGTGCCCGATGGACTCACCGAGCCGGTAGCGGCCCGCGAGGAGCAGGCCCTGCATCTGATTCACGATTCCCCATCATTGGTCTTGACAGGGCCAAGATTAGGGAGAGGGCAGCGTACAGGGAACCTTCGGGGGTGCACGGAGATCGCACTGTGACGCTTCACGCGTGTGGGCGCGCCGCCTTGCGCAGCGGCCGGGCACCCGAAAGTGCCGGTCACGGGCAGTCAACTTCCTTGCCTGAAGGACCAGTCCGCGACCTGAAGGGCCAGTCCGCGACCTGACAGGTCAGTCCGCGACCTGGTAGGTCGCCGACGCCTGCTCGAAGAGCCGCGTCACCTCGTCCCGCTCGGCCTCGGGTCCCCGGAGCTGCACGACGTGGTACTTTCCGCCGACGGACATCGCGAGATTGCGTACGAAGATCTCGCGCCCTTCCGCGTCCTGCCAGGTGAACTGCCCCTCGGCCATGGTCCGCCCGCCCACGTCCACGCTGCGCATCCCGCCGGACGTGGCCCAGGTCGAGTCCCGGAACGGCTGCAGTTCCCGCTCGTGCTCCCGCTGGTACTTCATGGGATCGCTGCCGTACTCGTCCGTGCCGTCCCGCCCCGGCACGACGATCAGCTGGTAGTCGCCGTGAGTGTAAAGGACCTGCCCGCGCCCGTTCTTGGGCTGCCGGTCCCAGCCGCTGGCTACGGCCACCCGGAAGCCCTCGGCGTCCTTGCGGAGCGTGAATCCCTGCGGCACTTCGGGCCCGCTGGTCTGCGGCTGCTCCGAACTCGGGCTCTTCTCCGGCTTGTCGCTCGGCTCACCGGAGTCGCCCGGCTTTCCGTCCTGGCCGGGGCGCGCGCTGGAGCTGCTGTCCGCCGTCGGCGCCTGGCTGCTGCCGACCTCTCCCGCGGAACCGGCACGCTCGCCGTCGCCGCCTTCCGACTCCCCCGACTTCGGCATGAAGACCATCGCGTACGCGACTGCCGCGACGAGGCCGACGAGTATGAGGAGGAGCAGTAGGCGCCCCAGGGAGCGCGGCTGTCCCGCGCTGCTTCGCGGCTGCCGCTGAGGGGCGGCGCGTCTGGGCGGCGGAGCGGCCGCCGGCATCGCCGCCCGGCTCTCGCGCCCCCGCTTGGCCTTGTCCTTGTCCTTGGCTTTGTCCCTTGCCTTGGCTTTGTCCCTTGCCTTGTCCTTGGCCTTGTGCTTGTGCCGCCCGTTCTGCCGCGACACGGCGGCGGCCTGAGCGGCGGCGCGGCGCCTGCGCACGATCTCGCCGCGGCGGCGTATGACGGGCAGCCGTCGGGCGTCGAACGGCGGCGCGGGCACGACGTTCGCACCGGCCTCCGGCTCGGGCGCCGAACGGACCAACGACCGCAGCCAGCCGTTCAGTTCCTCGAAGTCGAGCCGCTCGGTGGGGTCCTGCCGCAGCAGCGACTCGACGACGGGCCGGAGCGGACCGCACTCCTCGGCGAAGGCGGGCGGCTCGGCGCAGACCAGCTGGACGAGCTCGAACGTGCTCTCTTCCGGATACGGCGCATGCCCCTGCACGGCACGGAACAGCAGTGCGCCAAGCGCCCACAGGTCCGTTGCGGGCCCGATGGGCGCGGCAAGCTGCCAGTTCTCGTGCACGGGCCCGGCCTGCTCGGGCGCCCACCGCTCGGTGACGGCCCCGACCACGGTCATCCGCGCGTGCCGGGCCCGCTCGGCTGCCAACGCGGTACCGGGCCCACGCCGCGCACCGCTGCGCTCGGCGACGAGGGCGTCCCAGTAGGTGTGCCCGGAACTGCCGGAGTTGGGGGCGGAATCGGGGG
>NZ_SRIC01000443.1 GCF_004684775.1 Streptomyces sp. MZ04
GACACGGGGGCCGGTCCTTGCGCGGGCTTCCGCTCGACGCTCACACAGCCGGAGACGGCGGTGACGGCCACGGATACCAGGAGCGTCGCGGTGGTCGTGGTTCGGTGCATTCGGGCAACTCTGCTGGGTTGTCCCGCCCTTCGGGAAGGGTATCGGCTCAGGATGCCCCGCATGGGTGAAGGGACGCGTCCGCTGGGGTCAGGGGAGGGGCCTGACTACCTGGCGGTACCGCACTCCTCCTCGCCCAGCATCCCCCGCAGCAGCTCCCGGAAGCCCGCGCGCAGTTCCTCCTCGCCCGGCACCGTGGCGTGGTACGACCCGGCCACGCACGAGAAGAGCAGGCCGTCCGTCCATGCCACGAGGGCCAGCGTGTGCCGCTCGGGGTCCGGCGACCCCGCGGCTCGCAGCATGGCCGTGAGCGGCTCCCTGAACTGCGCCCCTGTCGCGTCGTAGTAGGCGCGCAGCTCCGGTCTGCGGGTCGCCTCGAGGGCCAGTTCGTAGCGGGAGAGGAGCAGTTGGCGGAAGTCGCCGGAGAGGTAGCGGTGCAGCGCCAGGGCGAGTGAGGCGATCAGCGCCTCGCGGCCGCCTGCGGGGTCCGGCAGCTCGCCGGGATCCAGAACCACCGCCTCGCGCTCCGCCTGCCGGCGCACGGCGGCCTCCAGGAGTGCGAGCCGGGTGCGTGCGTGGTTCGACGTCGATCCCTGCGGCAGCCCCGCCGCCTCGTCCACGGCCCGGTGGGTAAGACCGCGCATGCCGCGCTCGGTGAGCAGGGCGAGTGCCGTGTCGGCGATCAGTTCGGTGCGGGGCTTCCCCGTGCTGCGTACGGACATGTGGCCACCCTATCGCCATCCACTACAGGTGTAGTACGGTCGGGTCATCGCCCACTACAGGTGTAGTGGGTCGGGGTGGAGGAGGCGCCATGGCACAGGGACAGCAAGCGCGCAGGACCGAGCGGGGCGGGCGGCCGTACGCGGTCGTCATCGGCGGCGGCATCGGCGGCCTCACCGCCGCCATCGGCCTGCACCTGTCGGGCTGGCGGGTCACCGTCCTGGAGCGGGCCGCCACCCTGGAGCCCGTCGGCGCGGGCATCGCGCTCGCCCCCAACTCCCAGCGCGCCCTGGACGTCCTAGGCCTCGGCGAGCGGGTCCGCGAGCTCGCCGCCTGGGAGGGCGGGGGCGGGATGCGCGCGCAGAACGGACGCTGGCTCGTGCGCACCAGCGCCACGGCGGCCTCGCGGGAGTTCGGCGGCTCGCTCGTGCTCCTGCACCGCGCGACCCTCGTCGACCTGCTCGTCTCCGCGCTGCCCGAAGACGCCCTGCGCACCGGGGTGCGCGCGGAGCTCGCCGACCCCGGCGCGGCCGACCGCAGGGCCGTAGTCACCACCGACGACGGCGACATCGAGGCGGACCTCGTGGTCGCCGCGGAGGGCATCAACTCGGCCGTGCGCACGGCTCTCTTCCCGGCGCATCCCCAGCCTGAGTACGCGGGTTTCACCGCCTGGCGCCTCGTCATCCCCGACCCCGGCCGCCCCTTCGAGCCGCACGAGACCTGGGGACGCGGCGGAGTCTGGGGAACGCACGCGCTCAAGGACGGCAGGATCTACGCGTACGGCACCGCCACCGTGCCCGAAGGCGGCCACGGCCCCGACAGCGAGAAGGCCGAGATGGCCCGCCGCTTCGCCGACTGGCACGACCCGATCCCCGCGATCATCGACGCCGCACGCCCCGAGGACATCCTGCGCAACGACGTGCGCCACCTGACCACACCGCTCACCGCCTACCACCGGGGCCGCACCGCCCTCGTCGGCGACGCCGCGCACGCCATGACGCCCAGCCTCGGCCAGGGCGGCAACCAGGCCATCGAGGACGCCGTGGTGCTCGCCCACCACGCGGCACCCGGCGGCGACCTGTCCGCCGGGCTCGCCGCCTACAGCGCGGTGCGGGTGCCGCGCACCACGGCGATCGTCCGGCAGGCGGCACGCACCGCCCGGCTGACCCATCTGACGGGCGCCCCGCTCATCGCCGTACGCAACACCCTCGTCGGCGCGGTGGCGCGCCTGGGCCCCGACCTGATCCTGCGCGGCTTCGCCTCGATCGCCGACTGGCGCCCTCCGCAGCGGCCGTATGCTGCGGGAACGGAACGCGTCGAGCAGGAGCAGCGCGTACAGAAGTAGAGCGTTAGAGGAGACAGTGGTGAAGGTCGGCTGCATCGGACTCGGTGACATCGCGCAGAAGGCGTATCTGCCCGTGCTCACCACCCTGCCGGGAGTCGAACTGCACCTGCAGACGCGCACGCCCGCGACCCTCGCCCGGATCGCGGGCGTCCACCACATCCCCGAGGAGCGCTGCCACACCGACCTGGACGCGCTGCTCGCGCAGGGCCTGGACGCCGCGTTCGTGCACGCGTCGACCGCCGCGCACCCCGAGATCGTGACGCGGCTGCTCGAAGCGGGCGTTCCCGTCTACGTCGACAAGCCCCTCGCGTACGAACTCGCCGACTCCGAGCGGCTCGTGCGCCTCGCCGAGGAGCGCGGCATCAGCCTCGCCGTCGGCTTCAACCGCCGCCTGGCACCCGGCTACGCGCAGTGCCTCGACCACCCGCGCGAGCTGATCCTGATGCAGAAGAACCGCGTCGGGCTGCCCGAGGACGTGCGCACGCTCGTCCTCGACGACTTCATCCACGTCGTCGACACGCTGCGGTTCCTGGTGCCGGGACCCATCGACCACGTCGGCGTGCGCGCCCGGATCGCGGACGGGCTCCTGGAGCACATCGTGCTGCAGCTCGCCGGTGACGGGTTCACGGCGATCGGCGTGATGAACCGGATGAGCGGCTCCACCGAGGAGATCCTCGAGGTCTCGGGGCAGGACACCAAGCGGCAGGTGGTCAATCTCGCCGAGGTCGTCGACCACAAGGGCCAGCCCACCGTGCGGCGGCGCGGCGACTGGGTGCCGGTGGCCCGGCAGCGCGGCATCGAGCAGGTGGTGCTCTCCTTCCTCGACGCCGTGCGCGCCGGCAAGGTGCTCAGTGCCCGGGATGCGCTGGCGACCCATGAGCTGTGCGAGCGCGTGGTCCGCGCGGCTCAGGAGCAGGCCGCCTGAGCGAACGCACGCCCTCGGTCGCGCACAGGGCGGTGAGCACGGCGAGGGCCCCGTGCACGGGCCAGTCGCCGAACCTGACGTACGGCGTGACGCCCGTGGCCAGCGGGATCTCGTATGTCGCCGTGGCGCTCGCCGACGTGCCGAGCGGGGCGCCGACGCGCTCGCCGTCCGCGTCGTACACCGCCGAGACGCCGGTGAGCGTGGCGTGCACCATGGGGCGGCCGGTCTCGGCGGCCCGCACCGCGGCGAGCGAGGCGTGCTGCTCGGGGGCCCAGCTGGACTGGAACGTCGAGGTGGACGACTGCGCGAGCAGCAACTGGGCGCCCTCGCGCGTCAGATGACGGCTCATGTCGGGGAACGCCGATTCGAAGCAGACCAGCGGCCCGACCTTGAGGCCGTCCCCGACGTTCATCACGACCGGACGCGTACCGCGTATCCGGTCCTCGCCCGCCGCCTTGCCCACGGACGTCGCCCAGCCGAACAGCGAGCGGGCCGGGACGTACTCACCGAAGGGGACGAGCCGCATCTTGTCGTAGCGGTCGCCGGTCGGTCCCTGCGGGCCCACCAGGACGGAGCTCTTGAAGATGCCGGGCCGGTCGGAGCGGCGGGCGTCCACGTTCACCAGGATGTCGGCGCCGGTCTCGCGGGACAGCGCGGCTATCCGGCGCGTGAGGTCGGGGCGCCGCGTCAGGTCGTGGCCGACGCTGCTCTCGCCCCAGACGACGAGGTCCAGGTCCCGGTCCGCCAGGGAGCGGGTCAGCGCCTCCTGGCGCGCGAACCGCTTGTCCACGCCGTCGGCCCCGTCGATGACGCCCGGCTGGACGACGGCGACCCGGATCCGTCCGGCGGGCTCGGGGCGCGGCGCCCACGCCCAGGCGGATGTGGTGATCGTGGCCACGGTCACGAGCCCGGCGACGGCCGGAACGCGGGTCGCCCACGGGGCGCGCGCGGTGTGCGCCACGACGAGCGCCGCGACGCCGACGTTGACGGCGACGACGAAGGCGCTGACCAGCCACACCCCGCCCACCGACGCGAGGCGCAGCGCTGGGCCGACCTGCCACTGGCTGGAGCCGAGCAGCCCCCAGGGGCCGCCCAAGCCCTCCCAGGACCTGACCAGTTCGACCATCAGCCAGCCGGACGGCAGCACGAGCAGCGCGGCAGCCGTCCGCCGCGGCGACGCGGCCCCGCCCAGGAAGTGCCGCACCAGCCAGCCCCAGGGCGCCCACAGCAGGCCGAGCAGCGCGGCGATGAGGAGGGTGAACACATGCAGGCTCGGCAGCAGCCAGTGGTGCACGGCCACCATGAACCCGATCCCGCCGAGCCATCCGTCGAGCGCGGCCCGGCGGCCCGTGCCCGCCGAGCGCGCGAGCAGGATCCACGGCACGAGCGCGACGTAGGCGAACCACCACAGGGAGGGGGCGGGGAAGGCGAGGG
>NZ_SRIC01000444.1 GCF_004684775.1 Streptomyces sp. MZ04
TATTCGTCGGCAGCGTCAGATGTGTATAAGAGCCAGGCCCCGCACCCCTCGACCTGGCGGGCCAGGCCACCGCGGTCCTTGCCCTCGCGGGCCTCGCGTTCGCCGTGATCGAGGGCGGACATCTGGGCTGGACGAGCGCGCCGGTCCTCGGCGCGGCCGCCGTCGCCGTACTGGCGGGCTTCGCCTTCCACGCAACGGAGAGGCGACACAGCGCGCCAATGGTGCCCCTGCCCATGCTGCGCCAGCGCCAGGTCGGCGTCTCACTGGCGATCGGCTTCGCCCTCAACGCCGGTTTCTACGGCGTCGTCTTCCTGCTGGGCCTCTACTTCCAACAACTGCGCGGAATGTCGGGAATCTCAGCCGGCCTGATGTTCGTCCCCCTCGCGGCCGTGATCACGTCGACGAACCTCCTCTCACCGCCGATGGCGGAGCGCTTCGGGCGCCGCCGGGTGATCGTGACGGGGCAGGCGGTCCTCGCCCTCGCGATGTTCGTGCTGATCCCGCTGGGCGCGGACACCCCGCTCTGGCTGGTCCTCGTCCTGCTCGTCCCCACCGGCATGGGCGGCGCGTTCGCGGTCCCCGCGCTGACCGCCCTGCTGATGGACGCCGTCCCCGCCGACCGCGCGGGCACGGCCTCCGGACTGCTCAACTCCCTTCGCCAGACGGGCGGCGCGATGTCGGTGGCCCTGTTCGGCGCACTCCTGGCATCCGGCGGCGCGGGGATGGGCTTCTCCCTCTCCGGGATGCGGGAGTCCCTCCTGGTGGTGGGTCTCCTGCTCTGCGCGACGACGGGGCTGGCGGCATGGCTCCTGCCGAGGGACGGCCGCCGGGAAAGTCACTAGGGCCTCGACTCAAGCGCTACTACCGTTCCCCGCATGCACCGACAAGCCGAACAAGATGCCGCAACGCCCGGACCCGTCACCGCCGACGACCTCGACCAGTCCATCCAGCTGGCCCTCGCCACCCTCCGCGAGGCACCTGCGGCCGCCTGGGACACGAAGGCGGGCACACTGCGGTGGACCTGCTGGGAGACGGTCGAGCACCTCAGCGACGACTATTTCGCGTACGCGGCTCAACTGGGCCCGAGGGCCCCGTCCTTGGACGGCCCCGTTCCCTTCATCTGGGAGCCGCGCCAGACCGATGGCCCCTGGAACGCGATCCACGCGGACCGCGAGGCGGGCCCCGCAGGCCTCCTCCAGGTCCTGGAGGCGACCGGCGCGATGCTCACCGCCATGGTCCGCACGGCACCCCCGGAACTCCGCTCGTTCCACGGCTTCGGCGCCTCGGATCCGGAGGGCTTCGCGGCGATGGGCATCGTGGAAACGGTGGTCCACACGTACGACTTGGCCGAGGGCCTGGGCCTGAAGTGGACCCCGCCGGCGGACGTCTGCGCCCGCGTCCTCCACCGCCTGTTCCCCGACGTCCCGTCGGCTTCGGAACCCTGGCCGACGCTGCTGTGGGCGACGGGGCGGGGGGAGTTGCCGGGGCAGGAGCGGCGTACGTCGTGGCGGTGGTACGGGGAGCCGCGGGGCTAGCCGACTACTCGTCGTCCCAGGTTGCGATGAAGTCGTTCCAAGTGGCGGGAGTAACCTTGAAGTTGGGGCCGTCGGGGTTCTTGGAGTCGCGGACGTGGATGACGCTGGGGTGCGGGGAGACTTCTACGCATGAGCCGCCTTCGCCACCGCTGTGGCTGGACTTGCGCCAGGTGTAGGCGACTTCGAGGCATTCGCCTCCGCCTCCGCTGCTGTGGCTGGACTTGAACCAGTTCAGTGTCTCGCTGTTCATAGTTCTCCCAGCATCTTCTCGATCAGGGCCAGCGAATCACGGGGCGTGAGCGCCTCGGATTGCAGGATCCCATAGCGGACGGCGAGTAAGCGCGGGCCACCCTTGACACCCACCCCTCCACCGCACGAAAGGAGATGACCGGGCGGCCCTGGAAGCGGGGCTCACGGGGACTGCCGGTCGGGTCATCCGGCTTGAGCGCCGGGTGCGGACCAGTTCGTTTCAGCGGGGGTGCGCGGCCGGTTCGGGGATGGGCATCGGTCTCGTCAAGCGTTTGCGGTCCGGTCCCAGGGGGGGGGTGGGGACCCTACTTTGGAAAAGTAGTGTTCTGACACAAGGGGGGCGCACGCAATCTGAAACGCAACTTTTCCAAAGTAGGGTCCCCACACCCCCCCACCAGCCTGCTCGCGATCAACGGCCGACAGCCGACGGCCGGTCGCCGGACGCTTGACGAAGCCGGGACCCATCCCCGGAGCGACCGCGCACGCCTCCCACCCCGCCGCGCTGAAACGAACAAGTCCGCACCCGGCCGCGAAGCCGGATGACCCAACCCCCCTCCCCGTGAGCCCCGTTTCGTGGCCGCCCGGTCATCTCGCTTCTCGCGGTGGAGGGATGGGTGTCAAGGGTGGCCCGAAGGGACATCGGCGAAGCCGACGCGCAGCGCAGCGGAGCGCCCTTTACTCCCAGCCCGGAACCGCCACACTCAGGCCAACCGGGCGGCCCCGGCGCCAATCAAAACCCAGGCCCAGCGAAGCTACTCGTCGTCCCAGGCCATCGAACTCATCCGCCAGCCCTCAGGCGTACGCACGTACTGAGTGGTCTTCCGCCCAACACCCTCGAACCACTCACCGTCGAGGTAACCCGACTTCCGGTACTCGCTGAACCGGTGCGCGATCGACCCGAAGATCTCGGTCCGTTCGGCCACCTCCCACTCGGAGAACTCCGTCAGCGTCCCGTCCGTGAGCATCTTCTCGCGCGGCTCGACGAACGCGTCGACGTCGTACACCGTGAGCTCGCCGCCGACGTTCCTGATGATCATTCCCTCCGGAATGAACACCTCGCGGACGGCATCGACGTTCGCCCGGCCGCCGCCGATGTTGGTGAACGCGCCGAGAAAGATACGCATCAGGTGGTCGAGCTCAGCTTTGACGTCAGACATCAGACATGGGCTCTTCTCGATCAGGGACAGCGAGTCACGGGGCGAGTGGGCAAGCCTGCCGCCCGGATGATCCCATAGCGATCAGACCGTCTGGGGCGAGCTCACCGGATCGTGTGCGACGTCCTCCCAGAGGCCTCGTCTATCTCGTCGTGCGCCTTCGTAAGCAACTGCATCGCCAGTTCGTTCAGCGCCCGCGCTCCCGCGATCTCCTCGCCGACCCTTGCCTGTTGCGGGTCGGAGGGGTGCCGGCTCGCGTACCCATGGGCCCGCACCTCACTCCCGTCGGCGAGCCGTACGAGCGCGGCCGCGCGCGTGCGCTGGTCGTCCTCCTCGAATTCGAGCTCGATGTGCCATCCGACTGCGGTCTTCATCGTCATCTTCATCGCCTCCGGAACTGCTGGTTCCAGGGTGCGCCCACCGACCCACGGTGGCCAGTGGGCGCCCCTGGCAGTCACCGCCGGTGCGGCCCAGGATGCGAGCTGTAACGTCCGGCTAGCAGTTGCCCCGCGCCGGCTTCCCCGCGAAACGGTCCGCCAGCCAGTTCGCGGCCAGGGGCGACTGGGTGATCACGCCAGAGACGTGCTCACCCAGCGGCACCGTGTGCCACTCCACGTTCGCCCCCTTCGCGCACCAGTCCGCGCGGACCTGCTTCCCGATGCCGTACGGGATCAGCTCGTCGGTGATCACGTGGTACTGGTACACCGGCGCGTCCGGCGCCCGCGTGCCGACCGCCGACTCGAGCAGCCGCTGCTGCCAGTCCGGCTGGTCGAGAGGATTCTTCGTTGTCATGTCACTGATCTTCTTGAAGGCGCCGAGCACCGCGCCGTCCGCGACGCAACTGTTCCGCAACGCACCGATCAGCTTCTTGCCCGCCGGGTTCAGATACGACTCCAGGTTCAGTTCGGGGAACGCCGCGTTCTGGCCGATCGCCGCCATGAAGATCAGGCCCGAGCCGTACGAACCGTCGTTGAAGTCCGCCGCCTTCATCAGGTCGCCGGGGACACCGCCGGCCGCCGTGCCCTTGATCTTCAGGTCGGGCGCGTACGAACCGTGCAGCTCGGCCGCCCAGCCTGCGGACTGCCCGCCCTGCGAGTAGCCCATGATGCCCACCGGGGTGTCCGGGGCGAGGCCCGCCTCCGGGAGGCGGATCGCGGCGCGCGCGGCGTCCAGCATCGCCTGGCCCTCTGCGCGGCCCACTGTGTAGGTATGGTCGCCGGGGGTGCCTAGGCCCTCGTAGTCCGTCACCGCCACCGCCCAGCCCCGCAGGGTGAGTTGCTGGATGAGGTTGGCCTCGAGGGTCGTGCCGCGCGGGAAGCCCGCGCTGGGCGCGCAGTGGTCGCCCATGCCGATCGTCCCGACGGCGTACGTGATGAGGGGGCGCGGTCCTTTCCTGCCGTCCTGCGGCACGATGACCGTCCCGGAGACGGTGTTCGGTTCGCCGTTCGCGGTCGTCGAGCGGTAATTCACCTTCCAGGCCTTGGTGTTGGTCGGCTGGCCGGGGAGGGGGTGGA
>NZ_SRIC01000445.1 GCF_004684775.1 Streptomyces sp. MZ04
GCTCCCGCCTCCCCGTCGACGTGAAGCACCCCTCTCGACGTGAAGCACTCCTCGTCACCGCACGACACGCACCACCATCCGCACCACCCCAGGAGTTCACCTCTGATGACCAGCACCACCCCGGGCCCCGCCGATCTCGTCCTGCGCAACGCCCGCATCCACACCGTCGACCCCGACCTTCCATCGGCCGAGGCCCTGGCCGTGCGCGACGGGCGCATCGTGTGGCTCGGTCCTGACGAGGAGGCGAACTCCTGGACGGGTGAGGGCACCCGCGTCTTCGACGGGCTCGGACGTCTTGTCCTGCCGGGCTTCATCGACGCCCACAACCACGTGCGCCTCGGCTCCGACGACGCCTGCGTACAGCTCGCCGGGGCCCGCACCCTCACCGAGATCCACGACCGCGTCCGCGCCTGGCGCGACCAGAACCCGGACGCCGACTGGATCGAGGCCGAGGCCTTCGACTACTCCGCGATACCCGGCGGCCGCATGCCGAACGCCGCCGACCTCGACCCCGTCACCGGGGACACCCCCGCCTTCGTCCTCAGTTACGACGTCCACACCGCCTGGCTCAACACGGCCGCGCTGCGCCGCCTCGGGGTCGACCGCGACCGTACGTCGCTGCCGTTCGGCCGTGCCGAGACCGACCCGGCGACCGGCGAACCCACCGGTTTCATCAAGGACTTCGCGATCAAGGGGCTCTCCCGCGACGGCCACCGGGCGCTGCACGCGCTCGGGGTGCCGTGGGCCTCCACCGACCGGCAGTACGGGCGTCTGGCCAAGAGCCTGGACGACGCGATCGGGTACGGCATCACCACGGTCGTCGAGCCGCAGAACTCCCTGGACGACCTGGCCCTGTTCAGCCGCGCCCGGACGGAGGGGCGGCTGCGTTCGCGCATTGTCGCCGCGCTCTTCCATCCGCGCGGTACGACCGACGCGGACCTGGACGACTTCGCGGCGGCCGCGCGGGACTTCGCCGACGACCGGCTGCGGGTCGGCCCGCTCAAGCTGTACATCGACGATGTCGTCGAGCCGCGCACGGCCGCGCTCCTCGAGCCCTATATCGGGTGCGGGCGGCACCGGGGCGACACGTTCTATCCCCCGCACGAGTTCGCGGAACTGCTCGCCAAGCTCGACGCCCGCGGCTTCCAGTGCTTCGTGCACGCCACGGGTGACCGGGGCATCCGCACGGTCCTGGACGCCGTCGAGCACGCCCGCTCCGTCAACGGTCCGCGGGACGCCCGCCACCAGGTCGTCCACGTCGAGTGCCTGGACCCCGCCGACACCCCGCGCTTCGCCGAACTCGGTGTCGTCGCCTGTATGCAGCCGCGTCACTGCGCCCCCGAGATCGCGGGGCCCGGCCAGGACTGGGCCGAGAACGTCGGCGCCGAGCGCTGGCACAAGGCCTGGCCGATGCGCAGCCTGCATGAGGCCGGTGCCGTGCTCGCCCTCTCCAGCGACTGGAACGTGGCCGAGATGGACCCGATGGCCGGCATCTACACGGCCCTGACCCGACGCCCCCTGGACGGCGGCGAACCCTGGCAGCCACACGAGACGCTCGACGTGGAGACCGCGATCCACGGCTACACGATGGGGTCCGCGTACGCCAACTTCCTCGAGGACGACCGGGGCTCCCTGACCGTCGGCAAGCTCGCCGACTTCGTCGTCCTGTCCCGCGACATTCTCCGCGTACGCCCCGAGGACATTCCCGGCACGCGGGCGGAGCTGGTCGTCGTGGGCGGCGAGGAGGTGCGGTAGCGGCGACTCGCCGCCGGATGTCGAAATCCGGCGGCCCGTCCCGACGTACCTTCCGAGATCCGGACCGCACCGGACTCGCACCACGAGGAGGGACGGGGACATGCCGCTCGAGAACAAGGTGGCCGTGCTGTACGGGGCCGGAGGGCCGATCGGCGGCGCGGTGGCGCGCGCCTTCGCCCGCGAGGGCGCGCGGGTCCACATCGCCGGACGCACCGGCAAGACGCTGGACACCCTCGCCGACGCGATCCGCGCGCAGGGCGGCGTGGCGGAGACGGGCGTCGTCGACGCCCTGGACGAGGATGCCGTCGACACCTACGTCGACGGCATCGCCGCGCGCGAGGGGCGCATCGACATCTCGTTCAATGTCATCGGGTACGGCGATGTGCAGCAGCCGCCGGCCGAGAGGGTCGCGCTCGACGCGCTCGAGGGGCTGCGCCGCCAGTGGGCCTGTGAACTCGGCCCGTCCGGCGTGCGCGTCGTCACCCTCAAGACGGGAGGCGTGCCCGAATCACTGCCCGAAGGCTTCCCCGGGGCGGCGGAGATCGCCGCGGGCCTTCAGGAGGCGACGCCGCTCCCCCGCACGGCGACGCTGAGCGACGTGGGTGACACCGCGGCCTTCGTGGCGTCCGACAAGGCCCGCACCATCACCTCCACCGGCATCAACATCTCCTGTGGCGCCATCGTGGACTAGGGCTGCGCCATAAATAGCTCGCAGTGGTGCCACGCGTGCGCCATGATGGCATCACGAGCGGCGCACCCCTCTGCCTCGCAGGCCGAGGGGTGCGCGTTTCACGGAGTGAGCCATTCAGGGGGTCGGATCATGGAGACAGCACAGAGTCAGGAGCACGCGGGGCCCGGCGCCTTAACCGCCTTCGCGCGCTTCGTGCTCTGCGGTGGCGGGGTGGGGATCGCCTCCAGTTTCGCCGTCGCGGGTCTCGCCTCCTGGGTTCCCTGGGCCCTTGCCAACGCCCTGGTCACCGCGGTCTCCACGCTCCTCGCCACCGAGCTGCACGCCCGCTTCACCTTCGGAGCGGGCGGCCGCGCGACGTGGCGCCAGCACACGCAGTCGGCCGGGTCAGCGGCGGCCGCGTACGCGGTGACCTGCGGGGCGATGCTTGTCCTGCAGCAAGTCGTGGCGGCGCCCGGTGCGGTGCTCGAGCAGGTCGTCTACCTGTCCGCATCCGCGCTCGCCGGTGTCGCGCGGTTCGTGGTGCTGCGCGTCGTCGTCTTCGCACGGAACCGCTCGCGCTCCGCGGGAAGTGCCACGAGGTGCCGTCGCCCGTCCGCGGCTGTGCCGTGGCTGGTCGCGCAGTTCCTCGCGCCCCTTCGGGGGCGCGCCCGCAGCGCACCGGACTTCGCCAAAGCCGCTTAGGGAGCCAACCCCTCCACCGCCTTGAGGACTTGACCGGCACCGTCCTCCGCCTCCATCCGGCGGGCGATCCCCCCGGCGGCCGCCTTCAACTGCTCCTCGCTCACCGCTCGGCCGAGCTGCTCGGCAAGGCGCTCCACTGCGAGCTCCTTGAAGGGGATCGGCGTGGTGGCGGCACCCACGGCGGCCACGCGGGCGGCCCAGAACGGCTGGTCGGCCATGACGGGGACGGGGATCGCGGGGACCCCGGCCCGCAGCGCCGCCGCCGTGGTGCCCGCTCCCGCGTGGTGGACGACCGCGGCCATCCTCGGGAAGAGCAGCGCGTGGGGCACCTCGTCGACGGTGAGGATGTCGTCGCCTTGCGCCATCAGCCCGGCCCGGCCCTCCTGGAGCACTCCGCGCAGTCCGGCCCTGCGCAGGGCAGCCACGGCGATCTCGCTCAGCCGTTCGCCCTCGCCGGCGGCCATGCTGCCGAAGCCGATGAAGACGGGCGGCGGGCCCGCCCGCAGGAAGTCCTCGAAGGCGGCGGGCAGCGCGTTGCCCGGGTCGTGGCGCGGCCACCAGTTGCCGACGACGTCCAGGCCGTCGCGCCAGTCTCCGGGCCGGGGCACCACGGCCGTGCTGAAGCCGTGCAGGACCAGCCACTGCGCCTCTTCCCTCCGACGCCGGACGGCTCCGGGCGCGGCAGCGGGCAGGCCGAGTCGGCTGCGCAGGTCCCTTACGGCGTCGGCGTAGACGCGGTCCGCCATCCGCAGCGAGAAGCGGCCCATCGCGCGGTTGCCCGGGCCGCCCAGGGAACGGGCGCCGCTGACCACCGGCGCGAACTCGCGGGTGGGGTGCGTGGGTTGCAGGTACACGCCCAGGGTCGGTACGTCCATGGCCTCTGCCAGGTGCCAGCCGAGCGGGGCGGTGGTCGTCGAGAGCAGCAGGACGTCGGCGCCGCCGCCGTGCTCCGCCGCGTCGAGGAGCCCGGACCCCAGTTCGCGTACGAACGAAGCGGCCGCCCGCAGCAGCTCCCGCTTGCCGCCGCTTCCGCCCCCGGAAGCGTGCGGGTCGGCGGGCAGCGGACGGAAGGTGAGGCCCGCTGCGCGGACGAGGGGCGCGAAGGTCTCCTGGGTGGCGAGGGCGACGTCGTGGCCCGCTTCGCGCAGCCGGGCGCCCAGTCCGGCGTACGGCGCGACATCGCCGTACGAACCGGCCGCGGTGATCAGAACGCGCATCAGCTTTCCTCGCTCTCCGCGGCGGATGCGACGCCACTCTCGACACCGGATCCGACACCTGACCCGACACCTGCCCCGACCCCTGACC
>NZ_SRIC01000446.1 GCF_004684775.1 Streptomyces sp. MZ04
GGACGACGACGCCCCGGACGTCGTCGTCATCGTCCTCGACGACCTGGGATTCGCCCAACTCGGCAGCTTCGGCTCCGACATGGCGACCCCGCACCTGGACCGCCTCGCCGCCGACGGACTGCGCTTCAACCGCTTCCATGTCACCGCGATGTGCTCACCCACCCGCGCAAGCCTGCTGACCGGCCGCAATCACCACGCCGTCGGCATGGGCTTCCTCGTCGACCTGCCGGTCTCCCACCCCGGCTACACCGCCCGCCTGCCGAAGTCCGCCGCACCACTTCCCCGCGTCCTGCGCGACGCCGGCTACTCCACCCTCGCCGTCGGCAAATGGCACCTCACCCCGCGCTGGGAGCGCACCGCCTCTGGCCCCTTCGACCGCTGGCCGCTCGGCTACGGCTTCGAGCGCTTCTACGGCTTCCTGCAGGGCGACACCAACCACTACGCTCCGCGGCTCGTCCGCGACAACCACTACACCGAGCCCCCGGCGGCCCCCGAGGACGGCTACCACCTCAGCGAGGACCTCGCCGACTCGGCGATCCGCATGATCCTCGACCAGCAGCAGGCCACCCCCGACAAGCCGTACTTCCTCTACTTCCCGCTGGGCGCCACGCACGCCCCACATCACGTGCCCCGCGCCTGGAGCGACCCCTACCGAGGCCGCTTCGACCAGGGCTGGGAGCGCTGGCGCGAGGAGACCTTCGCCCGGCAGACCGCCCTCGGCGTGGTGCCCGGCGACACGGAACTCTCGCCCCGCCCGCCCTGGATCCAGGACTGGCGGGAGCTTGACGGGGACGAACGGCGGATCTTCGCGCGCATGCAGGAGGTGTACGCCGGTTTCCTCACCCACACCGACGCCCAGATCGGGCGGCTGCTCGACTTCCTGCGCCGCACCGGCCGCCTCGACAACACCCTCGTCCTGGTCCTCTCCGACAACGGGGCGAGCGCGGAGGGCGGCCGCATCGGCACCCTCAACGAGCACCGCTTCACCGCGCGTTCGGGCGACAGCGCCGCCCGCAACCTCGCCGCCCTCGACGACTGGGGAGGCCCCGCGACCTATCCCCACTACGCCTGGGGCTGGGCCTGGGCCGGCAACACCCCGCTGCGGCTGTGGAAGCGCTACACCTGGCTCGGCGGCACCCGCGCCCCGCTCATCGCCCACTGGCCCCGCCGCGTCCCCGACCCGGGCACGATCCGCACCGCCTTCACGCACGCCGTGGACCTGATGCCGACGATCCTCGAAGCATGCGGGGTCGAACCGTCGACGGAGGTGGACGGCGTACCCCAGCAGCCGGTGGACGGCCGCAGCCTGCTGGCCGTCCTCGACGACAGGGACGCTCAACTGGAGGCTCCTACGCAGTACTTCGAGATGCTGGGCTCCCGTTCCATCGTGCACGGGGAGTGGAAGGCCACCACGGACCACGTCTCGCGCGGCGTCGCCGACGAGGAGCGACTCCTGCCGGGCAGCCGCGACTTCGCGGCCGACCGCTGGTCGCTGTTCCGCCTCACGGACGACTTCGCGGAGGCGCACGACGTGGCGGATCAGCACCCCGATGTCGTACGGGAGTTGGCGGCCCTGTGGGACGCGGAGGCCGAGCGCAACCAGGTCCTTCCCCTCGACGACCGTATGCAGGAACGCCTGACCGCGATGATCCCGCCCGCCTGGCCGCCGCCGGCCCGTGCCGCCTATGTGCCGGGCGGCACCCCGGTGCACGACGAGGCGCTGCCTCTCCTCTTCGGCGGATTCGAGCTGACCGCCGACGCCGAGGTGCCGGACGGCACGGTGGCCGCGGGAGTGCTGTGCGCGCTCGGCGACCTCAACGGCGGATTCGCGCTGTACGCCCATGAGGGCCGCCTGTCGTTCGCCTGCTCCCGCGCCGGTGACCTGGACCGGGTGGTAGCGATGGAACCGCTCGGCACGGGAAGGCAACGCCTTGGCGTGCGCTACGAAGTCGGCCAAGAGGGCGAGGAGGAGGGGAAGTTCATCCTCCACGTGAACGGCGAGGACGTCGCGACCACGTCCCTCGGCGGCCCGTTCCCCTACACCTTCCAGCACGGGGGTGCGGGTCTTTCCGTCGGCTACGACACAGGGCTTTCGGTCGACCCGGAGCGCTACCGGCCCCCGTTCGCGTGGCGCGGCACCCTGCACGAGCTGGTCATCGACACCACGCAGGGGCAGGGACGCGAAAAGCCGTCGGCGGAGGACGAACTGCGGGCGGCGCTGCACAGCGACTGACGGGCCCTTCAGGTCCCAGGTCCGGTGCCCCACGACGTCCACTGGAAGGCCGTCTGAGACGCACGACGGCGCGTCGCAGAGGACGGAGGCAAAGACAGTACTGCGTCGCTGTGGAGCCTTCCGTCGGCGCGGCGGCGGCGGGCGTTGCCAGGGCCGCGGTACCGGCGATAACCGCGGTGCCGGCCACGGCAGTTGCGATCGTCCCGATGTGGGAACGGTTGAACTTCATGGAGAAATCCCTCTCTTGTCGAATCTTGTCGGACGTGAGCGAGAGACGGAAAGTCGGGTCCCGTTCTCACCTCGATGCACAAGAAAGGTCGCCATAGCTCGCGCCGGCAGGATGGGTATTCCCGCAGTGCGGCCCTGGTGGGAACCCGCGACACGACATAAAATGCGCACTCAGCCCTTGACCTGCAAAAACGCGGGCAGGGAGCCTAGATTCCGGAGTGTTCTGATGCTTCGCACCATGTTCAAGTCCAAGATCCACCGCGCCACGGTGACCCAGGCCGACCTGCACTACGTGGGATCCGTCACCATCGACGCCGACCTCCTCGACGCCGCCGACCTGCTGCCCGGCGAGCTCGTGCACATCGTCGACATCACCAACGGCGCCCGCCTGGAGACGTACACCATCGAGGGCGAGCGCGGCAGCGGCGTCATCGGGATCAACGGTGCGGCGGCGCACCTCGTGCACCCCGGCGATAGGGTGATCATCATCAGCTACGCCCAGGTCGACGACGCCGAGGCTCGCACGCTGCGGCCCAAGGTCGTGCACGTGGACGGCGCGGACAACCGCGTCGTGGCCCTCGGTGACGACGCGGCCGCTCCGGTTCCCGGCGCCGACGACATGGAGCGCAGTCCGCAGGCGGTGTGAGACCTCCAGGAGAGCCGATGAGCAGTGCGATCGAGATCCGTGACGACCGGGCGCGCGGCGTCCTGGAGGCCCACGCGGGCGGCGACGTCGTCGGCCAGATCGTGTACTTCACGCTGGAGGAGCCCGAGCGCGCCCTGGTGCCCGTCCACACCGAGGTCGAGCCCGAGCACGAGGGCGAGGGCATCGGGGGATCGCTCGCCAGGGAGCTGTATGTGATGGCCGCTCGCGAGGGCATCGCCGTCGCGCCCCTGTGTCCGTACGTCGTGAAGTGGGCCGAGCGGCACCCGGACGAGGCGCCCGTGCCCGCAGGCGAGCTGGTCAAGGCCGCACTGGACAAGGTGAAGTCGGACCCGGCCGCATGGTGACCGACGCGAGTGACGCGACCGACGCGACCGACACGGCTGGCATGACTGGTAGGGCCCTCGCCCTCCTGCACACCTCGCCCGTGCACGTGCCCGTCTTCGAGGGGCTGCGGGACGAGGACCACCCCGGGCTCGCCCTGCGGCACCTCGTCCACGAGGACCTGCTCGCGCGGGCCCGCGTGGACGGGCCGCAGGCGGTGGCCGGGGATGTCCAGAAGCTCCTTGAGCAGGCCGTCGCCGACGGGGCGGACGCCGTGCTCTGCACCTGCTCGACCATCGGCGCCGTCGCCGAAGCGGGCGCCGCCGCGCTCGGCGTGCCGGTCCTGCGGGTCGACCGGCCCATGGCGGCCGTCGCCGTTGCCGCGGGGCGGTCCGTCGCGGTCGTCGCCACGGTGGAGAGCACCCTGGAGCCGACCGTCGCCCTCATCGAGGAGGAGGCGGCACGGGCCGGGCGCCCCGTCGAGGTCAGCACGGTTCTGGTGGCGGGCGCCTGGGAGCGGTTCGCGGCCGGGGACCGGAACGGATGTCTGGAGCTCGTCGCGGCCGCCGTCGACGCCTTGGAGGGTGTGGACGCCGTCGTGCTCGCCCAGGCGTCCATCGCGGACGTGGCCGACAGGGCCGCCCTCGCCGTCCCGGTTCTGTCCAGCCCGCGTACCGGTCTGAGCGCGGCCGTTCTCCGGTGCCGGGCGGGGGCGCCGTCGTAGGGCTCACGCGGGGGGTGAGCGAGCTGGTCGAGCTGTTCGCCCCCTATGCGGAGTACCGGCGCAAGACGGATCGGGACGTCCCCGTCGTACGGCTCAGCCGCACCGAAGGCTGACACCGGGCGGCGCGGGGACGCGTGGACTCGGCGGGCGTGGGCACGCGGGGCGGGAGAGAGTGGACGCGTCCGACCTCCGAACCCCGCAGACCAACCTCCGAACCTCGCTGGAGGACCCCATGACCC
>NZ_SRIC01000447.1 GCF_004684775.1 Streptomyces sp. MZ04
CCCTCCCACCCATCACTCACGAGGTGAACGGGTGGGTGGGCGGCAGAGATCCGCGCGAAGCGCGGGAAGAGGGGAAACGACCCGCGGCCGAAAACGGGAAGACCCCGGCCAGGGAACCCTCCCCGGGCGGGGCCCATATTTCGGCTTCCCCGCCCGGTCGGAGGGCTACTTGTCGGCCGACTGCGCCCGCAGCGCGCGCTCCACGCCCGCGCGGGACTCCGTGATCAGGCGGCGGAGGGCCGCCGAGGGGGACGCGGAGGCGAGCCACTCGTCCGTCGCCGAGAGCGTGGCGTCGGAGATCTGGAGCGAGGGGTACAGGCCCACCGCGATCTGCTGCGCCATCTCGTGCGAACGGGAGTCCCACGCGCCCTTGACCGCCGCGAAGAACTTCTCCGCGTAAGGGGCCAGCAGCTCCCGCTGGTCCGTCTGGACGAAGCCGCTGATCACCGCCTCCTGGATCGCGTTCGGGAGCTTGTCGGACTCGACGACCGAGGCCCACGCCTCGGCCTTCGCGGCAGCCGTCGGCCGCGCCGCCCGCGCCGACGCCGCGTGCCGCTCGCCCGCCGCCGTCTTGTCGCGCTCCAGCTCCGCCGCGATCCCCGCATCGTCGAGCCGCCCCGTCGCCGCGAGCCGGTGCACGAACGCCCAGCGCAGCTCCGTGTCCACGGCCAGGCCCTCGACCGACTGCTTGCCGGACAGCAGGTCCTCGAGGAGCGTCAGCTGCTCCTCCGTACGCGCCGTCGCCGCGAACGCCCGCGCCCACGCCAGCTGATGGTCGCTGCCCGGCTCCGCCGAGCGGAGATGAGCGAGTGTCGCCTCCGTCCAGCGGGCCAGCGCCTCGTCGCGCCCGGACGGCGCCGTGTACAGGTCGAGCGCCAGCTTCACCTGGCGGTGCAGCGACTGCACGACGCCGATGTCCGACTCCTTCGCGATGCCGGACAGGACCAGCGACAGGTACTCCCGCGTCGGGAGTTCCGCGTCCCGCGTCATGTCCCACGCCGACGACCACGACAGCGCCCGCGGCAGCGACGCCTCGAAGTCGCCGATGTGGTCGGTGACGAAGGCGAGCGAATCGGCGTCCATGCGGACCTTCGCGTACGAGAGATCGTCGTCGTTCAGCAGGATCACCGCCGGGCGCGCGCGGCCCACCAGCTCGTCCACCGCCGTCAGTTCGCCGTCCACGTCCAGTTCCACGCGGTCCGTGCGCAGCAGCTTGCCGGACGCGTCGTCCAGGTCGTACAGGCCGATCGCGATCCGGTGCGGGCGAAGGGTCCCACGCGGCGGAGCCGCATCATCGGACACAGCGCCCGTCGCGCCCGCCGGGAGCGCCGGGGCCTCCTGCTTGACCGCGAACGACGTGATGGTTCCCGACGAGTCGACGTCCACCACCGGACGCAGGACGTTGATGCCCGCCGTTTCCAGCCACTTTTTCGACCAGGTCGTCAGGTCGCGCCCGCTGGTCTCCTCAAGGGCGCCGAGCAGGTCGGAGAGGCGCGTGTTGCCGAACGCGTGCGCCTTGAAGTACGCCTGCACGCCCCGGAAGAACTCGTCCATGCCCACGTACGCGACGAGCTGCTTCAGCACGCTCGCGCCCTTGGCGTACGTGATGCCGTCGAAGTTGACCAGGACGTCGTCGAGGTCGCGGATGTCCGCCATGATCGGGTGCGTGGAGGGCAGCTGGTCCTGCCGGTACGCCCACGTCTTCATGGAGTTGGCGAACGTCGTCCAGGAGTGCGGCCAGCGCGAGTTCTCCGCGTACGCCTGGCAGGCGATGGACGTGTACGTGGCGAACGACTCGTTCAGCCACAGGTCGTTCCACCACTCCATCGTCACCAGGTCGCCGAACCACATGTGGGCCAGCTCGTGGAGGATGGTTTCCGCGCGCGTCTCGTACGCCGCGTCCGTCACCTTCGAACGGAACACGTACTGGTCGCGGATGGTCACCGCGCCCGCGTTCTCCATCGCGCCCGCGTTGAACTCCGGCACGAAGAGCTGGTCGTACTTGGCGAAGGGGTACGCGTAGTCGAACTTCTCCTGGAACCAGTCGAAGCCCTGCCGCGTCACCTCGAAGATCGCGTCCGAGTCGAGGAACTCGGCCAGCGAGGGCCGGCAGTAGATGCCGAGCGGAACCGACTGGCCGCCAGGACCCTCGTAGGAACTGTGGACCGAGTGATACGGACCGACGATCAACGCCGTGATGTACGTCGACATGCGCGGGGTCGGCTCGAAGACCCAGACGTCGCCGCTCGGCTCGGGAGTCGGGGAGTTGGAGATCACCGTCCAGCCCGTCGGCGCCTTCACGGTGAACTGGAACGTCGCCTTCAGATCCGGCTGCTCGAAGGACGCGAAGACGCGCCGCGCGTCCGGGACCTCGAACTGCGTGTAGAGGTAGGCCTGTTGGTCGACCGGGTCGACGAAGCGGTGCAGGCCCTCACCGGTGTTGGTGTAATCGCAGTCGGCGACGACCTTCAGCTCGTTCGGCCCGGCCTCGAGGTGCGCGAGCGCGATGCGCGAGTCACGGAAGACGGCGGCCACGTCCAGCGAATGGCCGTTCAGGACCACCTCGTGGACCGCCGGGGCCACCAGGTCGATGAAGGTCTCGGCGTGCGCCTCCGCGGAGTCGAAGCGCACCGTGGTCACGGACCTGTAGGTGCCGCCCTCTTGCGCGCCGGAGAGGTCGAGGTCGATCTCGTACGAGTCAACGGTGAGCAGCTTCGCCCGCTGCTGCGCCTCTTCGCGGGTCAGATTGGTGCCGGGCACGCGGTCATCTCCTCAGGAACGTCAGGTACGACTTGTGGCGTTTCCGGCCATCCTTCCACGTGGCTGCGGGAGCGTGCCGGGGCATTGTCCGGTGGCCGACATGCGGCATTGTTCGCCGCCCGTCGTGCCGCTAACATCCGCGCGGCGAGGAACGCCCCGGGGGGAGCGCTCATGGGACGAGCACGGTCGCGACCACGACCACGACTACGGCCACGACCACGACCACGACTACGGCCACGATCACGTTCACGGTCAAGACCACGATTACGACCACGATCGCGCGGCGCGGGGCGGGCGGTGCCGCGGCCATGATCGACGTACTCGTCGCGGGAGCCGGGATCGGCGGTCTGACCACCGCGCTCGGTCTGCACGCCGCGGGCATCGAGGTGCGGGTCGTGGACGCGGTGGACGCGCTGCGTCCCGTCGGCGTCGGCATCAACCTTCTCCCGCACGCGGTACGGGAGTTGACGGAACTCGGCCTGGGCGACGAGCTGGCCGCCACGGCCGTGCCGACCGCCGAGATGATCCACTTCGACCGGCACGGCAACCACATCTGGAGCGAGCCCCGGGGCGTCGCGCGCGGCCACCACTGGCCGCAGTACTCGCTGCACCGGGGCGCCCTGCAGATGATGCTGCTCGACGCCGTGCGCGACCGGCTCGGCGAGCATGCCGTGCGCACGGGCACGGCCTTCGTGCGGTACGCCGAGACCGAGGGGTCCCGGTCGGTGCTCGTGACGCTGCGGGACCTGGCGCGCGGGCGGGAGTACGCGGTGCCGGCGCGGGCCCTGGTCGGCGCCGACGGCCTGTACTCGGCGGTGCGGGCGCGGCTGCACCCCGGGGAGGGGCCGCCGCTGTGGAACGGCATCCGGATGTGGCGGGGCGTCACCGAATGGCAGCCGGTGCTCGGCGGGCGCACGATGGCCATCGCGGGCAGCAACGCGAGCGTGAAACTGGTCGTCTACCCGATCTCCCACGAGGCGGAGACGCGGGGGCGGTCGCTGCTCAACTGGGTGGCGGAGGTGCGGTTTCCCGTCCACCACCACGGGGTGGCCGGCCCCGTCGACTGGAACCGCTCGGGGCGCCTCTCGGACGTCCTGCCGCACTTCGCCGGCTGGCGCATCGGCGATCTGGACGTGCCGGCGCTGCTCGCCTCGACGGCGCGGATCCTGGAGTACCCGATGGTGGACCGGGATCCGCTGCCGTGGTGGGGCCGGGGCCCGGTGACGCTGCTCGGTGACGCGGCGCATCCGATGTACCCCGTGGGGTCGAGCGGCGGCTCCGAGGCGGTCCTCGACGCGCGGGTCCTCGCCCGCTGCCTCGCGCTTGCCGCGCCGGACCGGGCGGGGGGACTGCGGGCCTACGAGGCCGAGCGCTGGGCGTCCGCGAACGCGGTGGTCCTGGCGAACCGGGCGATGCCGGCGGACGCGATCCTCCGCACGGTCGCGGAGCGGGCACCGGAGGGATTCGTGCGGGTGGAGGACTGTCTCCTATACACATCTCCGAGCCCACGAGACGCTCATGAAGCTCGTATGCCGTCTTCTGCTTGAAAAAAAAAAACTTGAAATTTTACGTATTCTAAAATTCCACTCGCTTGGAATAATTGTTCATCTAT
>NZ_SRIC01000448.1 GCF_004684775.1 Streptomyces sp. MZ04
CCGCCGCCCGCCCAGGCGCCCGCCGCGCCCGCTTCCCAGCCCGTACGCCTGTCGAAGGTCACGCTCACCAAGGACGCGCCGTCCGTCTCGCTGAAGAAGCAGGGCGGCACATCCGGCGCGATGCGCGTGAACCTCAACTGGGAGGTGCGCAAGCAGTTCAAGGGCTGGGGCGCCAAGCTCGGCCGGGCCGTGGCGATGCACGCCGACCTCGACCTGGACCTGTGTGCCCTGTACGAACTCGCCGACGGCCGCAAGGGAGTCGTCCAGGCGCTCGGCAATGCCTTCGGCGCGCTGGACCGGCCCCCGTACCTGCTGCTCGACGGCGACGACCGCACCGGAGCCGTGGCCACCGGTGAGAACCTCACCGTCAACCTCGACCACATCAAGGACTTCAAGCGCATCGTCATCTTCGTGACGATCTACGAAGGCGCGCGCAGCTTCGCCGACCTGAACGCCACAGTGACCCTGCAGCCGCAGCACGGCGCCTCCATCGACTTCTCGCTCGACGAGTGCACGGTGCCTTCCACGGTGTGCGCGCTCGCGCTGATCACGAACAACAACGGCGACCTCTTCGTGAAGCGCGAGGCCCGCTACCTGGTCCCCGAGCGCGGCGTGAGCCCCCAGCGCACCATCGACTACGCCTACGGCTGGGGCATGAACTGGACGCCCGGCAGGAAGTGACCCTCAGCGCTGTTCCGGTGCGGGATCGGGGCGGGCGTACGTCCGCCCCTTCCACGCGGCTCCACGCCCCCTGTAGTGCTGCACCGCGGAATCCACCGTCATGAGGAGATAGAGGAACGCGGTGAACGGCAGCAGGGGAGCGAGCCACAGCGGCTGACGGTAGTAGCGCAGCATCGGGACGTACGTCGCGGTCATCAGGAGCCACGCGAGTCCGCCGAGCACGGCCGTGGGCATGCTCCCGGCGGCCAGGCCCACGAGCAGGGCGACGGGCGGCACGAGATAGACCAGGGCGAGCCCCAGGACCGTACCGAGCAGGACAAGGGGGTTGTGCCGCAGCTGGGCGTAGGCGCTGCGCGAGACCATCCGCCACAGGTCCCCGAGCCGGGGATAGGGGCGCACGCTGTCGACGCGCTCCGCGAGGCCCAGCCAGATGTGACCGCCCGAGCGTTTCACCGCCCTGGCCAGCGACACGTCGTCGATGACCGCGTGCCGGATGGACTCGGGGATCCTCGCGCGCTCGGCGGCCTGCGTGCTCAGCAGGACGCACCCGCCCGCCGCCGCGGCCGTGCGCGAGCCCTTCCGCGCGATCCGGCGGAACGGATACAGCTGCGCGAAGAAGTACACGAACGCCGGCACGACGAGCCGCTCCCACACGCTCTCGACCCGCAGCCGCGCCATCTGCGAGACGAGGTCGAAGCCGCCCGTCTCCGCCGCCGCCACCAACTGCCGCAGGCTGTCCGGCTCATGGGCGATGTCCGCGTCGGTGAGCAGCAGATAACGGGGTGCACGCGCGCGTGCCAGGGCGATTCCATGACGTACCGCCCAGAGCTTGCCCGTCCAGCCGGGCGGCGGCTCACCCGGTGAGCCGATCGTCAGCGGCAGGCCGCCGTGCCGGTCGGCCAGCGCGCGGGCGAGCTCGCCGGTGCCGTCCGAACTCCCGTCGTCGACAAGGAAGATCTCGGCCCGCCCCGGATAGTCCTGGGCGAGGAGCGAGGGGAGGCTCTGGGGCAGCACCTCGGCCTCGTCGCGAGCGGGGACGACGACGCAGACCGACGGCCAGGCGTCCGGGTCGTGACGTGGTGGCAGGCGAAGGTCCGTACGCCAGAAGAAGCCCTGCCCCAACAGCAGCCACAGCCAAGCGGCAAGCGATCCGGCGGCGGTCCACACAACGGCGCTCATCCGCCGCAGTCTGCCCCACGGCACCGGGCCGATGAGGCCGATCGACTATGGTGACCGGGTGAAGATCGCCCTCATGGACTCCGGTATCGGACTGCTCGCCGCGGCGGCCGCGGTACGTCGCCTGCGGCCGGACGCCGATCTCGTCCTCTCGTCGGACCCCGACGGACTGCCCTGGGGGCCGCGCTCCACCGAGGACATCGTCCAGCGCTCGCTCGCGGTCGCCGAGGCTGCCGCCGAGCACCACCCTGACGCGCTGATCGTGGCCTGCAACACCTCCACCGTGAACGCCCTGCCCGCCCTGCGGGCCCGGTTCGAACCCGGCCTGCCCGTCATCGGGACCGTGCCGGCGATCAAGCCCGCGACGGCGAGTGGCGGTTCCGTCGCCATCTGGGCCACGCCCGCCACCACGGGAAGCCCCTACCAGCGTGGCCTCATCGAGGAATTCGCGGGCGGCGCCCGCGTCACCGAGGTCCCCTGCCCCGGCCTCGCGGACGCCGTGCAGTACGCGGACGAGGCGGCCATCGACCAGGCGATCGCTGCCGCGGCAGCACTCACTCCGCGCGATGTAAGCACCGTCGTCCTGGGCTGCACCCATTACGAGCTGGTTGCGGAGCGTATCCGCGCGGCCGTGCAGCAGCCGCAGCTGCCGCCCCTGGTCCTGCATGGCTCCGCCGGCGCGGTCGCCACCCAGGCGCTGCGCAGGATCGGAGTGCTCCCCGGCCCCGGCACCGGTACGGACGGTGGTCTGACGGTGATCCTGAGCGGCCGTGTCTCCGAGCTGCCCGCCGCCGCCCACACGTATGCGGAAGGCCGGCTGCTCGCGGCGGTCAGCCCCGCGCGCTGAAGCCCGCCCGGAGCAGTCACGCTCCGCGATGCGGTGCCTTCGCGCGGGAATCTGAGTAGTCTCATTCGCATGAGGGACCACACCCACGGCGAGCTCGACGGCGCGGCCGGCGCCCCGCCGGAAGTCTGGACCGGCAGTGCGACCAATCGTTTCCAGTGGCTGTTGGCCCTGGCCGGTGCCGCCTGCCTGGCGCTCGGCATCGAGCTGGCCGTCGACAGCATGTGGACGTCCGGGATCGCGGCTCTGGTGATGTCGGTCGTGGGGTGCATCGCGGCCGGGCTTCTGATGCTGTTCGGCACCCTCGCCTTCGTCCATGTCGCCGTGAAGGTCGACAAGGAATGCCTCGAAGTGCGCTGCGGCCACATGGGCCTGCCGCGCCGCCGCATCCCCCTCTCCCATGTGGTGGGAGCCGACTTCGCGCAGGCCGTCAGCCCTCGGCAGTGGGGCGGCTGGGGCTATCGCTCGTTGCCCGACATCGGCACCGCGGTCGTGGTCCGGCGCGGCGAGGGCCTCGTGCTCAAGCTGGGGGACGGCCGTACGTTCACGGTCACCGTCGACAACGCCGAAGCCGCCGTCCGGATCATCCGGGACCGGCTGCCCATGGCGGGGAGCCCGGCGGCCTGACCTGCGACGGTTCGTCGCTCAGCGGCCGCGCGGTCACGATGCCCGCCAGATAGCCCGCCCCCGTGGTCACCGCCGTGACGCTCAGCGCGTTGCCGACCGAGGCCACGGCGGCCAGCGCCGTCAGGGCCGCCCCCGCCGACAGGACGACCTGGGGCGAGCGCGGCGAGCGGTACAGCGCGTACAGCAGCCAGCAGAACACCGCCGCCAGCAGGGCCACGCCCGCGAAGCCCTGCTCGGCCGCCTGCTGCAGCGGCGCCGAGTGCGGCTTGCCGTCCGAGAGGAGATTCTCGGCCACGGTCGGGCTGGCGTCCCCGAACCGTCCCGGGCCCACGCCGAGCGCAGGCTCCCGGCCCGCCAGGTCGAGGGCGTCCTGCCACAGCCGTACCCGGTGCCCGCCGATCTGGCCCTCCAGGGAGGCGGAGAGCCCGTCCGGGAGTACGTCGTCCGCGATCGCCCAGGTCAGGCCGGTGACCACCACGGTGGCCAGGGCGAGGCCGGCCAGGCCCAGGGCCCGGCGCCGCATCAGGGCGGCCGCCAGCGAGCAGAGCAGGATGCCGGTGCACGCGGCGACCCCGGCCAGCGAGCCGAGTGCGGCGGCGGCCACCACCGTGCCCGCGGCCAGCAGCCGCAGCACGAGGCGCAGCGCCGGCTTACGGGCCGCCCACGCCGCACAGCAGGCCGCGCCCGATGCCAGGACCAGGAGCGCGGCGGTGGCGCCGGTGTGGCCCAGCGGCGCCGTGCTCACGGGCCCCGGCGAGAGCCGCGGTGCGAGCGCCGCCAGTGCGATTCCGGCCAGCGCCCCGGCACAGGGCGCGGCGACCGGCAGCAGCGTCCCGCAGATCCGTCCGCCCGCGTACCCGGCGGCCACGGCGAGGACCGCGAGCAGGACACCCTCCGGCTGCCCGCCGTGCACCCCGGCAGTGATCAAGGTCCAGGCGGCGCAGGCACCGAGCAGGGCGACGCCCGTCGCGTCGGACGCGCTGCGCCGCTCGTGCGCCCCTGGTGGACCGGCCGTCGCGGCCATCCCCGTTGCCCCCACCC
>NZ_SRIC01000044.1 GCF_004684775.1 Streptomyces sp. MZ04
GGCCGGGACCATCGGGGGCTCGGGGGGCTGGTGGCCGGCCGGGTACTGGTGGCCGTTGCCCTGGGGGTAGCCGTCCTGGGGATAGCCGCCGGGCTGCTGGTAGGCGGCGCCCTGGGGTTCGCGGTAGCCGCCGGGCTGTTGGTCCCGGAAGAGGTGGGCGAAGGCGTCCGGCTCGTGGTGCTCCTCGCCGGCCTGGGTGACCAGGTCGTCGACGCCCACGAACTGGGTCGTACGGGCATCGTCGCCGTACGGAAGGTGCCGGGTCGGACCGTCCGGCTCGGGAGCCGGGGTCTGGGCCCACACGCGGGGGTCCGGCGCGTGCTGCGGCGATGGCGGCTGGGCGTAGAGCGGCTGCGGGTCCTGGTAGTAGCCAGGGGGCGGCGGGGGGTGCGCGGCGCGGTCGTACAGCGCCTCGGTCACCGGGTCCTGGGCGCTGAGGTCCTGCGCCCGGTAGGGGTCCTGGTCGTAGGCGTCCTGGAGGTACACGTCCGGGGCAGGCTGCGGTGGCATCTGCCCGTTCTCAGGGGGGCCCGAGCCGCCCGCGCCCTGGCCACGGTCACCGTCGTACGGCGCGTTCATGGATACCCCACCTCATCGTCCCCGGGCCCACCGGCCACGACATCGCTCAACGGTCCACTCTCTCACCCGTGTCCGATGGGTCGGTGCTTTCCGGAGCGGTGTCCGGTGTCGGGTCACTCGGCTGCTCGGGGTCGTCGTCCCCGGACTCGGTGCCGGACTCGCCGTCCTCGCCGTTGTCGGGCCCGTCCACCGTGGCCTCCTCATCGGCCCGCTTCCGGGCGGCGCGCTTGCGCTGGGTGTACATCCGGAATCCGGCGAGCACGAGGAGTAGGACGCCACCCGCGATGACGAGCATCACGGTGAGGGTGATCTCAGTGACGTTCACGTCGAAGCGGACCTCTTCGCCGTACGGCTGACCGTCCTCGGTATAGAGCTGGGCGTAGACCGGGACCGGGCCGTTGGCGTTGGCGGTCGTGGTGAACTTCACCGACTGGGCGTGGCCGCCCGCGATCTTGACCGGCTGTTCCCAGTAGGCCTTGCCGCCGATCTTCAGTCGCGTGGGGTTCTCCGACGTGAGGCGCAGCACCATGTGGTCGACGCCCTGGACCAGGTTGTTCTGGACCGTCACCGGGATCGTCGCGCTGCGGCCCGAGAGCTTCGCGTCGGACTTCTGGATCAGCCGCACCTGCTGGGTGAGCGTCGTCAGGTAGTTCTGCACGCCACGGCGGAACCCGTCCGCCTCTCCGGCCCGGCCGCGCCACGACGTGGACATCTCGCGGTCTATGGCCCTCCCGAAGGGAGTGATCACGCGGTCGGGCTCACTGAGGATCGTCTTGAAGCGGTTGAGCTTGTTCTGGGTGTTCTGGATGTCCTGGAAGGCCGACCTCGGCAGCTCCTGCTTACGCAGCGACGCCGGGTAGGAACCGGCCGACGGCACCCGAGTCGTGGCCCCGGGGTCCGGCTTGGCCTTCGCTGCCGCCGTCAGGTCCTGCGGCTGCGACCAGCGCTCGTCTGAGAGGGCGGTGAGCGCCTTCGCCATCGACTGGGCCTGGCTGGCGGTCGGCATGCGCTGCGGGGCGACGACGATGCTCCGCTGCTTGTCCGGGTCCTGCAGGGTGACCATCAGGCTCTGGGCGAGGAACTTCTGCACGGCGAGCGTGGAGTTCTCCGCCCCCGTCATGTCGCCCTGGAAGGCGGTGGAGAGCCCGGCGTCGGCCACCACGGCTGTCGTGCCGCCGCCGATGGGCCGCGCGGCGTTGGGCGTGTACGGCAGTCCGCCGGTCTCGCGCAGGCTGTCGCTGCGGGCGATGACCGTGTGGGCGCCAGCGGAGGTGGAGACATCGACGATCGACGGGTCGAGCGCGCCGTTCACCGGCCACGCGAAGTCCGACCGGGGCTTGACGTGGAGGATTGTCTCCACGGCCTCGGCCCCCACGTCGGTGGCGTCCCTGAGCTGGCCGAGGGACCCGCTGACCGTCTTGCCGTTGTGGGCGAGCGAGGCGAGGTCGGGGTCGGCGAAGGGCAGCGCGACGACCTTCTCGTCCTGCACGGTCTGTTCGAGGTCGTTCAGCCACTGCTTGGCGACCGCCTGGTTCCGGCCCGTCGTGGTCGTCCTGCCGTCGGCGGACTGCACCCGGTAGCTCCGCGTCATCGCGTCGACCGAGGCCAGCAGATCGGGATCGACGACCCAGGTGACGTCGAGCTTGCGGCCCAGCGACAGCATCTGGTCGAGGCGGCCGCCCGGGGCGATCTCCTTGGCCAGGTCGTCGTCGGTGAACACGGGCGTCTGCTGCTCGTCCGAGCCGGTCTCCGCCGTGAGGTGCGAGGCGGAGACGAGCGGCCACAGGTAGGTCGTCTTCGTCTTCGTGTCGGCGGCCTCCGCCTGCCACGGCAGGAAGGTCCGCTCGAAGCCGAGCACCTGGGGCCACGGCTGGGCCGAGGTCCGGCCGGTGAGGGAGACACCGAGCTGGTAGACGCCGTCGATGCCGAGGTCCAGCGCCTTGACCGGGACGGTGATGCTGAAGTCCTGGCGGACACCGGGGGCCAGCTTGGAGACCTTCTCGACGTACTTGCCGCCGACCTCCGCGCCGTCGGCCCCCGGCTGGTAGCCGGTGCGCTTGGCGGCGGCGTCGATCTGGCTCCGGCCGTTCAGGGCAGGACCGAGGCGCAGGCCGACCTCGGCTCCGGTCACCGTCTGCTTGCCGTTGTTGGTGACCGTGCCGGAGACGGTGAGTGTGTCGTCTTCCGTCGGAGCGGTGGGGGTCAGCGAGTTCAGCGAGACGTCGACGGTGCTGGAACCCGTGGCCTTGGCCGCCGCGCCGGGCACGGCGGCATCCGCTACCGGCGCCGCCGGAAGCTGCAGCACACCGGTCAGCAAAGGGGCCCCAGCCAGCAGCGCTGCCGTGCGCCGCAGCCACCGGCGGGCAGGTGAGGGACTGGTCCCCGGGAAGTCTGCCGCCTCGGCCACGCGTTGCCCGTCCTCGTCGTCGTCAGTGGTCGTCGGTTGTGCGTCCACGCATGGTAACGAGGTGCGCTGTGGCGAAGTGCCGCGGACTGCTCCACATGATCGGAAGACCTGGCCGGGTAGGGGCGCGCGAACCGGGAGCGGCCCGGAAAACCGGGCGGACGGGGGTGCGCGGGCCACGTACCCTTTTCAGTTGTGCCGAACGTCAATGAAGAGAATCCCAGCGCACTGAGCCAGGTGCAGCGCCGCGCGGTCAGTGAACTACTGCGCGTGTCCCCTGTCGCGGACGACCTTGCCCGCCGTTTCCAGGAGGCCGGGTTCTCCCTTGCCCTGGTCGGTGGCTCGGTGAGAGACGCGCTCCTTGGCCGGCTCGGCAATGACCTGGACTTCACGACCGATGCCCGCCCCGAGGACGTACTGAAGATCGTCAGGCCGTGGGCGGATTCGGTGTGGGAGGTCGGGATCGCCTTCGGCACGGTCGGCTGCCAGAAGGATGCCCGCGTCGGAGACGCTGATCAGCGCTTTCAGATCGAGGTCACCACGTATCGCTCCGAGGCGTACGACAGGACCTCGCGCAAGCCGGAGGTGTCCTACGGCGACTCCATCGAGGAAGACCTCGTACGCCGAGACTTCACCGTGAACGCGATGGCGGTGGCGCTCCCCGAGAAGGAGTTCATCGACCCGCACGGCGGTCTCGAGGACCTGTCGGAGCGCGTCCTGCGCACCCCTGGCACCCCGGAGGACTCCTTCTCCGACGATCCGCTGCGGATGATGCGGGCCGCGCGGTTCGCCGCGCAGCTGGACTTCGAGGTGGCTCCGGAGGTCGTCGCCGCGATGAAGGCGATGGCCAAGCGCATCGACATCGTCTCCGCCGAGCGCGTGCGTGACGAACTGAACAAGCTGCTCCTCTCGCCGTACCCGGCGAAGGGACTGGCTCTACTTGTCGACACAGGCATCGCCGAGCACGTTCTCCCCGAGCTTCCGGCGCTGCGCCTGGAGCGTGACGAGCACCACCGTCACAAGGACGTCTATGACCACTCGCTGATCGTCCTCGAGCAGGCGATGGCGCTGGAGGAGAACGGCCCGGACCTGACGCTGCGACTCGCGGCGCTCCTGCACGACATCGGGAAGCCGCGGACGAGGCGCTTCGAGGACGACGGCCGGGTCTCCTTCCACCACCACGAGGTGGTGGGCGCCAAGATGACCAAGAAGCGTATGACGGAGCTCAAGTACCCGAACGAGCTCGTGAAGGACGTCTCCCGCCTGGTGGAGCTGCACCTGCGCTTCCACGGCTACGGCACGGGCGAATGGACGGACTCGGCAGTACGCCGCTACGTACGCGACGCGGGCCCACTCCTGAACCGGTTGCACAAGCTGACCCGGTCGGACTGCACGACGCGCAACAAGCGCAAGGCGAGTGCGCTCTCACGCGCGTACGACGGCCTGGAGGAGCGCATCGCCCGCCTCCAGGAGCAGGAGGAGCTGGACTCGATCCGCCCCGACCTGGACGGCAACGAGATCATGCAGATCCTGGACGTACGGCCGGGCCCGGTGATCGGTCAGGCCTACAAGTTCCTGCTGGAGCTGCGGCTGGAGAACGGCCCCATGGAGCGGGACGCCGCTGTGGCGGCACTCAAGGAGTGGTGGGCCGCGCAGGAGTGAGTTGGGGGCCGGTGCGATGTTTCACGTGAAACATCGCACCCGATCCGGACATGCGAAGGGGCACTGTTTCACGTGAAACAGTGCCCCTTCGCATGTCCGGATCGGGCTAGCCTCACTCTCTGCATTGCATGGAGTGAAACCTGATGTCGACCGCATCTGGCAGAGTGGCCGACAGCCCGGCTAGGACGCAGCGGTCAATGGTTCTCCTACGTATGCCCGTCGTGGGTCACGGAGACTTCGTGCAGAACAGGAAGTCCTCGCCCTTACCAGTCTCGGCGTAGAAGCCGGTGGCGCCCTCGACCTTGCGGCACTCCGTCTCCGCGCTGATCTGGGTGAAATGGCCGTCGATCTTCTTGATGACCTTGGACTCCGCCTCGGAGGAGGAGCAGTCCACTACCTCCATGCGGTCCGAGGACGACGAGGCTACCTTCAGGCAGTCACCGACCGCTGCGGTGTCCGCGTCGTCCCGGCTTGCCCACCAGCCGCCCGCGATCACTATGAGGCCGAGCACCACGGCCGCGCCGCGCAGGTACGTCTTGATCGGGCGGCGCTGCGGCTGGGGCGGAGGGACAGGGGCGCCCTGATTGAAGGCAGGGTAGGGCTGCTGCGGAACGCCCTGCTGGGGTGGGTAGGGTGCGCCACCCTGGGGCTGGCCGTAAGGGTTCTGGCCCTGGGGCGGTGGAGTAGTCATGTTTGGGGGTCCCCCTCGAACGAGAGCGCGATGGCGCGGATGCGACGTCCGTAAGTTATAGGGGCACACTGGAATCTCTGAAGTCCAGAGGGGCTCTGTGGCACTGATGTGACACTTACTGTGCGTCAAATCTGGCCATAGCGGCGGCAATCGCTGCGTAGATGACGGCCACCGTGACCACCAGATGGATCGACTGTCCGTCAGGCGGCAGCATCAGGGCGGCTACTCCGGCCGCGGCGACAAAAGCGACGTTGAACAGGACGTCGTAAACGGAGAAGATCCGGCCACGGAAGCTGTCGTCCACCTCGGACTGGACCACCGTGTCCGTGGCGATCTTCGCTCCCTGGGTCGTCAGGCCCAGGAGGAATGCGGCGATGAGCAGAGGGACGGGCTCGAAGGGCAGGCCGAGTGCCGGTTCCAGGACCGCCGCCGCCCCCGCGCAGGCGACGATCCAGCCGCCGGGGCCGAGGCGGTTCACCGCGGCGGGCGTGACGACGGCGGCCATGAAGAAGCCTGCTCCGGAGATGCCCACGGCGAGCCCGAGCAGGGCGAGTCCGTCGGACTCCGAGGACGACCAGGCGTAGCGGCAGAGCATGAGGAACATGACGGACAGGGCGCCGTAGCAGAACCGCATGAGCGTCATGGCGAGGAGCGCGCGGGCGGCCGGGCGCCGCTGCGACAGATGCCGCACACCGGCCAGCAGATCCCGCGCCGTACCGGAGAGCGCCGCGCCGAGACGTGGCTGGACCAGCTCCGGGTCCGGGCCGAGGAGTTCACGTGCCATGCGCAGTGAGGCGAGCGCAGAGCAGAGGTACAGCGCGGCCCCGAGCAGGACCACGGCCGCGTCCGAGTCGGAGACGACCAGGCGTACGGCGAACGCGAGGCCCCCGCCCGCGGTCGCGGCGAGCGTCCCGGCGGTCGGTGAAAGGGAGTTGGCCATGACCAGGCGATCGGCGTCGACCACACGCGGCAGCGCGGCCGAGAGCCCGGCGAGGACGAAGCGGTTGACGGCCGTGACGCAGAGCGCGGAGGCGTAGAACAGCCAGTCCGGCACGCCGCTCAGCATCAGCACAGCGGTCACCGTGGCCAGCGCCGCCCGCAGCAGGTTGCCGTACAGGAAGACCTGGCGGCGCGGCCAGCGGTCGAGGAGCACGCCGGCGAAGGGGCCGATCAGTGAGTACGGCAGGAGCAGCACCGCCATCGCGGAGGCGATCGCGGTCGGCGAGGTCTGCTTCTCCGGTGAGAAGACGACGTACGTGGCGAGCGCCACCTGATAGACGCCGTCCGCGCCCTGGGAGATCAGCCGCACGGCGAGCAGGCGTCGGAAATCCCGCAGGCGCAGCAGTATGCGCAGGTCACCGACGACAGCCATGGGGCACAGCCTCACATACGAAGAGGGTCCCCGGGCGGATTGCCCGGGGACCCTCAACGGCGGTTCAAGAAGCGAGCTTCCGCGTGCCCCGCTGTGTCTCGCTAGCGCTCGACCTCGCCCTTGATGAACTTCTCGACGTTGTCGTACGCCTCGTCGTCGAAGTACTGCACCGGCGGGGACTTCATGAAGTACGAGGACGCGGAGAGGATCGGGCCGCCGATGCCGCGGTCCTTGGCGATCTTCGCGGCGCGCAGGGCGTCGATGATGACACCCGCCGAGTTCGGGGAGTCCCAGACCTCGAGCTTGTACTCCAGGTTCAGCGGGACGTCGCCGAAGGCACGGCCCTCGAGGCGGACGTACGCCCACTTGCGGTCGTCCAGCCACGCCACGTAGTCCGACGGGCCGATGTGGACGTTCTTCTCGCCCAGCTCGCGGTCCGGGATCTGCGAGGTGACGGCCTGCGTCTTCGAGATCTTCTTGGACTCGAGGCGGTCGCGCTCGAGCATGTTCTTGAAGTCCATGTTGCCGCCGACGTTGAGCTGCATCGTGCGCTCAAGACGGACACCGCGGTCCTCGAACAGCTTCGCCATCACACGGTGCGTGATGGTGGCGCCGACCTGCGACTTGATGTCGTCGCCGACGATCGGGACGCCCGCCTCGGTGAACTTGTCGGCCCACTCCTTGGTGCCGGCGATGAAGACCGGGAGAGCGTTGACGAAGGCGACCTTGGCGTCGATGGCGCACTGCGCGTAGAACTTCGCAGCGTCCTCGGAACCGACCGGCAGGTAGCAGACGAGGACGTCGACCTGCTTGTCCTTGAGGATCTGGACGATGTCGACCGGGGCCTCGGCGGACTCCTCGATGGTCTGGCGGTAGTACAGGCCCAGGCCGTCGTAGGTGTGGCCGCGCTGGACGGTGACGCCCGTGTTCGGCACGTCGCAGATCTTGATGGTGTTGTTCTCGCTGGCGCCGATGGCGTCCGAGAGGTCGAGGCCGACCTTCTTGGCGTCCACGTCGAAGGCGGCGACGAACTCGACATCGCCGACGTGGTAGTCGCCGAACTGGACGTGCATCAGGCCCGGGACCTTGGCGTCCGGGTCTGCGTCCTTGTAGTACTCGACGCCCTGGACCAGCGAGGCGGCGCAGTTGCCCACGCCGACGATGGCTACGCGAACCGAACCCATTCCGGTTGCTCCCTGTGTGATTCGTGTATTCCGGATGAAACCCTGCGGAACGCGGGGTCTCACTTGGCGGTGTCATCGGACGGATCCGGCGGCGGGTTGGTCTCCCGCCGCCGGGGCAGGCCGCCCGACTCCCCAGATGTGCTGTCGTGCTGAGCGGAGCTGTCCGGGGCGGACCGTTGCTGGTCCCGCCCCGCTCGCTCGCTCTCGATGAGCTCGTTCAGCCAGCGCACTTCGCGCTCCACGGACTCCATTCCGTGCCGCTGCAGCTCAAGCGTGTAGTCGTCCAGGCGCTCCCGGGTACGGGCCAGGGAGGCGCGCATCTTCTCCAGACGTTCCTCGAGGCGGCTGCGACGCCCCTCGAGCACCCGCATGCGTACGTCCCGCGAGGTCTGGCCGAAAAAGGCGAAGCGGGCGGCGAAGTGTTCGTCCTCGTACGCGTCGGGGCCGGTCTGCGAGAGCAGCTCCTCGAAGTGCTCCTTACCTTCCGCCGTCAGCCGATAGACGATCTTGGCGCGGCGCCCGGAGAGGGGAGCCGCGAGCGCGTCTTCGGGGGTGCTCCCTGTTTCCTCGATCAACCAGCCGTTGGTGACCAGCGTCTTGAGGCAGGGGTAGAGCGTCCCGTAGCTGAAGGCGCGGAACACTCCCAGTGACGTGTTGAGTCGTTTGCGCAGCTCATAGCCGTGCATCGGGGACTCGCGCAGCAGGCCGAGTACGGCGAACTCGAGGATGCCGGAGCGTCTGCTCATGTGTCGCCTCCCGTCTGCCAGCGTCTGTCTGCACGGTCTTTATGCCGAGCTGATGTATCGACTCGATACATCGAGACGATAGAACGGCCCTCCTCACGGGGCAAGAGGGGAAACGGTGAACGGCGTCACATCACCGATTCGTAGGAAGTAACTTGCCTGATTTGGGGTGAACTTCGGCTCTAGGAGGGTTTTGACGGTGCGTAGTCTGTGCGCCATGCAGACCGCCGGGAACCAAGTGACGCCTGAGGGCGTCGTCGTCCCTGGTGTAGTGCGGATGAGCGCGGGGATGGGCGCATCCGTACTTCGGGGGGACCGGAAACCAGCCGCCGTTTCCAGGCGTGGATATCTGCGCCTGCCCGAGGAGTAATCGTTCGATGAGCGAGCACCGTCGCAAACCGCCGCAGCCGCAGGGCGGCGGACGCGCCGCGACCAGACGCGGCGTCTCCGGCGAGTCGCCGGGCCGCCGCGCGGCACCGCGTGGCGCCACTGGATCGCCCACTTCCGCAACCGGCTCGTACGGATCAGGTGACCCCGGTGACGGGGACCGTTCCTACGGCGGCCGGGCAGAGGCCCGTCGCGCGGCGCAGCGCAGCGGTCCCGTCGGCGCGGGCGGCGGTCGCCGCAGGGCGGCCGACGGGTCCGGTGCCGGCCGCTCGGGCGGTGGTGGCGGAGGCCGACGGGGTGGTGGGCCCGGCGGGCCGACCGGACCGGGTCGCGGCAGGGGCCGCGGCGGTCAGGGGCCTGCCAAGAAGCGGTTCATCGACTACCCGCGCGCGAACAAGGACGGTCTGCGGCGCTGGGTTCCGTCCTGGCGCCTTGTCTCCGGCCTGTTCATCGGGTTCCTCGGGAGCCTGATGGCGGTCGCCGGTATCGCGTACGCCCTGGTGGAGGTCCCGAAGGTCGACGAGGCGGCCAAGGCGCAGAACAACGTCTACTACTGGGCCGACGGCAAGCAGATGGTCGCGACCGGTGGTGAGACGAACCGCCAGATCATCGACTACGAGAAGATCCCCAAGGCGATGCGCACCGCCGTCATCTCGGCGGAGAACAAGACGTTCGAGGACGACAAGGGCGTCGACCCCATGGGCATCACCCGCGCCCTGGTCAACATGGCCAAGGGTGGCGAGACCCAGGGTGGCTCCACGATCACTCAGCAGTACGTGAAGAACGCGCGCCTCAATGACCAGTCGCAGACGGTCACGCGTAAGTTCAAAGAGCTCTTCATCTCCATAAAGGTCGGCCGTACGGTCCCCAAGGAAGAGATCATGGCGGGGTATCTCAACACCGCCTACTACGGCCGCGGTGCCTACGGCATCCAGGCCGCGGCCCACGCGTACTTCAACGAGGACGCCACCGAACTTAACCCCAGTCAGTGCGCTCTCCTCGCGACGGTGCTCAAGGGCGCCACGTACTACGACCCCGCCGGCTCCCCCGAGGTCGACCCGGCCGCCACGCAGGAGGCGAACACGGATCGGGCCACCAAGCGGTGGAGGTGGATCCTCGACGAGGAGGTCAAGGACGGCCACCTGACCACCGCGGAGCGGGGCAAGTACACGAAGTTCCCGAAGCTGCAGAACCCGCGGTCCAACGCCCAGCTGGGCGGTCAGATCGGTTATCTGGTCGACCTCGCCAAGGCGTACGTGATCAACAACAGCGACGGCAAGATCACGGCCAGTGATCTCCAGCAGGGCGGCTACGAGATCCACACGACCTTCGACAGGACGAAGGTCAAGGAGCTCGAGAAGTCCGTTGAGAAGGTCCGCAAGGCGAAGATCAAGCCCAAGCTGCGTCCGGAGAAGGACACCCACGTCCAGTTCGGTGGCGCCTCGGTGAACCCGAAGGACGGCGCTATCGAGGCGATCTACGGCGGTGAGGACGCGACCAAGCACTTCACCAACAACGCGGACCAGACCGGTGCGCAGGTCGGCTCGACGTTCAAGCCCTTCGTGCTGGCCGCCGCCTTCAAGGACGGTACGCGCGCCAAGGACGGGCCGGAGATCCAGGACGAGACCCAGCGGACGATCGTCAACCCCAAGAGCCGCTACAGCGGCAAGAACGAGCTCAAGATCGAGAAGTACGACGGCACCGTCTGGACGGACCGTGAGGGCAAGGAATGGCTGCAGAAGAACGACGGTGACGCGTCCTACAACGCGCCGAGCTACCAGATCGACCTCCGTGAGGCGATGCGGGAGTCCGTCAACTCGGCCTATGTGCAGCTCGGCATGGATGTCGGCCTGGACAAGGTGAAGGCCGCCGCCGTCGACGCGGGTCTCAAGCCGAACAGCCTGGCCAGCGCCAATTACCCGTCCTTCTCTCTCGGTACGTCCTCTCCGAGCGCGATCCGCATGGCCGGCGCGTACTCCACGTTCGCTTCCAGCGGCAAGCAGAACGAGCCGTACTCGGTCAAGGAAGTCGAGCACAAGGGCAACACCGTCTTCGAGCACGAGTCGCAGACCAAGCGGGCCTTCGACCCGGAGGTCGCCGACAACGTCACCGACGTGCTCAGGACCGTCGTCGAGAAGGGCACCGGTACCTCGGCGCAACTGAGCGGCCGCCAGGTGGCGGGCAAGACCGGTACGACCGACGGCAACAAGTCCGCCTGGTTCGTCGGATACACCCCGCAGCTGTCGACCGCGATCAGCATGTACCGCCTCGACGACAACGAGGGGAACAAGAAGCGCGAGTTCCTGGAGATGTTCGGCACGGGTGGCGAGGAGAAGATCCACGGTGCCTCGTTCCCGGCGCAGATCTGGAAGGACTACATGGAGCGAGCCCTCAAGGGTGAGCCCGTGAAGAACTTCCCCGTGCCGAGTCCGATCGGTGAGGTCGTCGGCGAGACCCCGCCGCCGAGCCCGACCCCGACGGAGACCGAGGAGCCGGAGGAGTCGCCGTCGCCGAGCGCCACGGAGACCGGACCGTCCCCGAGCCCGTCGGGCACCCCCGATCCCGGTGAATCCTGTGCCGACTGGGACTGGCAGTGCAGCAACAGCGGCGGTGCCGCGGACGGCGGGACCACAGACGGCAGCACCGGCGAACCGTCACCACCGACTACAGAGGATCCGACCGGCGGTGGAGGAAGCAACGGCAATGGAGGCATCTTCGGAGGCACGACCGGCTGACCGAGGTACCCCAAGTGCATGTTTCACGTGAAACGCACTGTTTCACGTGAAACACGCACCGCCGATCATGAAGAGGGCCGCCACACCCGTACGGTGTGGCGGCCCTCTCCGTGTTCTCAGGCTCGTACGGCAGGATGTGCGGCATGCCCAGTGCAGAAACGACGCGCACGAGCGTGCAGCAGCCCTCGAGCGGGCGGCAGCCGGAGCCCGTACGGCCGACCAAGGAGGACGAGGTCGCGGCGGCCGGCAGCGAGCTGATCGGCGGGCCCATCGGCCGCAGAGTGCTGTACGCGGCCACCTGGTGGACTCCCGTACGTGTCATCGCGCTCGTGGCCATCGGGATGTTCGCGCTCGGCATGGTGCAGAAGATGCCGTGTTACGACGGCGCCTGGTTCCAGGGCGCGAGCTCGCAGTACACGCACGCCTGCTACTCCGACATCCCTCATCTCTACCAAGGGCGCGGCTTCGCCGACGGGCTCGTGCCCTACTTCGACAAGCTGCCCGGCGACATGGAGTACCTCGAATACCCGGTGCTCACCGGTGTGTTCATGGAGGTGGCCTCCTGGCTGACACCGGGCAGCGGGAGCGTCCAGCACCAGGAGAAGTTCTACTGGATGGTCAATGCCGGGATGCTGATGGCCTGTACGGCGGTCATCGCCGTCTGCGTCGCCCGCACCCACCGGCGCCGCCCCTGGGACGGCCTGCTCGTCGCTCTGGCGCCTGCCTTCGCTCTGACGGCCACGATCAACTGGGACCTCTTCGCCGTCGCTCTCACGGCCGCCGCGATGCTGATGTGGGCACGCGGGGGGACACTCTCCGCGGGCATCCTGCTCGGCCTCGCGACCGCCGCGAAGCTTTACCCGGCGCTGCTCCTCGGCCCGCTGCTCGTCCTGTGCTGGCGGGCGGGGCGCTGGCGGGCCTTCTGCATGACGGCAGGGGCCGCGGTGGGTGCCTGGCTCGTGGTGAACCTGCCGGTGATGATCGACCACGATGCCTCGGGCTTCCACATCCGCGAGGGCTGGGCGAAGTTCTACACCTTCAGCCAGGAGCGGGGCGTCGACTTCGGCTCCTTCTGGCTGATCCTCTCCCAGCGCATGGACGACCCGCTGTCCACCGACACGGTCAACACCCTCGCCACCGCCCTGATGCTCCTGGCCTGCCTGGGAATCGGCGCCCTCGGCCTGATCGCGCCGCGCCGCCCGCGCTTCGCGCAGCTGGCCTTCCTGGTGGTCGCCGCGTTCGTCCTCACCAACAAGGTCTACTCGCCGCAGTACGTCCTGTGGCTCATCCCCCTCGCCGCGCTGGCCCGGCCGCGCTGGCGCGACTTCCTGATCTGGCAGGCCTGCGAGGTCGCGTACTTCCTGGGGATCTGGCTGTACCTCGCGTACACGACGAGCGGAGACGCCCACAAGGGACTGCCGACCGAGGGCTACCAACTGGTCATCATGATCCACCTGTTGGGCACGCTGTACCTGTGCGCCATCGTCGTACGGGACATCCTGATGCCGGAGAGGGATCCGGTGCGGCGGTCCGGCGACGACGATCCGTCGGGAGGCGTGCTGGACGGTGCGCAGGACGTCTTCGTCCTCGGGCAGGCCGCCCATCCGCCGCGGCACGCGGTGCATTCCACGGAAAGGCCCGTCGTGCGGTGGGGGTCGACGACGACCGATATTTCACCCTGAGCGAACAGGCAAGTAAGAGAAGGGCCGGGCGCGATGTGGTCGCGCCCGGCCCTTCTCTTACATGATCTCGTACGTGATCTTGTACGTGTGATCAGCGGTCGACGATGCGGTCGAACTGCGTGGTGGTGTGCCGCAGATGGGCCACCAGCTCCTCGCCCACCTTCGGCTCCGTCGCGTCCGAGGGCACGAAGAGGATGGAGACCTGCATGTGCGGCGGCTCGGCGAACCAGCGCTGCTTGCCGGCCCAGACGAACGGCGACAGGTTGCGGTTGACGGTCGCGAGGCCCGCACGGGCCACGCCCTTCGCCCGCGGCACCATGCCGTGCAGCGCCTTCGGGGCCTCCAGGCCCACGCCGTGCGACGTGCCGCCCGCGACGACGACCAGCCAGCCGTCGGACGCGACCTTCTGCTGGCGGTAGCCGAAGCGGTCGCCCTTGGACACCTGCGTGACGTCCAGGACGGCACCGCGGTACTGGGTGGCCTCGTGATCCCCGAGCCACAGATGCGTGCCGATGCGCGCGCGGAAGCGCGTCTGCGGGAACTGCTGCTGCAGGCGCTGGAGTTCATTGGCCTTGAGGTGGCTGACGAACATCGTGTGCAGCGGAAGACGGGCGGCGCGCAGTCGGTCCATCCAGCCGATGACCTCCTCGACGGCGTCCGAGCCGTCCGTGCGGTCCAGCGGCAGGTGGATCGCGAAGCCTTCGAGGCGTACGTCCTCGATGGCCGCGTGCAGCTGCGAGAGCTCCTGCTCGCTCACGCCGTGCCGCTTCATCGAGGACATGACCTCGATGACCACACGGGCGCCCACGAGGCCGTGCACGCCGTCGAGCGACGACACGGAGCGGATGACGCGGTCGGGCAGCGGCACGGGCTCCTCGCCCCGCCGGAACGGGGTCAGGACCAGCAGGTCACCGCTGAACCAGTCCTTGATCCGGGCGGCTTCGTACGTGGTGCCGACGGCGAGGACGTCGGAGCCGAAGCGGGTCGCTTCCTCAGCGAGGCGCTCATGACCGAAGCCGTAGCCGTTGCCCTTGCAGACCGGGACGATTCCCGGGAACTGCTCCAGCACGTGCTTGTGGTGTGCCCGCCAGCGCGCGGTGTCGACATAGAGCGTGAGCGCCATGGCCGGATCCTGGAACCTTTCTCGTGGCTGCGGTGTATCAGAGGTATGAAGACTATTTTTGGCAGTGCTCGTGGATGTGTGAATTGTGCCGGGTCGGTGCGGTCAGCGGCGCGACATGTAGATGTCGAGCGCCTTGTGGAGCAGCTTGTTGAGCGGGAAGTCCCACTCGCCGATGTACTCGACAGCCTCTCCACCCGTGCCCACCTTGAACTGAATCAGTCCGAAGAGGTGGTCCGTCTCGTCCAGAGAGTCGGAGATGCCCCGCAAGTCATAGACCGTGGCGCCGAGCGCGTAGGCGTCGCGGAGCATCCGCCACTGCATCGCGTTCGAGGGCCTGACCTCGCGGCCGATGTTGTCCGAGGCGCCGTAGGAGTACCAGACGTGCCCGCCGACGACCAGCATCGTCGCCGCGGAGAGGTTCACGCCGTTGTGCCGCGCGAAGTACAGCCGCATGCGGTTGGGGTCCTCGGAGTTGAGCACCCGCCACATCTGCTGGAAGTAACCCAGCGGCCGCGGCCGGAACTTGTCGCGGACCGCGGTGATCTCGTAGAGCCGCTGCCATTCGGCGAGGTCCTCGTATCCGCCCTGGACGACCTCGACACCGGCCTTCTCGGCCTTCTTGATGTTGCGCCGCCACAGCTGGTTGAAGCCCTTGAGGACCTCGTCCAGGGAGCGGTTGGCCAGCGGCACCTGGAAGACATAGCGCGGCTGTACGTCACCGAAGCCGGCCCCGCCGTCCTCGCCCTGCTGCCAGCCCATGCGGCGCAGCCGGTCGGAGACCTCAAAGGCACGCGGCTCGATGTGCGAGGCCTCGACGTCGCGAAGCCGCTTCACGTCCGGGTTCTGGATGCCCGATTTGATCGCGGGAGCGTCCCAGCGCCGGATGACGACCGGCGGGCCCATCTTCACCGAGAAGGCGCCCTGCTGCTTCAGATGCGCGAGCATCGGCTGCAGCCAGTCGTCGAGGTTCGGGGCGTACCAATTGATGACCGGGCCCTCGGGGAGGTACGCGAGATAGCGCTTCAGCTTGGGCAGTTGGCGGTAGAGCACCAGACCCGCGCCGACGAGCTGACCGGTCCCGTCGTCGAACCAGCCCAGGTTCTCCGAACGCCATTCACTCTTCACATCCGCCCATGCCGGGACCTGGCAATGACTCGCCGACGGCAGACTCTGGATAAACGCCAGATGCTGCTCGCGACTGATGGTCCTCAGGGTCAGACTCATTCGGGGCGCTCCTCGGGCTGGTGTGTCCCCATGGGTACAGGGGCTCCGGCTCTCGCGCCGAAGCCTACTGTGCCCCGCGAGCGCCCCGTCTGGGCGTACGGAACCTCGACCCCCGGCCTATGGGCGGCGGGGGTGCCGAGGGGCGGTCACCAGAGGCCGCCGAAGAGCCCGCCGTGGGCCATACCCAGGAAGAATCCGACCGCCGACGCACCGAGGCCCACGATCAGGCCGAAGCGCTCACGGGTCGTTTCGGAGACGAACTGTCCCCACGCAGCCGTGCCGATTCCCAGCAGGCCGGTCCATGAGCTGAGCAGATGGAGGTTGTGGAACATCGCGGAGACGAAGGCGATCGCACCGAGGACCAGGGTCACGCCGAGGAGCGTGTCCTGCAGTGGATGGGCCTTGCCGTCCGTGGCGAAGAGAGAGCCGGCGGTGTTTCGTCGCAATGCTTGTGCCATGAGGCACCTCCTGCGGAAGGCGGCGCATCGTAGCGCCATACACACCCGATGTGTACAGATTCTGCCCGCCGGACGCCGGATTTCAACCGGAAGCCATGGTGCGGGTACTCTGTACCGTCTGCACCGGTGTCTGCCCAGGCCCCTGGCAGGGCTCCAGCTCGGTCTTCCGATCGAGGAGCCCGATTGTCAGTGGCTGCGGATACCGTTGCGTACGCATCACGACCCTCCTGCCACGGAACGACCGTGGCCGCTGAGTCCAAAGGAGGTGGGTTCCACATGCGTCACTACGAAGTGATGGTCATCCTCGACCCCGATCTCGAGGAGCGCGCTGTCTCCCCGCTGATCGAGAACTTCCTCTCCGTCGTCCGTGAGGGCAACGGAAAGGTTGAGAAGGTCGACACCTGGGGCCGTCGTCGTCTCTCGTACGAGATCAAGAAGAAGCCCGAGGGCATCTACTCGGTCATCGACCTGCAGGCCGAGCCTGCGGTCGTCAAGGAGCTCGACCGCCAGATGAACCTGAACGAGTCGGTCCTCCGGACCAAGGTCCTCCGTCCCGAGACCCACTGAGCTTCCTAGCTCAGCGGTACTCGGGTTTCGAGTAGCAGCAGCAAAAGCAGCCAGCAGCAAACCCGCCGAGAGGTTCCCCCATGGCAGGCGAGACCGTCATCACGGTCGTCGGCAATCTTGTCGACGACCCCGAGCTGCGCTTCACCCCGTCCGGTGCGGCGGTCGCGAAGTTCCGTGTCGCGTCCACTCCCCGCACCTTCGACCGTCAGACCAATGAGTGGAAGGACGGCGAGAGCCTCTTCCTCACCTGCTCGGTCTGGCGTCAGGCGGCGGAGAACGTCGCTGAGTCGCTTCAGCGAGGCATGCGCGTCGTCGTGCAGGGCCGGTTGAAGCAGCGGTCCTACGAGGACCGCGAGGGCGTCAAGCGCACGGTCTACGAACTGGACGTCGAGGAAGTCGGCGCCAGCTTGAAGAACGCCACGGCCAAGGTCACCAAGACCACCGGTCGCGGCGGCCAGGGTGGATACGGCGGCGGTGGCGGCGGCCAGCAGGGCGGCGGCAACTGGGGCGGCGGCTCCGGTGGCGGTCAGCAGCAGGGTGGCGGCGGTGCTCCCGCCGACGACCCCTGGGCGACCGGTGCTCCGGCCGGCGGCGGCCAGCAGCAGGGCGGCGGCGGTGGCTGGGGCGGAAGCTCCGGCGGCTCCGGCGGCTCTGGCGGCGGCTACTCGGACGAGCCCCCCTTCTAGGCCTCAGGGCCAAGAGGTGGGCCGTACCCACACTTCTTGATCACACAGGAGAAACACCATGGCGAAGCCGCCTGTGCGCAAGCCTAAGAAGAAGGTCTGCGCATTCTGCAAGGACAAGGTCACGTACGTGGACTACAAGGACACGAACATGCTGCGGAAGTTCATTTCCGACCGCGGCAAGATCCGTGCCCGCCGCGTGACCGGCAACTGCACGCAGCACCAGCGTGACGTCGCCACGGCCGTGAAGAACAGCCGTGAGATGGCGCTGCTGCCCTACACGTCCACCGCGCGATAAGGGAAGGGTGACCGACTAATGAAGATCATCCTCACCCACGAGGTCACTGGCCTCGGCGCTGCCGGCGAGGTCGTAGACGTCAAGGACGGCTACGCCCGCAACTACCTGATCCCGCGGAACTTTGCGATCCGCTGGACCAAGGGTGGCGAGAAGGACGTCGCGCAGATCCGTCGCGCGCGCAAGATCCACGAGATCGCGACCATCGAGCAGGCCAACGAGGTCAAGGCCCGGCTCGAGGGCGTCAAGGTCCGTCTGGCCGTTCGCTCCGGCGACGCCGGTCGTCTCTTCGGTTCCGTCACCCCGGCCGACATCGCTTCGGCGATCGAGGCTGCCGGTGGTCCGAAGGTCGACAAGCGCCGTGTCGAGCTGAACGCGCCGATCAAGACGCTGGGCGCTCACGCGACGTCCGTGCGTCTGCACCCCGAGGTTGCCGCGAAGGTCAACATCGAGGTCGTCTCCGCCTAAGCACTTCGCTTGGCAGAGCTGAACGAACGTGTGGGGCCGCACCCTTCGGGGTGCGGCCCCACATGTTTCACGTGAAACGGCTCAGCGTCGTGAAACGGCTCAGCGTGTGGCGCCCGTGACGATCCAGCGGCCCGAGCGGGATCGCAGCCACAGGGTGATCATCCGTACCGCCATCATGAGCGTCATCGCTCCCCACAGCGCCGTCAGGCCGCCGCCCAGGGTGGGCACCAGGAGGGCGACGGGGACGAAGACGGCGAGCGTGGCGAGCATGGCCCAGGCCAGGTAGGGGCCGTCGCCGGCTCCCATCAGGACGCCGTCGAGGACGTAGACGATGCCGCAGATCGGCTGGGCGAGGGCCACTACCACGAGGGCGGGCAGCGCCGCGTCCTCGACCGCCGCGTCACTCGTGAACAGCGGGATGAACAACGGCCTGGCCAGGACGACCAGGAGGCCGAGCACGACGCCCGATGCGATGCCCCACTGCACCATCCGGCGGCAGACGTCGCGCGCGCCCTGGGCGTCGTTCGCTCCGAGATAGCGGCCGATGATCGCCTGGCCGGCGATGGCGATGGCATCGAGGGCGAACGCCAGCAGGCTCCACAGGGACAGGACGATCTGGTGGGCGGCCACGTCGGCGTCGCCGAGGCGGGCGGCCACCGCCGTCGCGATCATGAGGATGGCCCGCAGTGAGAGCGTACGGACGAGAAGGGGTGCGCCCGCCTGGGCGCAGGCCCTGATGCCGGCGGCGTCGGGGCGCAGTGAGGCGCCGTGGCGTCTGGCTCCGCGTACGACGACGAAGAGGTACACGGCGGCCATGGCGCACTGGGCGATGACGGTGCCCCAGGCGGAACCGGCGATGCCGAGGCCGGCTCCGTAGACGAGAGCCACGTTGAGGACGCCGTTGGCGACGAAGCCGCCGATGGCGACGTACAGCGGGGTCTTCGTGTCCTGCAGGCCGCGCAGGACGCCGGTGGCGGCGAGCACGACGAGCATGGCCGGAATGCCCAGCGAGGAGATGCGGAGATAGGTGACCGCGTACGGGGCGGCCGTGTCCGACGCGCCGAAGAGCTCGACGAGCGCGGGTGCGGTGGGCAGGACGACGGCTATGACGGCGGCGCCGAGGAGGAGGGCGAGCCAGATGCCGTCCATGCCCTGGCGGATGGCGGCCTGGAGATCTCCGGCGCCGACCCGCCGGGCGACGGCGGCCGTGGTGGCGTAGGCGAGGAAGACGAAGACGCTCACGGCGGTGGTGAGGAGAGCCGAGGCGACGCCGAGACCGGCCAGTTGCGCGGTGCCGAGGTGGCCGACGATGGCGCTGTCGGCCATCACGAAGAGAGGCTCGGCGACGAGTGCGCCGAAGGCGGGGACGGCGAGTGCGATGATCTCTCGGTCATGCCGTCGCCGTGCGGCCTTGGGCGCCGCGGGAGCCTGTGTCATGGGCACCAATGTAATCTTCCACAGGTAAGAGATGCAACGCCTAATGGACCCTTACTTGGCCTTGGGCGGGGCGCTCTGTGGCGCACTGTTTGTCGCGATCTTGGTCCGACTGGGAAAGTTTTTCTTCTGCACAGCCGGTGGATGGGAACGTTGCAGGTCAGAGCCGGTTTGCAGAGAGGGCTGAGGGCTTGTTCACAGGGCTGTCCACCGGGCCGTGCACAGGTTTGGCGGGGTTCTCCACAGCATCGCGCCCGTCATCCACACCGCCTGTGGATAACCAGATTGGCTGACGGTGGCCACGGGCCTACCGTGGTCCGGCGCCCCCCTCGTCTTCCGACCGCGGAAACCCGGTAAATCCGACGCGTCAGAACCGGAGTTGGGCGGCTCATTTGTCAGTGTCGTGCCGTAAGAAAGAGGGGCACGGCGAGGTCCGCGCGGCGGACGGGAGGAGGTGGCCCGGTGAGTATTTCCGAGCCTTTGGACGACCCCTGGGCCGACAGCGGTCCCAGTGATCGTCTGCCCGCCTCCCGGCGCCGTGACGGCGGCCGTGGCCGCGACGAACAGCATGAGCGGGGCCGCGAAGGCGGCGGCTGGGACGGCGGAGGCACCGCTTTCGAGCGCGTACCGCCGCAGGACCTCGACGCGGAGCAGTCGGTGCTCGGCGGCATGCTCCTCTCCAAGGACGCCATCGCCGATGTCGTCGAGGTGCTCAAGGGCCATGACTTCTACCGGCCCGCGCACGAGACGATCTACACCGCGATCCTCGACCTGTACGCGAAGGGCGAGCCGGCCGACCCGATCACCACCGCCGCCGAGCTCACCAAGCGCGGTGAGATCACCAAGGTGGGCGGCGCCCCGTATCTGCACACGCTGGTGCAGACGGTGCCGACCGCGGCGAACGCCGAGTACTACGCGGAGATCGTCCACGAGCGCGCGGTCCTGCGCCGCCTCGTCGAGGCCGGAACCCGCATCACGCAGATGGGATACGCGGCCGACGGCGACGTCGACGAGATCGTCAACAGCGCCCAGGCCGAGATCTACGCGGTCACCGAGCAGCGCACCAGCGAGGACTATCTGCCGCTCGGCGACATCATGGAGGGCGCGCTCGACGAGATCGAGGCGATCGGTTCGCGCAGCGGCGAGATGACCGGTGTGCCGACGGGCTTCACCGACTTCGACTCGCTGACGAACGGGCTGCACCCGGGCCAGATGATCGTCATCGCGGCGCGTCCCGCCATGGGTAAGTCCACGCTGGCCCTCGACTTCGCACGGGCCTGTTCGATCAAGCACAACCTGCCCAGCGTGATCTTCTCCCTGGAAATGGGGCGCAACGAGATCGCGATGCGTCTGCTCTCCGCGGAGGCCCGCGTCGCGCTGCACCACATGCGGTCCGGCACGATGACCGACGAGGACTGGACGCGCCTCGCGCGCCGCATGCCAGAGGTCTCGGCCGCCCCCCTCTACATCGACGACTCCCCGAACCTGTCGATGATGGAGATCCGCGCCAAGTGCCGCCGCCTCAAGCAGCGCAGCGACATCAAGCTCGTGATCATCGACTATCTGCAGCTGATGCAGTCCGGCGGTTCGAAGCGCGCCGAGAGCCGCCAGCAGGAGGTCTCGGACATGTCGCGAAACCTGAAGCTGCTCGCCAAGGAGCTCGAGGTCCCGGTCATCGCGCTCTCGCAGCTGAACCGTGGCCCCGAGCAGCGCACGGACAAGAAGCCCCAGGTCTCCGACCTTCGTGAATCCGGATCGATCGAGCAGGACGCCGACATGGTCATCCTGCTGCACCGTGAGGACGCGTACGAGAAGGAGTCCCCGCGCGCGGGCGAGGCGGACATCATCGTGGGCAAGCACCGTAACGGCCCGACGGCCACGATCACGGTCGCCTTCCAGGGCCACTACTCGCGCTTCGTGGACATGGCGCAGACGTAACGTCCGTCAGGCCAAGTCCCGCACGGCATCGCCGAGAAGCGCGATGCCGTCGGCGATGTCGGTGTCCGTGGGTGCGGCGTAGCCGAGGACGAGGCCCGGGCGGTGCGGGCGCTGGCCGTGCCACGACAGGGGCTGGACCTTCACGCCCCGCAGCAGGGCCGCCGCGGCGAGGTCGGTGTCGCGCAACCCGGCGTCGAAGGTGATCGTCAGATGCAGTCCGGCCGCGGCGCCGTGCACGACGGCGTCCGGCAGATGGGTCCTGATCGCGGCGATCATCGCGTCCCTGCGGCGGCGATGGCGCCCCCGCAGCAGACGCAACTGGCGTTCCAGCGCGCCGGACTCCATCAGCTGGGCCAGGACGAGTTGTGGCAGTACGGCGCTGCCGAGGTCGGCGAAGCGCTTGGCGGCGACGAACGCGTCCCGGTGCCGGGGCGGCGCGACGGCCCAGCCGATGCGCAGCGCCGGGGCGAGCAGCTTGGACACGCTCCCGGCGTACAGGACGTGCTCGGCGAGCAGGGAACGCAGGGCGGGGACCGGGGCGCGGTCGTAGCGGTGCTCGGCGTCGTAGTCGTCCTCGATGATCAGCCCGTCGCGTTCCGTGGCCCAGCGCATCAGCGCGCGCCGGCGCCGGCCGCCGAGCACGACGCCGGTCGGGAACTGGTGAGCCGGTGTCAGCAGTACGGCGGGAGCGCCCGTGGTCTCCAGTGCGTCGACGCGGATGCCGTCGGCGTCGACCGGGACGGGCGGGGTGTCCAGGTGCGCGTTGCGCAGATGCTGGCGGGCGCCGAGCGCGCCGGGGTCCTCCACGGCCACCGCGCGGATCCCGTCGTCGTGCAGGACCCGACCGAGCAGGGTGAGGGTCTGAGCCGTGCCCGCGGTGACGACCACCTCGTCGGGATCGGCGCGGATGCCCCGGCTGCGGGCCAGCCAGTGGGCTAGGGCGACGCGCAGTTCCCGGGCCCCGCGTGGGTCTCCGTATCCGAAGGCGGAGGCCGGGAGTTCCTTGAGTACGGTGCGTTCGGCACGCAGCCACGCTGTGCGCGGGAACGCCGCGAGGTCGGGGACGCCGGGCGAGAGGTCGATCCGGGCCGGGGTGGCCCGAAATGCGTCGAAGATGTCCGTGCCGGGCGCGGCGGCGAAGAGGCTGCTCGGCGGCGGAGGCGGCTGCGTGCGCGCCTCCGGCCGGACGGTCACCGGCGCGGCGACCACCACAGTGCCGTTGCGCCCCCGCCCCGCGACATGCCCGTCCTCGCTCAGGCGCTGGTACGCCTCGGTGATCACGCCGCGGGACACGCGCAGTTCGCCCGCCAGTGTCCGGGTGGCCGGCAGCCTGCTGCCCACGGGCAGACGGCCGTCGGCTATCGCGAGGCGTAGCCGCCGGGCCAGCCAGTCCGCGCGCCCGCCGGTCGGGGCGTCGCCGATGTTCAGCTGGAGGAAGTCGGTGCCTGAGCCGTTCAGCTGGTGGATGTCGGTTCCTGAAGCGTTCAGCTGGTGGGAGTCGCTCCCTGAGCCGTTCAGCTGGACGACATCGGCCCGGGGCGACGACGCTATGGACCGGTTGGCAGCATGGTCATTGGACCTGTTCACCGGGCCATAGTGGCAGCAGCCTGAAGCCATGCACATAGCCACCACCAACCACACGTCCCCATCTCCCGCCATCCTCCCGGCAGTTGGCTACGTCCACGGATACTCGGACCGCGAGGCCCGCAGGCTCGGTGCCCAGGCGAACACCCTTGCCGCGCTGCTGCACAAGGGCACGGCGTATCCTCGGGGCAGCCGGGTCCTCGAGGTCGGCTGCGGGGTCGGCGCGCAGACCGTTCACCTGGTCGACTCCAGCCCAGGGGCGCATATCGTCGCCGTCGACCGGTCAGCGGACTCCCTTGCTCAGGCCCGCGCCCGTGTCGAGGCACACGCGCCCGACGCGAAGGTGACGTGGTGCCGCGCCGATCTCTTCGATCTCCCTTTCCCGGACGCCGAGTTCGACCACATTTTCGTGTGCTTCGTCCTGGAGCACCTGGCCGCTCCCCGGCGCGCGCTCGCCGCGCTGCGGAGGCTGCTGCGACCCGGCGGGAGCCTCACCGTGATCGAGGGGGACCACGCGTCGGCGTTCTTCCACCCAGACAGCGCCTACGCGCGGGCGGCCATCGGCTGCCTGGTCCAGTTGCAGGCGGACGGCGGTGGGAACGGCCTGATCGGGCGGGAGTTGCTGCCGCTGGTCGCGCAGGCCGGATACGACGACGTCAGGGTGCGGCCGTGCACCGTCTACGCCGACCGGACCCGTCCCGCGCTGGTCGACGGCTTCACGCGCGGCACATTCACCGCCATGATCGAATCCGTCAGGGAGGACGCGCTGGCCGCCTCGCTCATCACCGAGGCGGACTGGGACCGCGGGATCGCCGATCTGCGCAGGACCGTGGATGACGACGGGACCTTCCACTACACGTTCTTCAAAGCCACGGGTACGCGCGCCGCGTAGGGCGCCCGGCGGAATTCGCTCGACGCGCGGCCTCTCCAAAGGTGGACTAGGGCCATGACATCACCCCGTGAAGAGCTGCTGCCCACCACCCGCCGGGCCCTGCTGCACCGCGTCGCCACCGCTCAGGCGGAGGGCCGGGCGCCCTCGCTCGTCGCCTCGGTGCTCAGGGACGGCGAGTTGGTGTGGACCGAGGGGCGCACCTGCGTGGAGGGACACGCGCCGGACGAGGACGTTCAGTACCGCATCGGCTCGATCACCAAGACGTTCACCGCAGTACTGGTGATGCGACTGCGCGACGAGGGCACCCTCGACCTCTCCGATCCCCTGGAGAAGCATCTTCCGGGTACGGCTGCGGGCGACGTCACCATCGCGGAACTCCTGGCACACACCGGCGGGTTGGCGGCCGAGACCCCCGGGGAGTGGTGGGAGCGTACGCCGGGTTCGCAGCGTCCTGAGCTGGAGGACGTACTCGGCGAGCAGCCCTTCAAGCACCCCACCGGTCGCCGGTTCCACTACTCCAACCCCGGCTACACGCTGCTCGGTTCGCTGGTCGAGGCGCTACGGGGCGATTCCTGGGAAGCCGTGCTGCGTCGCGAGATCCTGGAGCCGCTGGGTCTGACCCGTACGAGCGCACAGCCGCAGGCGCCGCACGCCGGTGGCTGGGCCGTCCATCCGTGGGCGGACGTGATGATGCCCGAACCCGCCGAGGACCTGGGTCTCATGGCACCGGCCGGACAGCTGTGGTCCACGACGGCGGATCTGGCGCGCTTCGGTGCCTTCCTGCTGTCGGGCGACGACCGGGTCCTGTCCGCCGATTCGGTACGGGAGATGAGGACTCCGGCGGCGCCCACGCCGCCGGGGGACTGGAACTCGACGTACGGCCTCGGCACGCAGGTGCTCCGCGTGGACGGACGCACCCTGGTCGGGCACGGTGGCTCGCTGCCGGGCTTCATGGCCGGGCTGTGGGCGATCGAGGAGGACGGTCTGGTGGCGGTCACGCTGACCAACTGCACCTCCGGTCCCGCCGTGACGGCGCTGGCCGCCGAGCTGCTGCTGATCGTTGCCGAGGCCGAGCCGCGCATCCCCGAGGCGTGGCGGCCGCTGCCCGAGCTGGACAAGGCTCTGCTGGAGCTCGCGGGGCCCTGGCACTGGGGGACGAACACCTTCGTGCTGCGGCCGGCGGCCGACGGCGCCGTCGACCTGGCGCCCCTTAGCGGCAGCGGGGTCCGGGGCTCACGGTTCCGGCCGAACGGCGACGGCACCTGGACCGGGCTCGAGGGCTACTTCGCGGGGGAGATCCTGCGGGCGGTACGGCGTCCGGACGGGTCGGTGAGCCATCTCGACCTGGGGTCGTTCTTCTTCACGCGGGAGCCGTACGACACCAGTGCTCCCGTGCCGGGCGGGGTGGACCCGGAGGGGTGGCACGGACTCCCTCAGTAGGGGGGCCGGTAAGAGCCCGGTGGGGCGTCGTGTTTCACGTGAAACACGACGCCCCACCCGTACGTCAACCGCAGCGTCAGAGCTGCAGCTTGAAGCCCACATGCGATGCCGTGAACCCGAGCCGCTCGTAGAAGCGATGGGCGTCGGTGCGGGTGGCGTCGGAGGTCAATTGCACCAACTGGCAGTTCTGGCGCCGGGATTCATCGACGGCCCACTCGATGAAGCGGGTGCCGAGGCCGTTGCCGCGCTCGTCGGCGTGGATGCGTACGGCCTCGATGATCGACCGGGTGGCTCCCTTCCGGGACAGCCCGTGAATGATCGTGAGCTGAAGCGTGCCGACGACGCGTCCTTCGCGTACGGCGACGACTTGGTGCTGGTTCGGGTCGTCGGCCAGTCGCTCGTACGCGGCGAGGTACGGCGTGAGGTCGTCCGGCGACTCGCGATTGTTGCCCAGCGAGTCATCGGCGAGCATCTCCACGATGGCGGGGATGTCGTCGGCCGCAGCCGGGCGTATCTCAAGATCTCCCATGAGCCGCAGCCTATGCGGTCTCCTGCCGACCGGTCAGTGCTTACGCCGGTACGCGCACCGCTTCCACGGCCCTGACCAGCGGCGCGAGCTCCGGTTCCAGTGCCGCCGCGTCGAGTGCCTCGCGCAGCGCGGTGTCATTGGTGGGCCGTGCTTCGGCGAGGAGCGCGGCGCCCGACTCGCTGACGTCCGTGTAGATGCCCCGGCGGTCGGTCGGGCACAGGTAGCGGGCGAGCAGCCCGCGGTCCTCGAGCCGGGTGACCAGGCGCGTGGTGGCGCTCTGGCTGAGTACGACGGCGTCGGCGACCTGCTTCATCTGCAGATGGCCGCCCTCTCCGTCGTGCTGCCTGCTGAGGACGTCGAGCAGGGAGTACTCGCGCACGCTCAGGCCGTGCTTGGCCTGCAGGGCGCGCTCGATGTGGGTCTCGATCTTCCCGTGGAGCAGGGAGAGCGCGCACCAGCCCTGTGCAAGGGCGGTCAGTGCGGGGTCCGTCGCTGTCATGGCTCTTGTTCCTCCGTCCCGGAGCGGCTGAAACCAGGATAGTGCACGGGTGCAATATCCAGCGCTTGCAAGTAACCCGCGTGTGCAACTATTGTGGACGCAAGCTAAGCGCACCTGCAATCGCCTTGGAAGGTAGAACCATGCCTCTCGCGCTACTGGCCCTCGCGATCGGGGCCTTCGGAATCGGGACCACAGAGTTCGTGATCATGGGACTGCTCCCTGAGGTCGCGGGTGACTTCGGCGTCTCCATCCCCACGGCCGGTCTCCTCGTGACCGGCTACGCACTCGGCGTCGTCCTCGGCGCTCCCCTGATGACCGTCCTCGGCACCCGTGTCTCGCGCAAGCGGATGCTGATGATCCTGATGGGCCTGTTCATCGCGGGCAATCTGCTCTCCGCCGTGGCCCCGTCCTTCGGCGTGATGCTGGCGGGCCGCGTCGTCGCTTCGCTCGCCCACGGTGCCTTCTTCGGCATCGGCTCGGTCGTCGCGGCGGAACTGGTCGCGCCGGAGAAGAAGGCCGGAGCGATCGCCATGATGTTCACCGGGCTCACCGTGGCCAATGTGGTCGGTGTGCCGCTCGGCACGCTCGTCGGGCAGACCCTCGGCTGGCGGATCACCTTCGCCGTCGTCGCCGGGCTCGGCTTCATCGGCCTGGCCGGTATCGCCAAGCTGGTGCCGGACCTTCCCAAGCCCGAAGGCGTACGGCTGCGCCATGAACTGGCCGCGTTCCGCAACGTACAAGTACTGCTCGCCATGTCGATGACGATCCTTGGCTTCGGCGGTGTCTTCGCGGCCATCACCTACCTCGCGCCGATGATGACGGACGTCGCGGGCTACGCGGACTCCTCCGTGACCTGGCTGCTCGTCCTCTTCGGCCTCGGCATGGTCGCGGGCAACCTGATCGGCGGGAAGTTCGCGGACCGCGCGCTGATGCCGCTGCTCTACATCTCGCTGAGCGCGCTGGCCGTCGTGCTCGCCCTCTTCACCTATACCGCGCACAACAAGATCGCGGCGGCCGTGACCATCGCACTGATCGGTGCCCTCGGCTTCGCGACCGTGCCGCCGCTGCAGAAGCGGGTGCTCGACCAGGCCTCCGGCGCCCCCACGCTCGCCTCGGCCGTGAACATCGGCGCCTTCAACCTCGGTAACGCCCTCTCGGCCTGGCTCGGCGGCATCGTGATCTCCGCGGGCCTCGGCTACACCGCCCCGAACTGGGTGGGCGCGGTCCTCGCGGGCTCCGCGCTCGTCCTGGCCGTTCTCTCGGCGGCCCTTGAGCGCCGCTCGGCCGCCCTCAGCCTCGTGGTCGCGGGAGCGGCCCCGGTGGAGCAGGCCGCGACGCCCGTCCACCACTGACCCCACGCCCCCCAAAGCCTCCCCCCCGCACAAGCACCACCGCACAAGGAGAACCTCATGAGCACCACCGCCACCGCTGTCGCCCCGCTGACCATCCAGGACGCCGAGGCGCTCGTCTCCGCGGCCCACCGCGCGGCCGAGGCCGCCGGGGTCATGGTCAGCGTCACCGTCCTCGACGCGGGCGGCCACCTGCTGGCCTTCCGCCGCGACGACCGGGCCGTGCTGATCTCCGGCGAGACCAGCACCCGCAAGGCGTACACGGCGCTTCAGCTCAATGCCCCCACCGCCGGCCTCGTCGACCTGGTCAAGCCCGACGGCCCCTTCCACACCCTGCCCACCGCCCTCGACCGGCCGCTGCTCTTCATCGCCGGCGGCATCCCGGTCCACCGCGACGGCCGGCTGATCGGCGCCATCGGCGTCGGCGGCGGAGCGCCCGAGCAGGACCACGGGTTCGCGACGGCGGCCGTGGAGGCCCTCGCGTAGTACGTCACGTCATGTGGCGGCCGCCTGCTCGCCGCTCAGCCGGCCGCCTGCTCGCCGCTCAGCCGGCCGCCACCGTCAGCGGTGCGAAGCGACGCGACCAGTCGCCGGGCAGCTCAGGGATGCCGGACGTCATCACGGCGTTGAAGGCGATGGGCTCCAGACCGCGTTCCTTCACCCAGGCGAGCAGCTCTTCATGGCGTACGTCGATGTCGGTGCGCAGCGGACGGTCCGAGCCGGCGGCGAGGGAGCCGATGAGAGCCTTCGCCGTGTCCGTGTCGCGGGCGATCAGCGGGCCGATGACATGGGTCTCCATGTTCGGCCAGGCGCCCGCGTAACCGGTGATCTCGCCGTCGGCCTCCGCGACCCGCAGCTGGTCCACGAAGGCCGGAAGGCGGGTGATCATGTGCGTGCGGTCGAGGCCGAAGACCTCGTGGTCGAGCCGGAGGATCGCGGGCAGGTCCTCGGCGGTCGCCGGCCGGGTGGCGACATCGGGCAGGGGGCCGTCAGCGGTGAACCGGCCGCGGACCATCTCGGCGCGGCCGGTGGTCTTGAAGCCGAGCTGCTCGTAGAGGGGGCGGCCGTTCGGCGTCGCGTGGAGGGTGAGCGGTGTGGTGCCGGCCTCTTCGATGACGTGGCGCATGAGGCGGCGGCCGATGCCCTTGCGGGCGTGCCGCTCGGCGACGAGGACCATGCCGATCGCTCCGAGGCCCGGGCTTTCCTGTGGCCCGTACTCGGTCACCACGCAGGCGGCGATGAGGCCGTCGCCGTCGGGGTCGTCGATGCCGTGACCCGTACCGGCCGAGAGCAGCAGCCCCCATTTGTGGTCCTCGCGTGGCCAGCCCCGGTCCTGGGAGAGGTCGGCGCAGGCGGTGACGTCTCGGAGGGTCAGCCGGCGGATGGGCAGTGCGGAGAGGGAAGGTGTCGACACTCGGGTCAGGCTGTCTGACGCACGTCCCCGACGTCCACCGGTTTGTGGGCAGAAGCACGCTGGTTCCGGCCACGTTGCTTCCGGCCACGGCGGGTCAGACCCCAGGGCTTGAGCACCGAGACGACCGTCATGAAGAGATAGGCGCTCAGGGAGACGATGGGCCCGGCGATCAGGTCGGTTGGATCCGTCACCGGGGAGCCCGCGGCCACGGTGGCGACTGTGACGTTGATGCCCGGGCGCAGAGCGAAGGCCGATGCGGCGGTGGTGGCCAGGGTCAGCCAGAACTTCGTATAGACCCAGCGGTGCTTGGCGAGTCCCCAAGGGGTTCCGAGGGAAAGCACCAGACCGCTCAGCAGCGTGAGCAGCGCCAGGGGGAGCACCAGCCAGTCCGCGAAGAGCTTCATGGAACGGGCGGCGGCTTCGGTGGTCGCGGCGGAATCCGTGGTGATGGCGGCGACGGCGAGCGCGAGCAGCCCGAGCGTGAGCCCGAGCCAGCCCGCGGCGGCGGTTACGTGGACGACGAGGGTGGCCCGGCGATGGGGGCGGCTTAGTTTCACGTGAAACACGGTGCCGGGAACGGTGGCCGAAGGCGTCTGACAGCGGGAGTAACCGTGGCTACTAGTCTCGGCGTACATGCCACGCCTTCACCTTTTCGACCTGGACGGAACGCTGCTGCACGGAACGGCGGCCCCGGTGGAGATCTCCCATCGGCTCGGTCTCGACGCGGAGATCGCGGAGCTGGAACGCGACTTCGTGGCGCAGCACATCGACCCGCCCCGGTACGCGGTCCGGGTTCGGGCCCTGTGGGCAGACCTCACCGAGGCGCACGTGACGGCGGCCTTCGAGGGGGCTCCCTGGCTCTCCGGGATCCGGGAGACCTGGGCCGAGATCCGCGAGGGCGGTGACTACTGCGCCGTGATCTCGCTGTCGCCGTCGTTCTTCGTGGAGCGGCTCCTGGGGTGGGGAGCGCATGCCGCGTACGGATCGCGTTTCCCCTCGGTGCCGTTTACCGAGCCGGTGAATCCGGCGGGCATTCTCGATGCCGCGGCCAAGGTGAAGATCGCGGACCGGCTCTGTGAAGAGTTCGGGGTGGGCAGGTCCGATTGCATCGCATATGGCGACTCGCTCTCGGACGTGGAGTTGTTCGGGGCGGTGCCGGTTTCGGTCGCCGTCAATGCGGATCAGCGGCTGGTTGGGCTTGCTACCCACTCTTATGTCGGGCGGGATCTACGTAAGGCGTATGAATTGGTGTGCCGCGCCCGGTAATTGGGGTAATTGGTAGGCGTGGTTCGCTGAATTCCGGGTGAAGGAAGGCGGACTTGTGCGCCGGACGGCTGCCGGTATGGTCGACTCCGGTTCGTGCCGGGTGTATCTCTGCGCACCCCTGGGGGGCACGGGCGGAGGTCGACGCAGCCTAACGGGGCGAAGAGATCGAAGACCTGAACTTTCGGTTATGCGGCCGGCGCGATGGTGATGGATGGGACGCTGCGGAGAGATGACTGCGGCCAATGTCACATTTCATCCCTACTTGTCCGTAGGGTCTGGAATCCAAGGTTCAATGCGGGCACACGAGCGCCGGCACACGGGGCACGGGCACACGGGGCGAGACGGAGCGGGGAAAGCAAGCAGCTTCCTACAGGGAAGTGCGCAGACCGACTGAGAGATGTTCGAGGCGAGGCACAGCATGGACTCTCCGACCACCACGTCGGTGGGCAACGGCACTTCCGGCGACAACGGCGGTGGAGGCGGCTGGTTCACCCCACGCAAGGCGCCGCAGCGCCCGGAGGACGGCGAGGCGACGCGTCCCGCGTCCGATGAGTCCAAGGCCTCCGAAGCCCCTGAGGGACGCCGCGTGGCGTCGATACGCCCCCTGAACAAGCCCGCCGCCCCCGTGGAGCCCGCGCGAGACTCCGGGCCCCGGCCCGTGGCCGAGCAGCGAATATCGGCCGCCCCCGAGCAGCGCGAGCGCGTGCCGGAACCGCGGCAGAAGCCGGAAGCCGCGCCGCAGCCCGAGCCACAACTCCAGCCGCAGCCGAGCCCTCAGCCGCAGCCGAGCCCTGAGCCGCAACCAAGGCCTGAGCCGCAACCAAGGCCCGAGCCGCAACCAAGGCCCGCGCCGCAACCAAGGCCCGAGCCACAGCAAAGGCCCGAGCCCACTCCTCAGGGATCCCCCGACGCGATCCTCGTGCAGCGCACCATGGCCGAAATCGGCCCCGTTGCGGACAAGGTGACCTCGTACTTCTACGCGCTGCTCTTCACCCGGCACCCCGATCTGCGGCCTCTCTTCCCTGCCGCCATGGACACTCAGCGCGACCGGCTGCTGAAGGCGCTGCTGACCGCGGCCGAGCACATCGACAACACCGAGGTGCTCGTCGCGTATCTGAAGAACCTCGGCCGCGGCCACCGCAAGTACGGGACGCAGCCCGAGCACTATCCGGCGGTCGGCGAGTGCCTGATCGGCTCGCTCAGCCGGTACGCGAGCGCGGTATGGGACGACGAGATCGAGGCCGCCTGGGTCCGGACGTACACGACGATCTCCCAGGTCATGATCGACGCGGCGGCCGCGGACGAACTGCGCGCCCCCGCCTGGTGGTTCGCCGAAGTCGTCTCGCACGACCTCAGAACGCCTGACATCGCTGTCGTGACCGTCCGGCCCGACCAGCCCTATCCCTTCCTCGCCGGGCAGTACACGAGCCTGGAGACGCCTTGGTGGCCGAGGATCTGGCGGCACTACTCGTTCGCTTCGGCGCCGCGATCCGACGGGCTGCTCTCGTTCCATGTGAAGGCCGTCCCCGCGGGCTGGGTCTCCAACGCCCTGGTGCACCACGCCCGCCCCGGTGACGTCATGCGGCTCGGCCCGCCCGCCGGTTCGATGACCGTCGACCACACCACCGACAGCGGACTGCTCTGTCTGGGCGGCGGCACCGGCATCGCCCCCATCAAGGCGCTCGTCGAGGACGTCGCCGAGCACGGCGAACGCCGGCCCGTGGAGGTCTTCTACGGAGCTCGCACCGACCACGACCTGTACGACATCGACACGATGCTGCGGCTCCAGCAGACCCATCCCTGGCTCGCGGTCCGCCCCGTCGTCGACGACCACGCGCAGTTCCCGGACGCCGTGCGCGAGTACGGCCCCTGGAACGAGTACGACGCCTACCTCTCGGGTCCGCCCGGCATGATCCGCAGCGGTGTGGACGCCCTGCGGGACCTCGGCATCCCGGCCGGCCGGATCCGCCACGACTCCGTCGAGGAACTGGTGGCCACGGGCGATTAGCGCGGTCCGGGAGCGTGCGGCTAGCCCAGGTCAGGCGCGTGCATCGCGCGTACGCCCTCGATGTTGCCGTCCAGATAGTGCCGCAGCGACAGCGGTACGAGATGGACCGAGGCGATCCCGACGCGGGTGAAGGGCACGTGGACGATCTCGTACTCGCCGCACGGCTCCTCCACCTCGGGGCCGTGCCGCAGCGAGGCGTCCATGGACTCCAGGCGGCAGACGAAGAAGTGCTGCACCTTCACACCGGTCGCGCCACCGTCCTCGCCGATGTGCTCGACGGTGTCCACGAAGCAGGGCACCACGTCGCAGATCTTGGCGCCGAGCTCCTCATGGACCTCGCGATGGAGCGCGTCGACGACGGTCGCGTCCTCCGCCTCCACGCCGCCGCCCGGAGTGACCCAGTAGGGATCGACGCCGGGCTTGGTCCGCTTGATCAGGATCAGGTCGTCGCCATCGAGCAGGATGGCGCGTGCGGTGCGCTTGACCACGGGTCGGACGGTCATGGGAGAAATGTGGCCCGGAGTGTTCCACGTGAAACATCGCGAACCAGATGGAGACCCGCTCAAGCCCAGTCGACGGCAGCACGCAGCAGCCACTCGTGCGCCCGCGCGATATGCGGCATGGCCAGTGTGCCGGTGCGTACGACGAGGAAATAGGTGCGCAGCGGAGGCACCGCCGGGTCGTGCAGGGCCACGACCTCGCCACTCTCCAGGGCGGGCGCGCACAGATAGCGGGGCAGCACGGCGAGGCCCGCGCCGGAGGCGGCGCAGGCGAGCACCGCGCGCAGGTCCGGCACGATGACGGTGCCCGATGCCGCCGGACGGGTGTCGAAGACGGCGGCCCAGTAGCGGGCGACCAGCGGCAGTGACTCGTGCACCTCCACCACCGGCAGGTTCTCGAGGGCGGACGCGCCCTTGCGCCGCAGCTTCCCGGGGCCGATGCGGGCGGCCCAGCGCGGGCCCGCGACCAGGACATGCTCCTCGTCGCAGAGCGGCGTCGCGGTGAGCAGCGCGCCGCGCGGCCGGGCCGTGGTGATGGCCAGGTCGTGGTGGCCTGCGGAGAGCCCTTCGAGGACCTCCTCTGCGTTGCCGAACGAGGCACGCAGCGCGAAGCCCTGGCCGTCCTGCCCCGTCAGCGCGGTGAGCGCGGGCAGGGCCAGGGTGGCCGTGAACTCCGGCGGCCCCGCGAGGTGGAGCGTGCGTACCGAAGAGTCCTCGTCGAGCCCGGTCTCGGCGATCTCCACCAGGGCGTCGAGATGCGGGGCGGCCTTGTGCGCGAGTTCGTCCCCGATGGTCGTGGGGGTCACGCCGCGCGCCTGGCGCAGGAACAAGGGGCGGCCCAATTGCCGTTCGAGGGTGCGTATCTGGGACGTCACGGCGGGCTGCGAGAGGCCGAGCAGGGCGGCGGCGCGCGTGAAGGAACCGGCCCGGTGCACGGTGACAAATGTGCGCAGCAGGGCCAGATCCATGGCAGCGCCCTCCCCTCCAGGCCCCTGGGCCGCGCCCAACTATAAATATGTCGATAGGTCTCTGTCGCTACTGTGATTGGACACTGACACAGAGTCAACTAGCCTTGTTCGCGCGGTTCTTCGCGCGCAGAACCGGGACGGTCCGAGCCACGAGGGGGGAGGCTCGGACCGTTCGTTGTACGTAGCGGGGTACTAGCCGGGAGACGGCAGGAGCACCGGAAAGCGGTCAGTTCGCCGACTTTGCGGACGCTGCCGCCTCGTCCGTTTCGTCGAGTGCCCGCAGCACGTCCGCCACCAGATCCTCAGGGTCCTCGGCCCCGGCGGAGAAGCGGACGAAGCCCTCCGGGACCGCGTCCCCGCCCCAGCGGCCGCGCCGCTCGGCGGTGGACCGTACGCCGCCGAAGCTCGTCGCGTCGTCCACCAGGCGCAGCGCGTCGAGAAAACGATCGGCACGCGCGCGTGAGGGCAGCGTGAACGAGACCACGCACCCGAAGCGCCGCATCTGCTGCGAGGCGATCTTGTGCGAGGGATCGTCGGGCAGCCCCGGATAGCGAAGCCCGGTCACCTCGTCGCGGCCGCGCAGCGCCTCGGCGAGGGCCAGGGCGTTGGCGTTCTGCCGCTCGGCGCGCAGCTGGAGCGTGGCGAGCGAGCGGTGCGCGAGCCAGGCCTCCATCGGGCCCGGAATCGCCCCGACGATCTTGCGCCAGCGCTTCACGGACGCGGCCAACTCGGCATCGCGGCAGGCGACGTACCCCAGAAGGATGTCGCCGTGCCCCGTGAGCTGCTTGGTGCCGCTGGCCACGGAGAAGTCGGCGCCGAGCTCCAGGGGACGCTGGCCCAGCGGCGTGGCCAGGGTGTTGTCGACCGCGACCAGGGCGCCACGCGCGCGTGCCGCCTCGGCGAGACGCCGCACGTCGCACACGTCGAGCCCCGGGTTGGACGGGGTCTCGATCCACAGCAGCTTCGCGCCGTCCAGGACGCCGAGCTGCGCGTCGCCGCCGGTCGGGGCGGTGCGCACCTCGATGCCGTACGCGGTGAGCTGCTCGTGGACCAGGGGCAGCGCCTGATAGCCGTCGTCCGGCATGACCACCACGTCGCCAGTGCGCAGCTGCGAGAAGAGCACCGCCGAGATCGCGGCCATCCCGGAGGCGAAGACCAGGGTCTCGACGTCATCGCCGGATCCGGGCGCCTCCAACTCGCCGATGGCCCGCTCCAGAAGCGTCCAGGTCGGGTTCTCGTCGCGTCCGTAGGTGTACGGCCCCGTGGGGTCGCCCGGCAGATGGAAGTGCGCCGCGAACACCGGGCCCGGCAGCGTCGGCTCGTGTTTCACCGGCTCGGGGAGGCCGGCCCGCACCGCTCTCGTGCCGTCGCCGATCCCTGAGCCCGTACCTGCGGCTGTTCCCGCGGTTCGTGCGGAATCCGTCATGCCGCCCGCCCTTCCATCGCTTCACGTACGGCGTCGAGCAGACCGTCGCTCGCCGCCTCGACCATTCTCAGGCACGTGTCGAAGCCGTCGTCGTCGCCGAAGTACGGGTCGGGAACGTCCAGGTCGGTGGCGGCGGGGTCGTACGAGCGCAGCAGCCGCACCTTGTCCGCGTCCGCGGAGGTCGGCGCGAGGCGGCGCAGCGTACGCAGATGGCCCGCGTCCAGGGCGATCACCAGATCGAGGCGCGGGAACCAGGAGACCTGGAAGCGCCGCGCCACATGATCGCTCTCGTAGCCGGCCGCCTCCAGGACGGAGACGGTGCGCGGGTCGGCGCCGTCTCCCTCGTGCCAGCCGTCGGTGCCCGCGCTGTCCACCCGGACCAGGCCGCCGAGTCCGGCCTCGTCGACCCGCGCGCGGAAGACGGACTCGGCGATGGGTGACCGGCAGATGTTGCCGGTGCAGACGAAACACACGGAGAAGGGCAGGGCCATCGGGCGGGCTCAGTCCTTGTCGTCGGGCAGGACGACGTTCATCGCCCAGGACACGACAGAGATGATCAGGCCGCCCAGAACCGCGGTCCAGAACCCGTCGACGTGGAAGCTCAGGTCGAACTTGTCGGCCAGCCACGAGGTCAGCAGCAGCATCAGGGCGTTGACCACGAGGGTGATCAGACCCAGGGTCAGGATGAAGAGCGGGAAGGTGAGGACCTTCACGATCGGCTTGACCAGGAAGTTCACCAGGCCGAAGAGCAGGGCGACGACGATCAGCGTGCCGGCCTTCTTGCCCGTGCTGTCGCCGGTCAGGGTGATCTTGTCGAGCAGCCATACGGCGACGGCCAGGGCCGCCGCGTTGGCGATCGTCTTGACTACGAAATTCTTCATGTGTCTGATCGTGGCAGACGTAGGGCCGGAGCGGTCGGCCCCCGATCAGCGGCGAGGGGCGTACACGGACGATGAAGGCATTCCGACTGGATGAGCTGGAGGCGGAGCGCGCCGCGAACGACGGTGCGTATCTGCAGTTTCTGCGTGAGCGGAACATGTCGGTCGGGCTGTACGCGCTCGATGCCGGGGAGTCCGACCCCCAACTGCCGCACCAGCAGGACGAGGTGTACATGATCGTCAGCGGCCGGGCGTCGATCACCGTCGGCATGGAGACCACCCAGGTCGCGCGGGGCAGTGTCGTGTACGTGCCCGCGGGCGTGGCCCACAAGTTCCACCACATCAGCGAGGACCTGCGCATCCTGGTCGTCTTCTCGCCGCCGGAGGGCTGATCCACTCCGCCGCAGGGCTGACTTCTCGGGGCCGGGACCTCGGGGTTCCCTAAGGGACGGATCAGGGGAGGACAAGGGGTCCGAGGCCCCCGCCGAGGCCTTCGCCGCTCTAGCATCGAATGCAGGAAGTCAGAGATGCAGAGACGCAGAGATGCGGAGATGCAAAGACGCGCAGAGAGGTAAGGACGATGGCAGCACAGGAGATCTTCTCGGGATTGCCGTGGTGGGTGAAGTGGATCGCGGTGCCGGTCATCGCCCTGGTCGTGTTCGGCGGCGTGATAGCGACCGTTGTGGGATTCGTGGTCGGCCTGTTGTTCAAGGCACTGATTTTCGTGGCGCTTGTGGGCGGACTCATCTACGTCGTACGGAAGTTCATATCGGGCTCGGCCTCGTCACGCAGCGATTGGTGACTTCTCGCAAAGGTTCCCTCGGGCGGGGGAAGTTTCCCCGCGAGGGGTCTCGGGCCGGTGTCCAGCGGTTAGAGTCCGAAATCCGACGCGGGGTCCGCCCCGCGCGCGGGCGCAACGCGCTCCCTCCCGTGTGACCCCGGGCACGGGCAGACATCCCACGCGCTTCGGGAGTGAACCTTGGCCACAGTTGACGCCGCACCCTCAACTGCCGCCGCGCCGACCCTCATCGGCTCCGTGCAGCGGGCGACACGTCTGTTGGAGGCCGCAGCCGCGCATCAGGGCGGGGCACCCGCCAAGCAGTTGGCCCGTGAGTCGGGGCTCGCGCTTCCCACGGCCTATCACCTGCTGCGCACGCTGACGCACGAGGGCTATCTGCGCCGGGAGAAGGGCCTGTTCGTGCTCGGCGAGGCCGCCGAGCGGCTGAGTGCCAGCGGGGCGCAGCAGAATCGTCGCGGCATGATCGGCGAAGCCTTGGCGCACTGGCGTGACGCCATCGGCGTACCGGTCTATTTCGCCGTTTACCGCGAGGGCGAGATCGAGATCGTGGCCGTCGCGGACACGCCCGGGAATCCGGCCGTCGAAGAGTGGGCGGACTTCCGCGAGACCGGTCATGCCCATGCGATCGGCCAGTGCCTGCTCGGCCAACTCGACGACGAGCAGCGCAAGGACCACCTCGACCGCTACCCGGTGCAGTCGATCACGCGGTACTCGGTCCGTGACGACCGGAGTTTCCTGCGCCGCCTGGACGCGATGGGGCGGATGAAACCCGTGGTGGAGCGGCAGGAGTATGCGCTGGGGACGGTCTGCGCCGCCATTCCGATCACGGCGGGCAACACGGCTGCCACGATGGCGATTTCCGTTCCCTCCGATCAGGCCGGTCGGCTACTGCCCGCAGCCGACCGATTGCAGAATGAGATCGGAAAGCTACTCGGGACACTCGCCTTCTCTATCAGCATCTGAAAACTCACTCCTTGTGATGTGATGTGTACGTTAAGCAAGATGCCATGGGTGTCAGGGAGTTGGTTCCTGGCCAGTCGATGTTTAGCGACGGGGTAGGCGGGCGATGGGCGAGCGCGAGTCGGTGCAGGCAGAGGTCATGATGAGCTTCCTTGTTTCCGAGGAGCTGTCGTTTCGCATCCCGGTGGAGCTGCGCTACGAGACCGGGGATCCCTATGCCATCCGGCTGACCTTCCATCTCCCCGGTGACGCTCCGGTGACCTGGGCGTTTGGGCGGGAGTTGCTGATCGAGGGGGTGGGCAGGGCGTGCGGTGACGGGGACGTGCGCATCGCGCCCACCGATCCCGAGCTGCTCGAAGAGGTCCTCATCAGGCTTCAGGTCGGTGGTGACCAGGCGCTGTTCCGGGTGGGGATCCCGCCGCTGCTCGCGTTCCTGGACCGTACGGACAAGTTGGTGCCGCTCGGGCAAGAGCGGGCGCTCGCCGACTTCGAGTCGCACCTGGACGAGGCGTTGGACCGGATCCTCGCGGAGGAGCAGAGCGCGGGCTGAGCTCTGGGGGCAACGGGCGCAGGCGGATGGCAGATTGGGGCATTTCGCGGCATTGCCCCGGGTGGTCCCGGCGTAGGCTCGCCGGTTCCTGCGTCCCGGCTCACCGCTTGCGGCGTCGGCCCCCTCCTCCGCCACGGCGCTGCTTGGCGGCCGAGGGAGCCGTGGGAGCCGGGGCCGCCGCGGTGGTGGTGCCGCCCGTGCGGTCGGCCGAGACGACCAGGGCGGCCAGCGCCGTCGTCACCGGGACCGCGGCTACCAGGCCGATCGAGCCGACCAGGGTGCGCACGATCTCCTCGGCGACCAGCTCGCTGTTGGCCACCGTGCCCACGCTGCTCTGCGCGATCGAGAAGAGCAGGAGCAGTGGCAGCGCGGCGCCGGCGTACGCCAGGACCAGGGTGTTGACCACCGAGGCGATGTGGTCGCGGCCGATGCGGATGCCCGCGCGGTAGAGGCCGCGCCAGCCCATCGACGGGTTGGCCTGGTGCAGTTCCCAGACCGAGGACGTCTGCGTGACGGTCACGTCGTCGAGGACGCCGAGCGAGCCGATGATGATGCCCGCGAGCAGCAGACCGCTCATGTCGATGTCCGGATAGAGGCCGTGGATCAGACCCGTGCTGTCGTCCGTGTTGCCGCTCAGCGAGGCCCAGCCGATGAAGACCGAGCCGAGCAGCCCGATGAGGAGGAGCGAGATCAGCGTGCCGAGCACCGCGACCGACGTACGGGCCGTGAGCCCGTGGCACAGATAGAGCGCGATCAGCATGATCGCGCTGGCCCCGACCACCGCCACGACCAGCGGATTCGAGCCCTGCAGGATCGCGGGCAGGATGAAGAACGTCAGCACGAGGAAGCTCAACGCCAGGGCCACCAGGGCCATGACGCCGCGCATCCGCCCCACCAGGACGACGGCGACGGCGAAGATCCCGGCGAGCACCGCCAGGGGGACCTTGCGGTTCACGTCGGTGACCGAGTACTGCAGCGCCTCCGGGGCCTTGGGCTCATAGGCGACCACCACCTGCTGGCCCTCGCGCAACTGCCGAGGCGAGTCCGGCTGGACGATCTCGGTGAAGGTGCGGCCCTTGTCCTTGCCGCTGGTCACCTCGACCGTCGCCTTCTTGCACATGCCCTCCGCGCGCGACTGCGCGGTCTGGCCCTCGGCGGTGGAGGTGTCCCCAGTGGGCGGCGGCTGCGAGGCGTTCACGTCCTTGCAGGGAAGCTCCTCCACCTTCGTCACCTTCGCCGACTGGGTCTGCCGATCGAAGCCGACCCCGGTGCGCTCATGGCCCGGCGCGCCGCCGGGCCAGAGCACGACCAGGCCCACGACGACCGCGGTGGCGAAAGGAATCAGCACCGCGGCGATGACCTTGCGCAGATGCTTGGAGACCGGCGCCGCCGGGCCGTGACTGTGCGAGTGCCCGTGCCCGCCTCCGCCCCCATGCCCCCGTCTCTTATACACA
>NZ_SRIC01000449.1 GCF_004684775.1 Streptomyces sp. MZ04
GGACGACGTCGGTGTGGGCTGCGTCCGGCGGCCAGACCGTGCCGCCGAGCACGGCGGTCAGGCGCCCGGCGAACGAACCGGCGAGCCGTTCGCCCTCCTCGACGGCGGTGGAGGCTCGGGCCTCGGTCCACCAGAACGGCCCGTCGGGGGCGGTCACTTCGGCTCCGAGCAGACGCTGGGCCTCGCCGGAGACCTGGACCAGGAGGGGCGATTCGACAGAGACGAGCGGACGGCCGTTCGGAGCGCAGAGCTGCACGACCGCTCCCTCGTTCACACTGCTGACGCCCAGATCGGGACCGCCCGCGAAGAGGCCGGCGAGCAGGGTGTTGATGTCGGGCATCTTGGGGGTGAGGGCGATGACGTCCTTGGTCACGGGTGCTGGGTCTCCGTGTCGGTCTCTTCGGTCGCTGTGGCGAGGGCGGTCTGGATGAGCTGGTGGCGGCGGCCGCGGCGGATGAGGGTGCCGCGTCCGGGGGGTTGGGTGGAGGCGTAGAGGCCGGGGAAGAGCTGGCCTTCGGTACGGTCGCCGGTCATGAGGAGGGCGGTGGTGCCGGTTTCGCGCAGGGTGGTGAGGAAGGGTTCGTACAGGGCGCGGGAGGATCCTGCGACGCGGCGGGTGATGACGAAGTGCAGGCCGATGTCGGGAGCGGAGGAGACGTAGGGCAGGAAGGGCGCCAGGGGTTGTTGTCCTGCGGTGGTGAGGATGTCGTAGTCGTCGACGAGGATGACGATGCGGGGGCCGGTGAAGGTGGGCCCGTCGGTGATCGCGTCCGGGTCGGCGGTCTCGGGGAGGCGCTTCTCGAGTTCGCTGGCGATGCCGGTGGCGAGGGCCTGGGCGAGTTTGGCGTTGTGGGCGTAGCCGCCGCGGTAGGGCTCGGGGACGGTGCCGCGCAGGCCGCGGCGCGGGTCGAAGACGCCGAAGACCAGGTCGCTGTCGCCGTGGCGGTCGATGAGCTGCCGGGTGATGAGCTTGAGGAGGTTGGTCTTGCCGCATTCGTTGTCGCCCAGGACCAGCAGGTGCTGGTCGCCTCCGAACAGGTCGAGGTGGGCCGGGGCGAGGTTGTCCTGGTCGACGCCGAGCGGGATGCGAGCGGGCTCGGCGGTGGGTGAGGGCAGTTTCGCGGCGGGCAGCGCGGTGGGCAACACGCGTACTGGGGAGGCGAGTTCGCCGTGCCAGCTGGCGCGGATGGTGCGTGCGGCGCTTTCCAGGGCGGCGCCGAGGTCGCCGGTGGCGCGGTGCTGGTCGATGCGGGGCAGGGCCACCTGCGCGAAGAGCTTGGTGTCGGTCAGGACGCGGCCGGGGGTGTCGGCGGAGAGCGTCTCCGAGAGTTTGCGGTCGATGCTGGAGTCGGAGGGGTCATTCAGGCGTAGTTCGATGCGGGTGCCGAACATGGACTGGGTGGCGATGCGTACGTCGTTCCAGCGCAGCATGCCCGCCACGATGTGGATGCCGTAGCCGCTGCCGCGCTTGAGGAGGTCGGCGACGGTGTCGTCGAGGTCGTTGAACTCGTCGCGCAGCGCTCCGAATCCGTCGATGAGCAGCACGATGTCGGTCGAGCCGATCTCGCTGAGCCGTCCCTGGGCGCGCAGGTGGCGCAGCTGGTCGACGGAGTCGATGCCGTGCTCGCGGAAGAGTTCTTCGCGCAGGGCGAGTTGGGCGCGGACCTCGGCCACGGTGCGGGCCGCGCGTTCGTGGTCGGCGCGTCCGGCGATGCCGCCGACGTGCGGAAGACCGGCGAGCGCCGAGAGTCCGCCGCCGACCAGGTCCAGGCCGTACACGGCGACGTCGGCCGGAGTGTGGGTCAGGGCGAGGGAGAGTGCGAGGGTGCGCAGCAGGGTGGTCTTGCCGGACTGCGGGCCGCCGATGACAGCGGTGTGCCCGCCCGAGACGGTCAGGTCCAGGAACCAGGGCTCCTGCCACTGTTTGGCCGGGTCGTCGAGTATGCCCAGCGGTACGCGCATGGCGTCGCCCCGCCGGGCGAGGTGCAGACCGTGCTCGGAGGCTTGTACGGGCCCGGCGGCCTGGTCGAGGGTGAGAGCGTCGGGCAGTGGGGGCAGCCAGATGCGGCGTACCGGGGGAGCGGCGGTGCACAGCTGGTCGACCATGGTGGACAGGACCGTCGGGCCGGTCTCCCGCTCCCGCATGCCACCTTCCTCCGGCACGCCCGCCTGGGGGTTCTGCCCGGCGTTGAAGGTGGGGTAGGGCCAGGCGAGGGGTTCTTCCTCGGTCTGGTCGTGGAGGGTGGGGCCTCGGTGGGCGCCGGAGACGTAGCCCGCCTTGAAGCGTTCGTACGTGGAGGTGTCGACCTTGAGGTAGCCGAAGCCCGGCAGCGGCGGCAGCTGGAAGGCGTCGGTGGTGTCCAGGACGGTGCGGGACTCGTCGGCGGAGAAGGTGCGCAGGCCGAGCCGGTAGGAGAGGTAGGTCTCCAGGCCCTTGAGCTTGCCGGATTCGATGCGCTGGCTGGAGAGCAGCAGGTGGACGCCGATCGAGCGGCCGATGCGGCCGATGGACAGGAACAGGTCGATGAAGTCGGGCTTGGCGGTGAGGAGTTCGCCGAATTCGTCGATGACGACGAACAGGTGGGGCAGCGCCTCCAGGCCGAGTTCGGGCTGCTTGGCGCGGAGGGCGGCGTAGTGGCCGATGTCGGCGATGTTCCCGGCGTCCTTGAGGACCTGCTGGCGGCGTGTGACCTCGCCGGCCAGGCTGGTGTGGACGCGCTCGACGAGTCCGGCCTGGTTCTCCAGGTTGGTGATGACCCCGGCGACGTGCGGGAGTTCGGTGAACGGGGCGAAAGTGGCGCCGCCCTTGTAGTCGACCAGGACGAGCGCCAGGTCCTCGGAGGAGTGCGTGGCGGTGAGGGCCAGCACGAGGGTGCGAAGCAGTTCGCTCTTGCCGGAGCCGGTCGCGCCGACGCACAGTCCGTGCGGGCCCATGCCCAGTTCGGAGGACTCCTTGAGGTCCAACAGGACTGGCTCGTGGCGGTCGTTGAGGCCGATGGGTACGCGCAGGAAGTCGCGCTCGCCGCGTGGCGCCCACAGGTGGTTCAGGTCGAGGGCGGCGGGGTCGTCGATGCCGAGGAGGGTGGGGAAGTCGACGGGGCCGGAGATGGGGGTGCCCTCGGCGGCGGACTCGGCCGAGAGGCGCAGCGGGGCAAGCATGCGGGCAAGGCCTTCGGCCCCCGCGATGCCGACCTCGTCCGACGTCCCTGCCGCGACGGCGGTGTCCGGCAGTCGCAGGTCCTGGACCGTGACGTGGTCGCCGTCGACGGTGATGCGTACGGACACCTGGTCCGGTTCGTGGACCTGCTGTTCGAGCAGGTGGAGCACGGTCACGCCCATGCCGGTGAGGTCGACGGCGGTGTCGGGGCGGGGGAGTTCGGTGGCGGTGCGGCCGTGGCAGTCGCTGACGACGAGGAGCCGGTCGTTCATCCGCAGGGCGTTCTTGTCGGACAGGCCGCGGCGTACTTCGGCGGCGTAGGAGGAGCGGCGTCGCAGGTCCGGGGCGCACTGCCGAGCCAGTTGCTCGATGCTTGGTGCGATGCGCCGGGCTGCGACCGGCCCGTCGTCCTGCTGGGCGTCGAGGACGTGGGGCAGCCACTTCGCCCACTCCCACGCGTCCAGGCGTTCGCCGGGCACGCCGAGCGCGATGGCGACATCGTCGGGGGCGTGGGTCACGGCGGCCTGGATCAGCAGGGCGCGCGCGACGCACAGTACGTCGTCCCGCTCGCCGATGATGCTGACGTTGCCCGCGCGGTCCAGCGGCGCCATGAGGGGGAAGTCGGTGGCGGTGGTGAAGCGGTGCTGCAGGGCCCGCGCTTCATTCAGCATGAAGGGGTCGGGCGGGGTCAGCACACCGCTGCCTTGGTTCTGGCCGATCTCCAACCGCTGCACGGGTACGTCGCCGGTGCCCAGCCGCACGCGCAGGAAGTCCGCGTCCAGACGGCGCCGCTCCCACAGCCGGGCTGGGTCGCGCACCAGGTCGTACAGCGCCGTCGGAGGCGGATTGAGGACCCGGGCCTGGCTCCGCAACTCCCGCTCGATGGCACCCAGTTCCTCGCGCTGTTCCTCGACGTACTCGAGATAGCGCTCGCGCTGGGTACGCCGGGTGCGCTGGGCCTTGCCGCGCTGGGACAGGAAGAGGGCCACCGCGCCGAGCAGGGCGAAGACGAGAACGATGGCGCCGACGGCAGCGAACTGGCTGTTGCGGATGACGGTCATCATGACGACCGAGCCCATGACGCCGGCCATCGGGAGCAGGGCGGTGGCGGCGTTGCCCATCTTGCCCTCGGGCAGATTCGGGGGCGGCTCGATGGTGC
>NZ_SRIC01000450.1 GCF_004684775.1 Streptomyces sp. MZ04
GGCTGGGCGTGCGGCCGGGCCTGGAGGGGCGCCGGCTGCCGGGGCGCCTGCGGCGGGGGCGGCAGGTCCGGGCGGTGCGGGGTGGCCCGCGCGAGCCCGGCCCGGTGCTCCGGCCCTGGCCCGGCCACCTGCTCCGGCGCCTGGTCGGCGTGGCCCGCCGCCTGCTCCGCCGGGTCCGCGGGGTCGGCCACCGCCGGGACGTCCGCCTGCGCCACCACCGCCGGGTCGAGGACCTCCGCCCCGGAGTGGGCCGCCGCCTCCTCCTCCACCAGGGCGGATGCCCGCGCGCCGGGGGCGACGGGCGCCGCCGGGCAGGTAGCGACCCATCAGTTGGTACATGGCCAGGTGCCGCAGCATCCGTACCGGCGCCGGGGCGTGTGGCTGTTGGATGGGCGAGCCGCGCAGGACGACCTGCAGGGTCCAGCCGGGAATCTTGAACAGCACCCAGAACAGGGCCAGTCCGGCCAGCAGCGTGCCCAGCTGATCGGCTTTGGGGATGCCGAGTGCGGTGGCGCCCGGGGCGAAGAACAGCTTCAGCGCCAGGATGAAGATGATCGACTGCGCGACCTGGATGACCAGACACCCGGCAAGGCCTCGCCACCACAGCCGGGCCAGCGGATCGGTGAGCGGGTGGGCATGGCAGGACAGCGCCAGCGGTGCGGAGACCGCGAGCAGTGCCATCAGCGCGACCCGCACGATGAAGCCGACCAGGACCGCGATGACCAGGACGAGCTCGACGACGGCGAGCAGCAGGAGATAGATGGCGATGCCGGTGGGTCCGAAGAGGGCGAAGGGCAGGGCCCGTTCGACCAGTCCCTGTCCGGCGTCGGAGAGGTCGGTGCCCATGATGGCGTGGGCGAGGGCGTTGGCCAGGGAGATGGCCTTGCCCATGACGGTCAGCGAGGTGCCCGCCGCGATGATGCCCACGACCAGGCGCGGGGCGATCTGTTTGAGGGCGTAGCTGGTCTGCACGGTCTCGTAGCCCATGACGGTCAGGCCGCCGCCGGTCACGAACAGCACGTAGATCCCGATGGTGATGGCCATGGCATCGGCCCACAGGTGCTTGATGTCCGCGTGCTTGGTGACATCCGGGGTGGCCAGCAGGGTGTCGGCGAGCAGCTCCCGCAGCGGCTTCATGGCCTGCTCGATGAGCATCCCGAGGAACGCGGTGATCGCGTTGATGACCATGCCGGGGATGTCGAGGAGATTGCCGAAGAACCCGTCCGCGTTCGGATCGGGCGGCGTCGCGGGAGGCGTCGGCCCCGGCGCGGGCTCCGGGGGCGAGGGCTTGTCCGGCTCGGGCTTCGGCTTTCCCGGGGCGGGAGTTGGCCCTGGCTGGGGTTTCGGCTCGGCGGTCTCGGGGCCGGAATCCGGGGGTGGCACCACCGGACCGGGTTGCGGAGCTGGTTGGGGTTCTGGATCCGCAGGCGCGGCGGGCACGTGGACGATTGCAGCCGGAGGCGTCGTGGCGTACGCGGCAGGCACCGCGGCAACGATGCCGGCGGCCAGCACAAGCGCCGCGAACACCAGGGTGCGCATGCGGCAGCGCGCGGGGCTCACTGCCCGCCCCCGCCCGCGCCGACGATGCCTTTGAGGATGGTGACGAGGACCGGCGCCAGGATCGCAAGGCCGTAGCCGATGGCCGCGGCCTTCAATGCCCGCTTGGCGGCCTCGACTTCGCCGGGATCACCACCGGCCATGAGGTAGCGCAGCCCGCCGAAGGTGAGGAACAGGGTGGCCAGGCCGGCGAGGATGCCGACGATCCAGTTCCGCAGGTTCTCGATCACCTGCGGGATCGTGGCCACCGCCCACGAGAGGGGCGGATCCGAGAGCAGTACGGCGAGGACGAGGACCGTCACGAACAAGGTCCGGACGATGGCGCGGCCCAGACGACGCCACGCCGGTCGGCGGGCCCCTGCCCGGAGCGGGCGCAGAGGTACGAGCACGGACACCACCTCCTGGTGAAGGCGCAGACAGCAGGGCAAGCGGGAGCAGCGGAGAGGTGATGGGCTCCTTGTCCCCAGGGGTTCGGGCTGGCCCGCGGCAGCGCTTCACCTCCTTCACCTCGAAGGCGGGCCGCTGGGATGCGGGAACAGTGGCTGGGTCGGGTGTCAGCACGAGACGCCGTGCCCGAACCCCGGGGACTTCAGAGACGAGAGTGGTTACGGCGCCGAGGGGGCCGCCGGTGCTCTCATCCCCTTAAGGAGAAATGCGGGGCCCGATCGTGCCAGGGGCGTGTCAGAACTCGCCTGCGGTCAGCGCGAGGGCCAGGCGCTGTTCGGCGTCGGCCCGGCGGCGAAACGCGGTGCGCACACTCATCCCCGCCACGCTCGCGGCCTGGGCCATGACCGCGCGCTCCAGCCGTGTCTGCGCGATGAGTTCGGCCTCCTCCCTGACGAGGACACCGGCATCCACGGCCCGCTCCAGTACCGCGAACACCTCCGCCGTGCCACGGGCGGGAAGCGGCGATGCACCGGCGGTGTTCTCGTCCAGCGGCACGAGAACGGTGCGCCGCGCACGCTGCGCGGCGTACAGCAGACGGTGTGCGGCCCGGTCTCCGGCCCGCACCAGCCGCAGCCCGGTGTGCGGCTCGTGCGGGGCCAGGGCCGCAAGTTCGGCGGTGACCGCTGTCAGCACCTCCTGCTCCACTTCGCACGCCTCGACCTCCGCCAGCCGTGGCAGCCGGGCCAGCGTGCGCCGCAGGGCGGGGATGGCGAGGCCGACGGCGACGGTGCCCCACGGCTCCCCGCACAGCGCCCGGCGGCGCAGGACTTCCTGCCACACCCGGGCCCGGGCCTGCTCGGTGCAGCTGGGGTGCACCATCCGGGCGCGGATCCGGGCGATGGACTGCGGGGCAGTGGCGTCCGAGTCAGCGGTCGGCGTCATGGACAGGGTGAGCGGGCTGCTCCCGGAGGCGAGAGCGAGAAACGCGGACTCCACCGCCTCCAAGGGGGAGGGCGAGAGTGAAACGGACGAGAGTGGGCGGGCGGGACGAAGGGACGTGCGGCGCATGAGGGCTCCTTGCCTTGATGCGGCGGATCTGGGTCGCCGCCCATCGCGCCAGCCACCCCCGTCACGGCCTTGCCACCCCCGCACCCCCGGGCTGCCAGGAGCGAGCCACGGCCCTGCCACACGCCCGCCACGCCCTGGCAGATCTGGCGCTGACCGGCCTCTTCTTCCTCGGCCCGGACCCGGAGAAAATCACTGAAGAATCTTGAGGAGGCCCCGAGCCCGCCGGTGCCCGCGGGCAGGCGTGGCTCCGAAGGAGCTCTGTTCACCGAATCCCGGCCCGGCCTCGTACGCTGCCACCGCCTCGTGCCAGATCGCGCGCTGACCAGCAGCTTCGGAGGTACGCGCCACCCGAAGTGGGAGAAGGCCGTCCGACGTCACCAGCCCTCGCCGATTTGGCGCGCACCAGGTGACGTACCAGGTGACTCGGTGCAGTCGGCTGGCACGATCGTGCCCGGAAATTCTCCTTAGACAGATGTCAGCACTTCTTGGCGCCCGGCCCGCTCAGCGTGCCCACCCATGACCAACTCCCGCATGACGACGAGTCCCTCGCCGCTGCCGACCAGCGTCTGGCTGCCCGGCTCTCACGACACCGAGGTCGCGCCCGCCTTTCCGGCCGTACTGCCCGACTGGGCGATCGACAAGATCCGCCGAGAGTTCACCCACCGCCCTGGCCGCACGCCCGCAGCACTGTGGCGCCTGGCCATCCACGACACCGACGCCGGCATGGATGCCCGCACGCCCTGCGTGGTCCACCACGGACCCGACGCCACCGGGGCAGGCCGCATGCCGCTGCTCCTCGCGGAACTCCACCCCGACACCCTGCCCGCCGTCGCCCCGCACAGCCGTTATGGCAGCGACGAGCAAGGCGCCATGGACGACGGCTGGCCCGGCTTCTTCCACCGCGCCCACCGTCTCCTCCGCGAGGACGGGCTCCTGCTGCTGGCCACCCGCCAGCGCCGGGACGCCGGAGTCCTGACCGACCCGCTCGGCCTGCTCATCGCTTCCGCCCGCACCGCAGGCTTCCGCTACCTGCAGCACATCGTGATCGTCCACGGCCATGCGGTCGAAGACCGGATCGTGCCCGCGCCACCCGAGGGCGCACCGCCCGGGCTCATCCACTGCGACCTTCTCGTTCTGCGCGCAGAGGGGAGCCGGTCATGACCCTGCCCCCGTACCCGGTCTCGGTGTGGAACACCGCCCCCACCTCCGCCCCCGCCCAGCGGGGCGGCCGCTACG
>NZ_SRIC01000451.1 GCF_004684775.1 Streptomyces sp. MZ04
GGCGTCGGGCGGGCACGTTCGGAACCCCTCCTCACCGACGGTGAAAGTCGGGACGGCGCCTCTTGCGGGGCGTATCCCGGTGAAGCTCTCAGGTTGAGATGACAGAGGGGGAGGCCGTCCGGGTACCCACGCCGTGGTGCCCCTCGCAGGTCGCGTCAGACCAGCGTCAGACCAGGAGGCCTCCGCAATGACCGCCACCCCTCGCATCCCGCTCTCACAGCTTGAGCAGGGCATCCCCTTCGAGCAGCGGCACATCGGCCCCGATGCCGAAGCACGGGCCAAGATGCTCGCGCAGGTCGGCTACGGCTCGCTCGACGAGCTGACCGCCGCCGCGGTGCCGGATGTGATCAAGAACGCCGAGGCGCTGAATCTGCCCGGAGCACGCACCGAGGCCGAGGTGCTTGCCGAGCTGCGCTCCCTCGCCGATCGGAATCAAGTGCTTGATTCCATGATCGGGCTTGGTTACTACGGGACCTTCACGCCGCCCGTCATTCTGCGGAACGTCATGGAGAACCCTGCCTGGTACACGGCTTACACGCCCTACCAGCCCGAGATCTCCCAGGGGCGTCTGGAAGCGCTGCTCAACTTCCAGACTGTCGTCGCGGAGCTGACCGGACTGCCCACCTCCGGTGCCTCCCTGCTCGACGAGGGGACCGCCGCTGCCGAGGCCATGGCCCTTTCGCGGCGCATGAGCAAGGTCAAGGACGGGGTTTTTGTCGTTGACGCCGATGCGCTGCCGCAGACCATCGCCGTCATCCAGACCCGTGCCGAGCCCACCGGTGTCGAGATCGTCGTCGCCGACCTGAGCGACGGCATCCCGGCCGAGGTCGCCGAGCGCGGTGTCGTCGGCGTACTGATCCAGTACCCGGGCGCCTCCGGTGTCGTACGCGACATCAAGGCGGTCATCGAGCAGGCGCGCGAGCTGGGTGCCGTCGTCTCCGTCGCGGCCGATCTGCTCGCCCTGACGCTGCTCACCTCGCCCGGTGAGCTCGGTGCGGACATCGCGGTCGGTACGACCCAGCGGTTCGGTGTGCCGATGGGCTTCGGCGGGCCGCACGCCGGATACATGGCGGTGCGCGAGAAGTTCGCCCGCAGCCTGCCGGGCCGGCTCGTGGGCGTCTCCGTCGACGCCGACGGCAACAAGGCCTACCGGCTCGCGCTGCAGACCCGTGAGCAGCACATCCGCCGGGAGAAGGCGACCAGCAACATCTGTACGGCGCAGGTGCTGCTTGCCGTCATGGCCGGGATGTACGCGGTCTACCACGGGCCCGAGGGGCTCAAGTCCATCGCGCGGCGCACCCACCGGTACGCGACGCTGCTGGCTGCCGGGCTCACCGCAGGCGGTGTCGAGGTCGTGCACGGCGCGTACTTCGACACGCTCACCGTGCGGGTGCCGGGCAAGGCCGAGGAGCTCGTCTCCGCGGCCCGTGAGGGCGGCGTCAACATCCACCAGGTCGACGCCGACCACGTCTCGCTGGCCTGTGACGAGACCACCACGCGCAAGCAGCTGACCGCGATCTGGACCGCGTTCGGGGTCGAGGGGGACATCGAGGCGCTCGACGCGGCGACCGAGGACACCCTGCCCGCCGGGCTGCTGCGCTCCGACGCGTACCTGACGCACCCGGTCTTCCACCAGTACCGCTCCGAGACCGCGATGCTGCGCTACCTGCGCAAGCTGGCCGACCGCGACTACGCGCTCGACCGCGGAATGATCCCGCTGGGCTCCTGCACCATGAAGCTCAACGCGACCACCGAGATGGAGCCGGTCACCTGGCCCGAGTTCGGGCAGCTGCACCCCTTCGCGCCCGCCCAGCAGGCGCAGGGCTACCTCACGCTCATCCGTGAGCTGGAGGAGCGGCTCGCCGAGGTCACCGGGTACGACAAGGTCTCGCTGCAGCCCAACGCCGGTTCGCAGGGCGAGCTCGCCGGGCTTCTCGCCGTACGCGGCTATCACCGGGCCAACGGCGACGAGCAGCGCACCGTCTGCCTCATCCCGTCCTCCGCGCACGGCACCAACGCCGCGAGCGCCGTGATGGCCGGCATGAAGGTCGTCGTCGTGAAGACCGCCGACGACGGCGAGATCGACGTCGAGGACCTGCGGGCCAAGATCGAGAAGCACCGCGACGAGCTGTCGGTCCTTATGATCACGTACCCGTCGACGCACGGTGTCTTCGAGGAGCACGTCGCCGACATCTGCGCGGAGGTGCACGAGGCCGGCGGCCAGGTGTACGTCGACGGCGCCAACCTCAACGCGCTGGTGGGGCTCGCCAAGCCGGGCCACTTCGGCGGCGACGTCTCGCACCTGAACCTGCACAAGACCTTCTGCATCCCGCACGGCGGCGGCGGTCCCGGCGTCGGCCCGGTCGGTGTGCGCGAGCACCTCGCGCCGTACCTGCCCAACCACCCGATGCAGCCCGCCGCGGGCCCCGAGACGGGTGTCGGGCCGATCTCCGCGGCGCCGTGGGGCTCCGCCGGGATCCTGCCGATCTCCTGGGCGTACGTACGCCTCATGGGCGGCGAGGGCCTCAAGCGCGCCACCCAGGTCGCGGTGCTCTCCGCCAACTACATCGCCAAGCGGCTCGAGCCGCACTACCCGGTGCTCTACACCGGCCCCGGCGACCTCGTCGCGCACGAGTGCATCATCGACCTGCGTCCGCTCTCCAAGGAGACCGGCGTCAGCGTCGACGACATCGCCAAGCGGCTCATCGACTACGGCTTCCACGCGCCGACCATGTCGTTCCCGGTCGCCGGGACGCTGATGATCGAGCCGACGGAGAGCGAGGACCTGGTCGAGATCGACCGGTTCTGCGAGGCGATGATCGCCATTCGCGGCGAGATCGAGAAGGTCGGCGGCGGCGAGTGGTCCACCGACGACAACCCGCTGCGCAACGCGCCGCACACCGCCGCCGCGCTGGGCGGCGAGTGGGAGCACGGCTACAGCCGCGAGGAGGCCGTCTTCCCGGCCGGTGTCGTCGCGGCGGACAAGTACTGGCCGCCGGTGCGCCGCATCGACCAGGCGTACGGCGACCGGAACCTGGTCTGCTCCTGCCCGCCGCTGGATGCGTACGAGGACTGATGCACGAGGACTGATACGCGGGCTTGGACATGCGTCGGGGCCGGTCCGGAGTTGTTTCTCCGGGTCGGCCCCTTCGTTGTCCGTGCCGTGGCGCCGCCGCGTCAGGCGGCCGTCATGATCTCGTCGGTGCCCAGCGGTCGGTGCGGGGCGATGATCTGGCCGTCCGGCAGCAGCTCACCGGTGTCCTCGAAGAGGAGGACGCCGTTGCACAGCAGGCTCCAGCCCTGCTCCGGGTGGCTCGCCATGAGGAGCGCGGCTTCCCGGTCGGCGGAGTCGGCTGTCGGGCACGGTGGTTGGTGCTGGCACATGGAAGGGTTCTTTCGCTGCGATGTGATGGCTGTGACGTCTGTCCTGCGGTTCGATGTGGTGTTCATGACCGCCCCCCGTGGTTTAGTCGGTCCGATCCCAGTGTTGCCCTACGGGCGTCAATCCGCAGGGATTTAGCGGCAGCGCTTCCTACTGCTTAATGACGTATCACCCGCCCGGACGGTTCAGCCCAACTGCACTGTCTCTTCGGGTGGTTCGGGGTGGTCATACCGGGCTAGTCCGTCCGGGCAGCGGACAGCGCCGTGCCCCGCGGCCGGTCGGGCTGCGGGGCACGGGAGGTGCGGCGGCGTCATGCGGGTGAGCCGAGCAGCGGCGCGGGGGTCAGGCGGTGGGTGAGGACCTTGAGCAGTTCGGCGGCGCGGTGCGGGCGGTGGGCCGCGATGCCGGGTGGCGCGGGTGCCAGCGGTACGAGGATGTCGGTGGCCCTGAGGTGGCCGCTCGCGCCGTCGGCCGTGCAGTCGCCGTGCAGCCAGAGCGTGAGCATGTACAGCTCGGGCACGGACAACAGACGTGGCTGGTACGGCAGGGGCATCTGCTCGGCGTGGCGCAGGGCGCGCTCGGTGGCCGCGATGTACGGGCCCTCGAAGAAGTGCGAGAACGTCCACCCGTCCGGCGTGAGCATCGTGTCGGCGGCGGCGACGGCTCGCTCGCCGCAGCGGATCAGGAAGCGCCACCCCGCGAGCCGGGTGGGCGTGCTGCCCGACGGGGTGATCCGGTCCAGGACGTGGACGGGCAGCGGAAGTTCGGGGGTCACGGGTCCCTGGGCGGAGCGCAGGGACGGGGTGCGGGCTTCGCGGACGGCGGTGGGGGAACCGAGTGCCGCGAGGACGCTGCGCAGGGC
>NZ_SRIC01000452.1 GCF_004684775.1 Streptomyces sp. MZ04
CGCCGGCCTCGCCCACACCAGCCACCCAACCCGCCCGGACCGCCCGACAGCCGTAGCCACCGGCGTAAGCAGGGCCATCGCCAGCGGCGAGAGCAGCAGCGCCACGGCCGTACCGAGCGCGAACCCGCCCACGACGTCCGTCGGATAGTGGACGCCCATGAAGACCCGGCAGAAGCCTTCGAGCAGTGCGATCGCAATGCCCGCCAGACCGAACTTCCGGTTGGCGACGAAGAGCGCGGCCCCCAGAGCCATCGCCAGCGTCGCGTGATCGCTCACAAAGGAGAAGTCGGTCTTTCCGTCCACCAGGACGGTTAGCCCGTCATGGTCCATGAAAGGCCGACGGCGTTCCACAAATCCACGGATCGGGACATTCACAAGCACCGCGATCCCCGCGGCGAGCGGAACCCAGACAACGGCGGCCACGGAAGCGGCAGCCTCCTCGAGCGCACCCCGCTTCCGCTGTCCCCACCAGCACCAGACGACAAGAAGCACAAGGGCGAGCAACAGACCGTACTCACCCACGAATTCCATCGACTTCGCCAACCAGCCGGGCGAATCCTCGGCCAGGCCGTTGATGTCGTAGAGCAGGCTGACGTCGGGGTTCGACCCTGTTGTGTCGAGTCCAGCCATGGTGCCGCGGCCCCTTGTCTTCTCGGTCTACTCGCCGTGGGCGCACGATGTGTACGCCCTTCCACCAACCCCCGTGATCAGTGCCGCTTGCTGCGTGGTCAATGCTGCCTGCTGGGTGGTCTCGCCGTTCCAGTCAAGGGAACGTACGGCCCCCTTCACTACGTTCCACTCTCCACCGAATGATCACTCAGACGTTACCGAAGAGAGACTCATCGCCGCAGCTCAGAGGAGTGTGCTGACGGAGAGTTCAAGCCACATCACACCACGCGCACGCCCCGCGCACGCCCTGCGCACGCCCCCGTACAGCTTCTCTCAGGCCGCCGACGCCTTGTCGGGCAGGGCCTTCGCGCCGTCCTCGGTGACCCGAGTCGCGCCAAAATAATCCGGTGTGTCGATCGGGTCGAAGCGGATGACGGCACCCGGCCGCGGGGCGTCGATCATGTAGCCGCCGCCGACATAGATTCCCACGTGCCGGATGGCACGGGAATTGGTGAGGTCGTCCGAGAAGAACACCAGGTCACCCGGGAGCAGTTCGTCCCGTTTCGGGTGCGGTCCCGCGTTGTACTGATCGTTCGCCACACGGGGCAGCGTGATGTCCACGCTGCGATAGGCGGCCAGCGTAAGCCCGGAACAGTCGAATCGGCCGTTCTGATCAGCCGTCCCATTACCGCCCCACAGATACTCCGTGCCGAGCTTCTTCTGTGCGTAGTAGATGGCCCCGGCGGCCTGCTGCGAGGGCTGCACGCGGCCGGTGGGCCGGGCGAAGCTCTTCTCCAGAGTCGTGATGGTCTTCACGTAATTCTGGGTCTCGCTGTAAGGCGGCACGCCGCCGTACTTGATGACGGCGTACGCACCCGCGTTGTACGCGGCGAGCATGTTCTTCGTCGGGCTGCCCGGGGCGTCCTTCACATAGCCGGCGAGTTTGCAGTCGTACGAGGCGGCGGACGGAATGGCGTCCTGCGGATCCCACACATCACGGTCCCCATCCCCATCACCGTCGACCCCGTGCGTGGCCCACGTCCCCGGGATGAATTGCGCTATCCCCTGAGCCTTGGCCGGACTCTTCGCGTTCGGATTGAACCCGCTCTCCTGGTACAACTGCGCGGCAAGCAACGCCGGATTGATGGCCTTGCACAGATTGCCCCACTTCTGGACGAGGGGCTGATAGGTGGCGGGCACGGCACCTTTGGCCAACCCGACATTCCCCTGCCCGGCGCCGTTGGCGATGCTCCCGGCGGCCATGTACGTCCCCACGACGAGCAGGGCGATGAAACTCATCGCCCCACTGATGCCGACGGCTGCGACCAGCCACGCCTTACGCACCGTCAACCACCCCTCACCGCGCGGGAGTCCACCGCGGATCAGTGTAGAGGCCGAGTGACGGTTCGCCCGGCTCTACGGGGCCGGTCGCAAGGGCCGACCTGGGTCGGTCATGTCTGTCCGCCCCGGTTGCGCAGCTGAAGCACGCTCCAGACACCGGCATGATCCCCAGTGGGTCTACCGGGCCCGCTCTCCGCGTCCACCGGGGCGGGTGGCCCCCCGGTGCTCCCGGACCCGGGCGGGATCTGCGGGCTGGAGTCCCACACGGCGACGCGGATCCCCTGCGGGGTGGCCTCGCGGAGGCGGAGGGCGTAGGGGCCTTGGGTATGACAGTGGGCGTTGTTGAGCATCTCCGAGGCGAGGAGTTCGGCCGTGGGTACGAGTTCGGCGAGGCCGTACGTGGCGAGGACGGCGCGGAGGGTGGCGCGGGCGATGCCGGGGGCGCGGGGGTCGGGAGAGTGAGGGTGTAGCTCCAGGGCGGGGATACGGTTGTCGGCAGCATGGAACTCTCCGTTCAGGAGCGGCAGTTCATGGAGCCCAGTGACGATGCCGCTCCGTCGAGCGGGGTTCTTCCGGGCGTTGGCGCCTGAGTTATAAGGTAGCGGCGCCTTATTAAGGTGTTAATCGAAAATCTGCAAAGCCCTGCACAACCACTCGTGTGAGTGACTGGACAGAGGAGAGGCGAGCGCGCCCGTGAGAACCAACCCGACGGGACGTCAACTCCGGCTGGGCAGTGAGCTGCGCAAGCTCCGTGAGCGGGCCGGCCTCACGTCGACAGAGGCAGGGAAGCTGCTTGGTGTGAAGCAGAACCAGGTCAGCAACATGGAGTCCGGCCGACTCGGCATGAGTTCGGCACGGGTACGCGCTCTGGCCTGTCATTACGACTGCTCGGACAAGGCACTCATCGAGGCGCTGGTGGGCATGACCGGTGAGCGGACGCACGGATGGTGGGAGGAGTACCGCGAGATCCTGCCTGCCGGACTGCTCGACCTCGCCGAGATCGAACACCACGCCACGCTGCTGCGAACCGCCGTGACCGTGCACATCCCCGGCCTGTTCCAGACCACGGATTACGCCCGCGAGATCTTCCGCCAGGACGTACCGGAGCTGTCACCCCCGGACATCGAGCACCGCATCTCGTACCGGATCAAGAGGCAGGCCGTACTCTTCCGCAACGCGCCAACGCCGAACCAGGTCATCATCCACGAGGCGGCCCTTCGGATGCAGTTCGGTGGCCCCATCGTGACCAGGGCTCAGCTCAAACACCTCATCGACATGAGCGAGCGGGAGCACATCACCATCCGTGTGATCCCGTTCGCCGCCGGTACGTTCCCCGGCTCGGGACAGTCGATCTACTACTCGGCGGGCCCGGTCCCCCAGCTCGACACGGTCAACCTCGACCAGTCGCATGGCCCCGTGTTCCTCGACGCCGAGGCTCAGCTCGACAAGTACCGCGTATTGCTCGACCGCATGGAGGCCACCGCGCTCCCGCACGTGAAGTCCCGCGACTTCATCCACAGCATCGCCCGAGACCTGTAGAGGAAACCAAGATGCCCGAGCTCACCTGGCAGAAGTCGTCCTACTGCGCCCAGGGCAACTCCTGCGTACACGTCGCCGCAAGCCGCACCGAAAGGGCAGTCCATCTGACCGAAAGCGCCAACCCCAGCGGAGCGATACTCACCGCACCTCCCGAAGCCTTCTCAGCCCTCATCCGCACCCTTCGCTCTCCCGGCCCGTCCGGCGTTTGAGGAAAGGACCGCCCTCCCATGCCCGAAGGCAACAACATCCCCGCAGACCTCGACTGGATCCGCGCCGCCCCCGAAGGGGAAGAGGGCCCCGGCCCTTGGATCGAGATCGCCTACGGCAAGGACGACGACGCCGTATACCTACGGGAAACCAGTGACCCCGAGAACATCGTCACCACCACCCAGAAGAAGTGGGACGCCTTTGTACTCGGCGTACAGGCAGGCGAGTTCGACCACTTCGTGGAGGGCGTCGAGTGACAACGGCGGGGGCTTTACTGGGCCGGTGCTGGTGTTCGTACCGGGGCCGCCCGGTTGTCCCGAGATTGGCGGTTCCGGGCTGGGAGTAAAGGGCGCTCCGCTGCGCTGCGCGTCGGCTTCGCCGATGTCCCTTCGGGCCACCCTTGACACCCACCCCTCCACCGCACTGAGGAAGACGACCGGGCGGCCACGAAACGGGGCTCACGGGGAGGCGGGGTCGGGCCATCCGGCTTTCCTGCCGAGTGCGGACCAGTTCGTTTCAGCGTGCCGGGTGGGAGG
>NZ_SRIC01000453.1 GCF_004684775.1 Streptomyces sp. MZ04
GATCAGTCGGGGATCACCCGGCGCCGGGGTGCGGCGGCCGGGTCGTAGGCCCAGGGGTCCGGCGCCGCGGCGGACGGCGCCGGTGGCGGCCCTTGGTCGACGACACCGGTGAGGGCGTTGTCGCGCAGGGCGCGGCGCAGCCGCTCGACCGCGCGCGGGTCGTCGCCCCGCCGTACGGCGTCGTCAAGGAACCGTTCCAGCTGGTCCTGGGCCTGGGGGAGCTGCCGGTCGACCAGGTCCGTCATGGCCTCGCGCAGCTTCCGGGGCAGTCCGGGGTGGCCCGCCATGGCGCGTACGGCCTGGAGTCCGGCCCTCGCCTGGGCCAGCTCACGGCCGTAGGAGAACTCGTCGGGCGCCGCCGACATCGCCCGGCCCAGCTTGTCGGCCCAGGACCTGAGCCGCTGGTCCAGGGCCTTCCCCAGGTGGACGGTGAGCCGCTGGATCGTCACCCCGTCGTACTGCTCCTCGGAGATCACGGGCAGCGCGGCGGGGTCGACGGGCTCGAACTCCGCCCAGCGGCGCAGGAATTCAACCCAGGTCTGATAGGCGCCGCCGTCGCCCCAGAGTCCGCTCACGCGGAGCTGCCGGAGCTGCCGGAGCTGCCGGAGCTGCCAGAGGTGCCGGAGCTGCCCGTGCTGCCGGGACGCCGCACCACCGTCTCGCCCGGCGGCAGCGGCTCCCAGTCCGGCAGGCCATCGGCGATCCGGCGGAGCCGGTTGGTGACCCGCTCGCCCTGCGTGCGGCCGGTGGCCGCCCACGGGGACTGCTTGGACTGGGGCGACTGCTTGTCCTGGGGTGACCGCTTGTCCTGGGGTGACCGCTGCGGCTGTGGGGGGATGCTCATCAGGACTTCTCCTTGACGACGGTGCGGCCCTCGAAGGGCGAGCCGCCCTGGGTGGTCGCGGTGGCCAGCGATCCGATCAGCTCACGGCAGTCCGCCTCCACCAGGTCGGCGGCCCGGTACTTCTCGTACCAGTCCGTCAATTCGGCGGCCGCCCCGCGCAGTTGATGGAGCGAGTCCCTCTTGGCCTGCTCCAGGAACTGCCGTGCGCCGTCCTGCACGCGCTTGGCGGCCTGCGCGCCGTTGTAGAGGAAGAGCCCCCAGACGGCGCCGGTGACCGCGGCGGCGACGAGCGCGAAGCCGATGTTGATCGCCCCGATGAGCAGCAGGATCCCCGCGAGCACGGCGACGAGCGGCGCGACCTTGCGGGCCATGGGATACGCGAGCGACGCGATGAACGGCGCCATGTGCTGGTCCCAGTGGCCGGCGAGGGACTTCTCGTTGTGCTCCAGCTTGTTGTTGAACGAGCAGGTCCACGGCGGAAGTTGGAACGTGTGCGCGCCCACCGTGTGCGCCGTGCCGAACTGCGCCTGCACATCCTGCGGCACCGACTTGCGGTAGTCGCGGGTGAAGGCGGTGTGCGCCCGGAAGAACCATTCGTTGCAGGCGGCGACCGCGAGCCGCTGGGTGGCGGCCGACGTGCCGATCGCCGACGGGTTCAGCGCCGCCGTGGTCTGCACGGTCAGATAGTCCAGCGTCTCCTCGTACGAGGCGGAGTCCGCGTCCGACGCCTTGCGGGCCGCGACGACGTCGCCGTCATGGCCGACCACCGCGTGGTTGAAGGCCAGGTCGCGGCGGAGCGGCAGCTCTTCGTTGTCGTACTCGGAGACGAGCCGGTCGAGGATGTCGTCCACGGCGTCCTCGAGCCGCTCCGACGGCTCGAACTCGCGCTCCATGATGGCCCGGTACTTGTCGAGCACGACCTGCTGGGCGCGGGCCGAGCTGAACGCCGAGTCGAGGTAGGGCCACTGCGGGGAGACCGCCACCAGGCGCGGGAACTCGCCCTTCGACGACGGCTGCCGCAGCGAGTCGAGCTCGTCGCGCCACCGGATGACCTGCCGCGCCTGGGCGTCCGCGTCGTCCGCCAGGTGCTCGCGCCAGCCGGCCAGTGTGTCGGCGAGCAGCTCCCTGCCGACGAGGCCGAAGGCGCCCTGCGCGATGGACTCCAGGATGACGGCGAACTCCCGGCCGAGCGCCGCCGGATCCTGCGCGAGCAGGTAGTGCCGCAGCCAGCGCACCGCGGACTCCTTGCGACCCTGGCGGCGCAGCACGAGCGCGAAGAAGAGCGAGGTGCGGTCCGGGGAGCGCCGGAACGCCTCCTCGACGCCCCGCTCGCACAGCGTCCGGTCGTCCGCCGACCAGGAGGCGAGCGCCACCAGGGCGGGCGCGAGCCAGTAGCGGGGCGTCTGGATCATCAACTGGTCGCTGACCATACGGACGTTGTCCTCGGACACCAGACCCACGTCGAAGGCCTGGAGCATGCCGACCGCGGTGCGCCGCACCGTCTTGTGGTGGCCGAACTCGTGGTCCACCTGGTCCTGGATGACGCCGATCCGGGTCTCGGCGCGCTGCACGTTCGCGGTGAACTCGGCCTGCTTGGCGAACGCGAGGAACTCGTCGCGCAGTTGCTGGAGTTCGGTGCGGGTCTGCTGCTGATGGTTCTCGACCGTCGCTACCTGGCCGGACACCGAGCTCACCTGCTCGCCGAGCCGGACCACGAGGTTGCTGACTTCCGCCACCTGACGGCGCAGTGTGTAGTCCACCTCGGACATACGGGTCTCCGATCACACTTCGTACTGACACAACTGACACAGCTGACACAGCTGGCACAACAGAAACAGCAGGGTGAGGATCACGCTCAGGGACGCACTACGGTTCCGTCCTCGAGCACCGGCAGGATCAGTCCGCCGTCGTACACCTCGATGTACGCGTAGCCGCCGGACCTGGCCAGCATCCGGGCCTGCGCGAACGGCTCCGGCATCGTCTCGCCCGGGGAGAAGTGCCGCAGGATGACGCCGAAGATGTTGAGTACGTGGTCGACGTAGGGCGGGCCCAGGTAGCAGCGGGCGACGAAGCCGAGCGGGATGCCGCCGTACGACGTCCGGTACTCCTCGCCGATCCACTCCGCGAGCTGCCGCTGGGCCTGCTCGTCGAGCCCCGCGTCGAGTCGGGTCACGGCCTCGCGCAGTGGCTCGGACCGCGCCTGGTAGAGCTCGCGCCGCCGCGGCCCGACCGGAGCCGGTGCCTGGCGGGGCCCCGCCAGGGGATTGGCCTGGCTCGGCCCGCCGGTCTGCACGATCCGTCGTGGTCGCTCTATGTGCCCCATGTGTCCCCCGAGAGTCATGGGTTCGTGGTGCGTGAAGAATAGTGATGCCACGTCAATAGTGCGACCTGGCATGAACATTGACGTCTCTCTGCCCCAACTGCGGCCGGAAGACGCCCTGTTCCCGACCAGACCCGCGAAGACCGGTGGCCGGCGGCACTGTCAGACTCTCCGCCATGGGGACGATCTATGCGCTGCTGGTGGGCATCAACGACTATCCGGAACGGACGGCGACGCCGCTCGCCGGGTGCGTCAACGACATCACGGAGGCCCGGCGGCTCCTCGCGGACCGCGCGGGCGGCACCGCTGACATCCGCGTCCTGCTGAACGCCGAGGCCACGACCGCCGCCGTCGCGGATGCCATCGAGCGGCACCTGGGGGCCGCGGGCCCCGGCGACACGGCCCTGCTCTGGTTCTCCGGGCACGGCACGCAGTCGCGGGCGGCGGGTGCCGATCTGCTCATCGAGGCGACGGGCCGCAACCAGGCCCTTGTCTGCGTGGACGGCCCGCTGCCGGACAAGACCCTGGGCGCCCTCCTCGCCGCGGTGGCCGCGCGGGGCGCACACACCGCGGCGGTCCTGGACTGCTGCTACTCCGGGGGCGCGACGCGGGACTCGGAGCTGACCGCCCGGTACGCGCCGCCGGGTGCGGAGTGGGACTTCAGCGGCTCGGCAGGCGCGGGGGCACGGGACGTACCGGCCCAGGAAGGTCCCGCCCGCCATGTGCTCCTCGCCGCCAGCAGGCTCAACCAGCTTTCGTACGAGGGGGACTTCGCGGGGCGCAGACACGGGGCGTTCACACACGCGCTGCTCGGCGCGGTCCGGGACGCGGGCCCGGGATCGACCTACCGCGAGCTGCTCGCCGCGGCCGACGCCCGGCTGCAGCGCTCCGGAGGCGGGCAGCAGCCGGTCCTTTACCCGGCGGAGCCCGGCGGCGTGGCGGACCTGCCGTTCCTCGGCGGGGCGGTCTCGCGCACGCCGATCCCGTATCTGCTGCGGTGCGGCGCGGACGGCTGGGAGGTGGACTGCGGGAGCGGGCACGGGCTGCGGGACGG
>NZ_SRIC01000454.1 GCF_004684775.1 Streptomyces sp. MZ04
GACGGAGTCCGCCACCTCCGGTGGCGCTGCCCCCGCCCCCGGCAGCGCCACCGGAGGTGGCGGACTCCGTCTGGGCTCCCGGCGCCTGCCTGTTGATCCGGCTGCGCCCCCTGCCGGATCCCGATCACGAGGGCGAGCGGCTGCTCTCGTACTGGTGGCAGGTCCGCGGCCCCGACCCCTATCCGGTGCGGGGCGGGGATGTGCGCGTCGACGTGGCCGAACTGCCCGAGCATGTGAAGGCGCTGGTGGAGCAGGCCGAGACGGGCTGGGCGTACTTCTGGAAGGAAGAGCTCACGCTGGAGTTCCTGTTCCCCCGCGATCTTCTGGACCTGCCGGTGGAGAGCTGGGCGAAACGGGGCTTCCACGATGCGAGCGGCACCCTCGGCGAGGACCATCCCGTCGTTCTGCGCAGTCTCGAAAGGGTGGAACGCACCGATACACATGGCCGTTGGGCCAAGCGCTGGGACGCACTGATCACCGACCGCGGGGGGCCGGTCCACTGGTTTCCGGACGACGGCCGGGCCCGCCTGCTCACGGATCCGCAGCCGGTCATGGTCGTCCTGAGCGAGCCCCCCGGCTGTCGCAGAAGTCGCCACTCCGGGGTCGATGAGCTGGGAGAGTCGCTCCGGGCGGGGGTGCCGATCGTGGTCTGGGACCGCCGCGGTGGGGTCGATCCCGCCTTCCGTGACGAACTGCTGAAACTCACGGTGCGGACGGGCATCGATCAACTACCCGACGTCGTCAAGTCGTTGCGCATTGAGGCCGTGGGCGAGGATCCTGCTGAGGGCGGCTCCTCTACGCTCGGCCGGCACGCAGCATTGCTCTGGGACGACCCGTATCGCCTACCGGGTGAGCGGGGAGAGGCGGCGGATTCTTCCGCCCAGGGGGGAGGGTAGGGCGACATGTTTCCAGACGGCGGCGCATCCAGGGAGACACGTCCGATGGGCGACGCGCACACAGCGGGCTCCGTACCGGCTCAGGACGGCGCCCTGGAGCAGCGCTGGTGGATCTACCGGGGCACGGGACAGCCCCTGTACGACACCAGCCTCGGCGCGCTTCTCCCGCCCCCACCGCCATGGCGCCGGTTCACCGGCGGGCCCGTGGTCGCACCGCCCCCCGCCGACGACGAGGAGATCGAGCGCAGGCTGGGACAGGTCTCCGCGTCATCCACCGGCTCCGACCAGCTCAGGCGCGAGGCCGACATGGTGAACGCCGCCCTGTTGCTGCGTCGGCCGCTGCTGGTGACGGGGCGTCCCGGAACGGGCAAGTCCTCACTCGCGTACCGGATCAGCCGGGAACTGAAGCTGGGCCGGGTGCTGCGCTGGCACATCACGAGCCGCACCACACTTCGTTCAGGTTTGTACGACTATGACGCGATCGGCCGCGTTCAGGACGCGGCGGCGTTACGCACCCTGCGCGACGCGGGCGCGGGCGCCGACCGGGCGGCAGGCGGCCGGGCGCCGAGCGAGGAGGAGCTGCCGGGGATCGGCGACTACGTCCAACTCGGCCCCCTGGGCACGGCACTTCTGCCGCACGAAGTCCCCCGCGTACTCCTCGTGGACGAACTGGACAAATGCGACCAGGATTTGGCGAATGACCTGCTCAGCGTCTTCGAGGAGGGGCAGTTCCCCATCCCTGAGTTGCTGCGGGCCCAGCGTCAGCACCCCCGCGTGACGGTCATGACCGACGATCCGCGGCGCGACGCCGAGATCGTCGGCGGCACGGTCACCTGCCGGGCCTTCCCCGTCGTGGTGATCACGTCCAACGGCGAGCGCGAGTTCCCCCCGGCCTTTCTCCGCCGTTGTCTGCGGCTTCGCATGCCGGACCCGGACCGCCCACAGCTGGTCGACATGGTCATGGCCCACCTCCGGGACGCGGTGGAAGGGCCGCCGGACTCCGCACGGGCCGACGGTCTGGTCGACCGCTTCCTGCGCAACAGCAGGGAACGGGGCGGACTCGCCGTCGACCAGCTGCTCAACGCCGTGTTCCTGGCGACTTCGGGACGCTTCCGGGGCGACAACGAGGAGGCACTGGAGGACCTCGTGGACGCGCTGTGGCACCGGCTCGACGGAGCGGGGGCGGAATCGAGGGCCGGATGACGGGATCGCCCCAGGACTCCCCTCCCCCGTCCACGCGGCCGGAGCGAGCGCGCGGCCCCGTCCCTGAAGGGGAGTTGCCGACCTGGACGGAGCTGGCGGACGCGCTGTATCTGGCGGCGTACCAGGACGCGGCCGTGCCCCTGTTCGACATGCCGGGACGCGCGGCCCTGACCCGCGGCGAGCGGCCCAGCCGCCCCTCGGGCGAGCCCGCGAGGCCCCAAGTACCTGAAGAACGCGCAGAACCCACAGATCCCACAGAACCCGGAGAACCCGGAGAACCCACAGAACCCGGAGAGCACGGCCACCCGACCGCCGAAGCCCCCGCACCCGCACCCGCACCCGCACCCGCACCCGCACCCGAGCAGCACAGCCGCCCCGACGACACCTCGACGCCCGAGGAGCGGCTCGGCACCGGCACCGTGGACGAGGACGGCCCGATGCTCGGCGAACTCCCCTGGGCGGGGCCCGCCCCGGGGAGTCAGCTCCTCGCCGCCCCTTCCGGTGACAGGAGAGCGGACCAGGGCGGCCGCCCCGTACTGCCCCGGCTCGCCGACTCTCTGGCGCTCAGCAGATCGCTGCGCCCGCTGCGTCTTTTCCGCACCTCGCCGCACGAGCTGGAGCTGGACGAGGAGGCGACCGCCGAGCAGGCCGCGCTGACCGGGATCTGGACGCCGGCCTGCCGTTCACTCCCGGAGCGTCGCCTGGATCTGACGCTGCTCGTGGACGCGGGCGATTCGATGGTCCTGTGGTCGCGCACGGCACGCCAGATCGCCGAACTGATGGAACAGACAGCGGCGTTCCGCACCGTGCGGCAGGTCAGCTGGAACCTGGACGACGACGCGGGGGCGGGCATCCCCCCTGCGGAGATCAAGGCGGGTGACGAGCATCTGCTGCTCGTCGTCACGGACGGCGGCCACCGCGCCTGGCGCACGGGCCTGGCCGCCGCGAGCCTGCACCGGCTCGGCCAGTTCTCCCCCGTCGCCGTGCTGAGCCTGATCCCCCAGCACCTGTGGGATCTGACGCTGCCCACCGCCACCCGCACCCGGCTGCGCGCTTCGACCCCCGCCCTGCCCAACCGTTCGTACGAAGCCGACTGGAAGCACCCGCACGCCGACGCCCTGGGCCCCGAACCCGACCCTCCCTCCGAACCGGGCGGTGCGAACGCCGTCCCCGTGCCCGTCGTCGAACTGCGGCCGTCCTCACTTGGCCGGTGGGCCCGCCTGGTGGCCGCTGCGGGCGGCGGTGACTGGCAAGGGCTCGCGGCCCTGTGGACCGCCCCGGGCAAGGATCTGCGCTCGGCGGCGGTCGGCCCGGTGCCCGAAGACCTGGCCGACATCGTGGCCGAACCGCAGAACACGGCGGCGGACCCCGCCGAGCCGTCGGCGGTCCAGCGCGCCAAGCGGGCCGCCGCCATGGTGCGCCGCTTCCGGGCCACCGCATCGCCGGCCAGCTATGCCCTGGCACAGAGGCTCGCAGCGGCACCCTTGAACCTCCCCGTCATGCGGCTGCTGCAACAGGCCCTGCCGGGGGCGCGGTTCTGGAACCTGGCGGAGATCGCGCTGCTCGGCCTGGTGCACCGGACCGACGACACGGCCAACGCCGAGGACGCCCACCGTGTGTCCTTCGACTTCCGGGCAGGCGTACGGGAAGAACTCCTCGCCCTCGGCAACCGCGCGGAGACGATCCGCGCGCTGCGCCAGATCGAGCACAACCTCGGTCCCTGGCTTGAGGCGGTGTGGGGTTCGGGCGGCAGCGCGCTGGTGGCCCCGGAGAACGACCACCCGGACCCGCCGATGACCGAACAGACGCGCCCGTTCGTGGCCCACCTCTACACGACGCTCTGCGCCGTGTCCGGGCCCTACCTCACGCGCGCCAACCACCTGGGCCGCCTGCTCCAGAGCACCGCTCCGGGGCCCGCGCGGGCAGGCTCCACCGTTGGACCACCCATAGCGAGGCATAAGCGTCCATCAGGGTACTTATCCGCCGAAATGCGGTCAAAGTTGAAGGACCAACCCACGGACGCGCTACATTACGGCGGGCCTCAATCGCCGGAAACGGCGAACACCCCGCGCCCCACGGGGACTTCACATGTGCCCC
>NZ_SRIC01000455.1 GCF_004684775.1 Streptomyces sp. MZ04
GCCGGAGCTTCGGTGGCGGCGGGTTCGGACTCGGCCTCCTCCGGCGCGGTGGACCCGACCGGCTCCTGGAGGACCACCCGGTGCGCCTCCCGCACCGCGGCCCCCGGCTCCACGCCGAGCTCCTCGACCAGCCTGCGCCGCAGCTCCCGGTGCACGGCGAGCGCCTCCGCCTGCCGCCCCGCACGGTGCAGGACCAGCATCAGCTGCCGGTGGAAGGCCTCCCGCAAGGGGTACTCGGCGACCAGCTCGGCGAGCTCCGGCACGAGCCCGCCGCCGCTGCCAAGGCCGATCTCCGCGTCGTAGCGCAGTTCGAGGGCGAGGAGCCGCGCCTCTTCGAGCCGCGGCACGAGCGCGTGGCCCGCGGCGTCCGCGGGCAGACCGTCCAGCGGGGTGCCGCGCCACAGGGCGAGCGCGTCGGACGCGGCGTCCGCGCAGCCCTGCCAGTCGCGCTCCGCGTGTGCCGTCCGGGCCCGCGCGACGAGCTGCTCGAACACGCGTACGTCGAGCTCACCCTCGCCCACCCGCAGCCGGTAGCCCGGGGGCACCGCCCGCAGCCGGTCCGGGTCGTCGAGCAGCCGACGCAGACGCGTGACGTGGTTCTGCAGCGAGGCGTGCGCGGAAGCGGGCGGGTAGCCGCCCCACAGTGCGTCCTTGAGGGCGTCGACGGAGACGACCCTGCCCGGTTCGAGGAGGAGCGCGGCCAGGAGAGCGCGCCCCTTGGCGCTCTGGACGGGTTGCGGTTCACCGTCCGCGTCGTACACGGCGGGTGCGCCAAGGAGCCCGAACCGCAACTCACTCCGCATGCCCACGTCATCTCCCGCCAACCGTTGGCCTCATGTTAGCGATCGGTTGGCGGGCCCTGATGGAATCCATGCATCGGAACCGGCCACGGCGGCGCTCGCGCGGATCGCGCAGCTCGGGGGAGTGACGCCGCCGCGGCCGGGTCCGATCATCTTCCGCCGAGAGCGGTCAATTCCCTTGCCTGACGGGCAACTTGGGAATTCCCCGGCGTCGCACGACGCCTCGCGGCGCCGCCGAGCCCGTCGGATCCGCACCCGGGCCACGGCCGTCCGGCGCCCGCGCGAGGGCGGGCCCGCCTCGGATACCGGCACGACTTGCTCACCGATCGGTCACCAATCGCTCACGCGTCGGCGCCTGGTACGGGGGTTCGTCCGCCCGTGCTGGTGGCGGACTTGGCCCTTACCGGCGGTACGGCAGGCTACCTGATGGGCGATACAACTATCTGGGGTGGGGTGCGGGCGGCCATCCGGTGTGTGGCGCGGGGTCACGGGCGCCGGGCGCGGCTATCCGCCGTACGGCACAACCACGACCTGGAATTCGTCCTCGTACACGACCCGCCCCGGATCCGACGACCGCAGCATCCGGCACTCGACGCCGTGCGCGTCCAGGATCTCCAGATAGCCCGGCACCCGCTCGATGAGATGCGTGGCGGTGGACTTGAACCAGGCCACGGCTCCCGGGGTGATCTCGGGGTCGTACACGGTCGGATCGACCTTCGAGGGGGTCGGGTACGCGGCGTCGTACCAGGCGTTGTTGGCCCGCCGGAAACTCTCCTGCTCCGGCGTGAGCCTCCCCTCCCGGGCAAGCCCGTTGACCAGCACGAACACCCCGGGAAAGTGCCCGCGTTCATGCCGCACAGGCGACTGGAACCGTACGAACTCCGCTGTCTCCGCCGTCTCCAGCGTCTCCGCTGTCTCCGGCGTCTCCGGCGTCTCCGCCGTCTCCGGCGTCTCCGCCGTCTCCAGCGCCTCCGCCGTCTCCGCCGTCTCCAGCGCCTCCGCCGTCTCCGGCCTCTCGTCGTCACGCATCAGGGCATCCTCGCACCCGCATCCCCACCGGGGCCCGCCCGACGAGCAAGATCGGCCAGCACCCCCAACGCGTCCCCGAGCACGTCGACCGGCGGCGACGCGAGCCCGATCCTGACCGCGCCGGGCGCGGACCGCTCCCCGACCGCGAAGGCCGACCCGGGCGTCACGGCGACCCCCCGCTCGGCCGCGGCGGCGACGAAGGCCTCGGCCCTCCAGTGCGCGGGCAGCTCCCACCAGCAGAAATAGGAACGGGGGTCGACATGGACCCGCCCCGAACGAGCCACGGACTCCACACCCACCCCAAGCCGCTCCCGCACGACCCCGTGCCGCACCCCCACATCGACGCGCTTGGCGGCGACCACCGACTCCACCGTCCCGTCCCCGCACCACCGCACCGCGGCCTCCAGATTCACCCCGCCCGCCGTCCAGGCGCCGGAGCGCAAGGTCCGCGCGAGAACGTCCAGATGACCCGGGGGTGCGGTCAGCATCCCCACGGTGAGTCCAGGGGCGAGCCGCTTGGAGAGGCTGTCGACGAGGACCGTGCGGTCCGGGGCGTACGCGGCGAGCGGCGCGGGAGCGTCCTCGGCGAGAAAGGCCCACGTCGTGTCCTCGATCGCGAACAGATCCAACTCCCCCAGCATGGCGGCCAGTTCGGCCCGCCGCTCCGGACCGGCCGTCAGGGACAACGGATTGTGCAGCGTCGGCTGTAGGTACACCGCGCTGAGCGGCGCCGCACCGCGCTGAACGGCGGCCAGCGCGTCCGGACGCATCCCCTCCGCGTCCACGGCGACCGGCACCAAACTCACCCCGAGCCGCTCGGCGATGGCCTTGACCAGCGGATACGTCAGCTCCTCGACGCCGAGACGGCCTCCAGGGCGTACGAGGGACGAGATCGCGGCGGCGATGGCCTGCCGCCCGTTGCCGGCGAAGAGGACATGGGCGGGGTCCGGCCGCCAGCCCGCCCGGGCCAGCACGTCGGCGGCGGCAGACCGCGCCTGGGGGGTGCCGTCGGCGGCGGCCGGGCGGCTGGCCTCCAGGAGGACGTCCGGGCGCAGCAGCGGGGCGATGCCGCGGGCCATCAGCTCGGACTGCCCTTGTGTGACGGGGTAGTTGAGCTCCAGGTTCACCGGCGGCGCGTCCACCCCTCGCGGCTGCTCGGCGAGCGAGGCGGACCCGCCGGGGTGCGGGGGCGCGGCCCTGACGAAGGTGCCACGCCCGACCTCGCCCACCGCGAGGCCCCGTCGCACCAACTCGCCGTACACGCGGATGGCGGTGGAGTTCGCGATCCGCCGATGCCGGGCGAAGGCCCGCTGCGTCGGCAACCGATCGCCGGGCCGCAACGCACCCCGCTCGATCTCCCCGGCCACTTCATCGGCGACGAGCCGATAGTCACGACGTCCAGCCACAGGAACCCCCAAACCAACCGCATTGCACCGAGAGCAAAGACCCTATTGCACCGCCGAGTTACCCCCGCCTAGCCTCCCCCCATGGCAACCGCGCACCTCAACGGCATAACCATCGGCTACGACGACGAAGGGCCCGGCGGTGAAGGGCCCGGCAGCGAAGGCCCTGGCGGCGAAGGCCCGACCGACTGGACCCCACCCCTGCTCCTCCTCCACGGCCACCCATTCGACCGCACGATGTGGACCCCCCAGCGCACCGCCCTCTCCCCGACCCACCGCGTCATCACCCCAGACCTCCGCGGCTACGGCGAGACGGACGTCGTCCCCGGCACCACCCCCTTCGCCACCTTCGCCGCGGACGTCCTCGCCCTCCTTGACCACCTCGGCGTGGCCCGCTGCGCGCTCGGCGGCCTCTCCATGGGCGGCCAGATCGCGATGGAGTGCCTGCGCCTGTTCCCGGAGCGGATCAGCGGCCTGCTCCTGGCCGACACCTTCCCGACCGCCGAGACGGACGAGGGCAAGGCCTGGCGCAACGCCCTGGCCGACCGGCTGCTTGCCGAGGGCTTGAAGCCGTACGCCGATGAAGTACTGGACAAGATGGCGGCCCCGTACAACCCACGGGCCGCCGCCCATGTGCACCGCATGATGCTGGCCGCCCCACCGGAAGGCGCGGCGGCGGCCCTGCGCGGAAGGGCCGAACGCCCGGACTACCGGACCCTGTTGACCCAGGTCGCGGTCCCCGCCCTGATCGTCGTAGGCCATGACGACACGTACACACCGGTGTCCGACGCCGAGGCCATGCGCGACGCGATCCCCGGCGCGGAACTGTGCGTGGTGGAGTCGGCGGCCCACATGCCGAACCTGGAGCAGCCGGAGGTGTTCAACGCGGCGGTGCGCGGTTGGCTGACCCGGATCAACACCTGACCCTGCCCCTCCCCCGGCCCCCAC
>NZ_SRIC01000456.1 GCF_004684775.1 Streptomyces sp. MZ04
GGCAGCGTCAGGTGTGTATAAGAGACAGGGATGGGCGGGGGCGGGGGCGACGGGGCATGAGAGTCAGGTAAGCGACGACGCGGGTTCGTGTACGGCCGCACGCCGAGTACCCTCCAGCCCACGCTGGCATGACGGGGACCAGCCCTGCTGAAGAGGGCGACACGGCCGAGACACCTCGGCAGGATCGTGTTATGAGTGCGCGATGAATTCCTTCGGCAGCCCAGCGTGGTTCTTGCATTTTAGGGCCTGGGTAAGTGCGAGGGAGGCAGAGTGCAGGACGGCAAGATTCTCCTTTCCTAGTCTCTTGGAGTCCTCGTCTGGGGGAGTTCGAGTTCGATGCTCCCCTCGAATTACGACAGGCTCGCCGCTGCCCTTATCGAACCGACTGCTTGAACAATTCATGTATAGTACAGCGTTTCTCGGCTTGGCTATGGCTAGGGTGGCGCCCAAATCGTACTGAGCGAACTCTGGATCAAAATCCTTCGATGGCTCTTCGGCGATCAGCGAGAAAGAGATACTGGTGGCGCTGAGATCGGCGGCTGATTTGTAAGTCAGGCACAGGTCGTATTTGTGTGCTCTCGAGTCCCCGTAGGTCTGATGCTCTTTAACCAATTTGCTGGCTGTTCCCGTCGGTCCGCCATCAGGGCTGGTGGCCTCGTATTTATCTGTGCCGATCAGGTTCAGCGCGGCGCGTTTCGCATCTGCTGACAGCTTGATCCCGCACGGCTCATCTACCGCAGAGCCACTCTCTTCGCTCTTCGCGGTATCGCTATCACATGCTACGAGCGACGTGAACATCAAGCCTGCGGACACCGCGATCCGAATGAATCGTTGTACGCGTGTACTCACTGTTGATTCTCATTCGTTTGTCTGCGGGAGTGAGCCTTGCTGGTTTTCGCGTTCAGTCCCCTTGCCGTAGCCGGAGAGCCACGCTTCCTCCAAGTTCTGCCCGAACGTTCCGTCTCGCTTGATAGAGTGATTGTCGATAAATCGCTCCATGGGTACCTCGGCATTTGCCTCGCCGGCTGCGAAGATTGCTCGGCGTTGCATTTGGATATCTTTGCTGCTGTCCTGCTGTTCTGATTCGTTCCAGTCGCCGACAACATTTCCAATCAGGTGCTCCAACGCTCCACTTCCCGTATCTGTTGCTAGTGGAATGAGAGTTGCTGCGACGCCGACGGCCGCGGCTTCGGGCAGGAGTGCGACACCACTTGCAACAGCGACACCCGTGCCAAACTCAACCCAACCAGATCGTTTTTCGAGTGCATCGTTGTACTCTTCATCTTTCGCGATTCCGTCTGCTTCCACTTGGTCTGCACGCGATTGATCCAGCATTCCCTGCACCTCTGCGCCAGTTCGCACTGCCTCGCGAGCGTAAGCCTCATTAATTCCGCCATCTCCGACCTGCGCCTCAAGAAAGCTCGTCGTGTAAACTCTGTCAGCAGTTGAAATTACAGAGTATGCATCAGGGTGCTGGCCCAGCGTACTTAGGAACTGCCGTGCATTATCGCGCCCGAATTGGGCATGTTCACTCGAGTCTTTGGTCGGCGCCCACATGCTGTCCGGTTCGTTCTTGTTCAGGGCCCAGTGGATGTCGTCAATATAGCCCGACCCCATCTGTGCCAGGCTGTCTGACAACGTTCCTTGCTGTTGGACGAGCTCAGGATCATTTCCGTACTTCGCGACGACATCATTCATGATTTTGGCAGAGTCCGCGTCGCGCACCAGCTTCGGATTTGGATCGTCGTATGCGTGTCCAAGGGTTGCGGCTTCCAGCGCGTGCCCAAACGCGTCGGGACCGTGATCCTTTCCGGATGATGTCAAGGTGTCAGTTGGCCACTCGAAGTCCTTCCTGCTCAGCTCATCGAAATATTTGTATTCGAGAGATCCGTCTTTGTTGACGGTTCCATCCTTGTTGTACGCCGTCGGTTCATTGGAGAAGAAGTCCTTGGCCGCTTCTGGACTGTGCCCCAAGGATTCCAAAACGCTAGCAAGCGGGTCGTATCCCGATCCGACCTTCCCTGAAGGGTTATATCCATAGTTGAGATCGATAGCTCCCGCCGCTGGTTTGCTGAGCGCAAAACGGTTGGGATCGTCGTGCTGAAGCTGAACGATGTGCTCGGCGATAGGATTGATGAACCGTGAATCGTAGTTGCCGTAACGCAACAGTCCGCCGAATACTTGATAACCGTAAGGCTGATTGAGTGCACTGCGCTGGAGTTGGACGCGCTGCGTTCCTAGCCTTCGGAACGTTACTCCCCAACTCGCTGGGAGGTGTGACTTGCTGTCCGGGTCGGTAGCATTGGCGAGTGCGTTTCCCATGTTCCGTTGAAGATCTTGCGTTAGAGCCAAACGAGATTTGTCATCTCCAGCGGTTCCGTTGAGGGACATGTTTCCGTAAAACTCAAGTGTCTTCTCCGGCCCCCCCAATCCCTTGTAGAATGCTGTCGCAAACTCCGAGCCCTTTTCCTGCCCGTTGTATTGCATAATTCGGTTAAACTCTGCGAGTTCCCGATTGGTCATGGAATCGCCCTTCTTGGCCAGCTCCACGGCACGCTGGGCCTGGGCGTCATTGAGGGACTCGTAGTCCTTGTGTCCGGGGTTTTTCGGGTCGTTTCCGTGGGCGCCGGCGAGGGCGAGCTTCACCGACCGGTCGATATCATTCGCACGGCCGACCTTCGCGCTGATCTGGTCTGCGTAGTGCTGCCGGTCAGCCTCTGTTTTGTCTGGGCCTTCCGTGGGCGGTGCTCCGGGGCGGCGATACAGGTCGACGGTGATTGTGCCATCGCCGTTGTCGCGGAGAACGAAGTGCTTCGCCTCAAGCTCGCTAGTGAGGCCCTGAACGCTCTTCTGCAGCGTCTGCAGCTCTTGGTGCGCGTCGTCCAGAACCTGGAAGATGCTGTTAGCCTCGGTATACAGGTGGGTGAACTCTTTGGTCGTATCGTCGACGAACTTCTGTGTCACGGTGGCATTGGCGCCGACCCACCGGGCTTTATACGCCTGTGCTTTCATTCCTTTGTCGGCCTGGTCGGCCAACTTCCTCAGATCGCCAGCCGCCTGCTTCCAATCGGCTACCGCCGCGCCCAGCTTACCGAGGTCTACCTGGACCAGATCCGTGTAGCTGATGCTCGCCATCGTCCCAGTCCTACTTGAAGTATTCGTGGAGGCGTGAGACCGGAATTGCTGAGCCGTCACGCCCCTTGATTGCTGCCTCAACCCAGGCGTCATTCTCGGCATGCAGCTTCTTGCTGAAATCCAGGTGATTAGAGATATGTGCGCATGCCTGCAGGACAGCCTTTACCTGTGATGTCCACATCTCAACCGTGGTCGCCAACTCCTCCCCCATCGCGAAGCCGTTGCCCTTCAGCGTCGCGGCGGCCTGCATGGTGGACCCGGTGCCGGTCCTGTCGGCTCCTGCTCCTGCGATGTCGGCCTGCTTGCGCAAGTGGTCGTGGAGCATGAACGCCTCATGTCCCACTAGCCCCAAATCATCCTTTTCTACTACCAGATCGTACTGATCGCCGCTTCCGCTGACTCCGGTAGCAGGAAGTCCGTTCAACTGCGTTCTGGTGGTGTCTCGATCGCCTGCTTCGGCTTTCAACCGTTCCCACTCGTCCCACGGCATGAGCGGATCCTCCCGTTACTTCTCTCGTCTGCGTGCCCGCAATGCGGACGGCAGAGTGAGTCTCAACGTACCAACTGGCGTAGAGGAATACCGGAGTTCAGCCTTGCGGTGCCGTGTCGCTGCTACCGGCTTTGTGGAGCTGAGAGCTTTGCATGTGCGTCGCCGTCTAGCGTGACCTTGCTGGTTCAGCAACACTCGCGGTCGCTGACCTGATGACGCTGGAGCGGAGGTCAACCGTCCCCTGTTGGCTGGTATATGGCCCTCTCAGCGACGGGAGTAGGGCTTGTGGCTGGGTTTGACGGTGACGGTTGGCGCCTTGCATGGCTGATTGTCAACTTCCCTAACGCACATCTTAGTTGGCTGTGACGCTGAGTGTGACTAGAGTGACGCGGGCGCGATAAGTGACCGCCGAGCCACCTCGATCGTGAAGCGGTCGGGCAGGCAGGTAACGGGGAGGGAAGGCATCGTGCTGTCTACAGGTGGACGCGGGGGTGGGGCGCCGTCGTCGGG
>NZ_SRIC01000457.1 GCF_004684775.1 Streptomyces sp. MZ04
CCCCCCACCGCATCCCCGAAGTCCCCGGCATCCACGCCTGGTTCACGCTGCGGGCCAAGGAGCAGGCCACCTGGCGGGAGCTCGCGTACACCGCGCTGTTCGCCCTCGTTCTCTGGCCGCTGGATCTGCTCGTCCTGGCCTGCACCGTCGGCGTCCCCGCCCTGCTCGTCGCGGCGCCCGCCCAACTCGCCCTCGACGGCGGCGAGATCCGCGCCGCCAAGCTCTGGCTGATCGGCGACTACCCGAGCGCCTTCGCCGCCGCCCTGCTCGGCCTTGCCCTGCTCGCCCCGCTCCTCTACCCCCTCGGCGGTTACGCCGCCGCCCGCGCCGCCCTCGCCCGCCTCCTCCTCGCACCCCGCGAGGCGGAGCTCAGCAGCAGGCTCGCCGAGGTGACCCGTTCGAGGGCCCGCCTGGTGGACGCCTTCGAGGCCGAACGGCGGCGTATAGAAAGGGACTTGCATGACGGGGCTCAGCAGCGGCTCGTCGCTCTCACCATGACCCTCGGCCTCGCCAGGCTCGATGCCACCCCCGGCAGCCCTCTCGCCGACCGGCTCGCCACCGCCCACGACGAGGCGGGCAACGTCCTCACGGAACTGCGCGAACTCATCCGCGGCATCCATCCCCAAGTCCTCGCCGACTACGGCCTCGCCGCCGCCATCGAGGACGCGTCCGACCGCTCCCCGGTCCCCGTGGACACCGACCTGGATCTGCCCCGCCTCCCCGAACCCGTCGAATCCGCCGGGTACTTCACCACCCGCGAGGCCCTCACCAACATCGCCCGCCACAGCGAAGCGCCCCGCGCGCACATCAGGGCGCGCCACGAGCAGGGCGTCCTGCGTATCGACGTACGCGATGAGGGCAAGGGTGGCGCGGACCCCGGTCGCGGCACGGGGCTCACCGGCCTCGCGGACCGGATCGCGGTGCTCGATGGCACACTGACGGTCACCAGTCCGCCCGGCGGGCCGACCGTACTGTCCATGGAGATCCCGTGCCGAGCCCAGCAGCCGCCAGCGCAAGCACCAGCAGCCGCCGACTGAAGATCGTCCTCGCGGAGGACAGCGTGCTGTTGCGCGAGGGCCTGATCGGACTGCTCACCCGCTTCGGCCACGAGGTCCCCGCCGCGCTCGGCGACGCCGATGCACTCCGCGCCGCCGTCGAGCGGCACGACCCGGACCTCGTCCTCACCGACGTACGCATGCCCCCCGGCTTCCAGGACGAGGGCCTGCGCGCCGCCGTCGCCCTGCGGGCCGAGCGGCCGAAGCTCCCGGTGCTCGTGCTCAGCCAGTACGTCCAGCGTTCGTACGCCGCCGAGCTCCTGGACACCGGCGACGGCACCGGCGTCGGCTATCTGCTCAAGGACCGGGTGGGCCAGGTCGAGCAGTTCGCCGAGGCGGTCGAGCGGGTCGCGGACGGCGGAACGGTCGTGGACCCGGAAGTCGTACGGCAGTTGCTGCGCCGCCGCCGAGACCCCCTGGAGCAGCTCACGCCGCGCGAGCGCGAGGTGCTCGGCCTGGTCGCCGAGGGCAGGTCGAACGCGGCGATCGCCGCCGAACTCGTCGTCAGCGAGGCGGCGGTGGGCAAACACATCGGCAACATCCTCGGCAAGCTGGACCTGCCGCCGGGGGAAGGAACGCACCGCAGGGTGCTTGCGGTACTGGCGTACTTGCGGGCGTAGTCCGACGGCACGACTGTCCAGACCACTGTCCAGATCCTTGCAGTGGCCACCGGCCTGGTCGATTACGATCCATAACCATGAGCACGTCAGACCAGATGAGGGCAGGCCTCACCCCGAGCCAGGCACGGCGCGTACGGATCGCCGCGGCCTCGGTGCTGATGGCCGCGGCGGCCGTGGTGCTCGCCGTGCGCCTGGCGAGCCGGTCGTCCGTCCTGGTCGTGGGGGTGTACGGGCTGCTGCTCGTCCTCTGCGGCCTGGTGATCGAACTCAGCAGGCGGGGCAGGACCCGGCTCGGCAGCTATCTGCTCGCCGTCGGCCTGGCGGCGGCGCTCGTCATGGACTGGGTGGTGCTTGCCTGACCGGCACCCGCTCGGCGGCCGGCGCCTCGCGGAGCCCGTACTGCTCGTGGACGCGTTTCAGCCGCGCCGGCGCCCACCAGGCGAGCCGCCCGAGCAGCGTCATCGTCGCCGGTACGAGGAACATCCGCACGACGGTGGCATCGATGAGCACCGCGAGCGTCAGACCGAGGCCGATCTGCAGGATCGGTGAGAACCCGCCGGTCATGAACCCGCAGAAGACGATGGCGAGCAGCAGCGCCGCACAGCTGACGACGCGCCCCGAGCGGCGCAGCCCCTCGACGACGGCGGCGCGGTCGTCACCCGTCTCGAGCCGGCTCTCCCGCATCCGGGACAGGATGAACAGCTCGTAGTCCATGGCGAGTCCGAACGCGATCGCGATGATCAGCGGCGGCGCGGTCAGGCTCAGCGCCCCGAGCCCCTCACCGCCGAGCAGCCCCGCCAGATGCCCGTCCTGGAACACCCACACCACGACGCCGAGCGCCGCGCCCAGGCTGAGCAGGGTGGTCAGGAGCGTACGCAGCGGAATGAGCAGCGACCCGGTGAAGGCGAAGAGCAGGGCGAACAGGCCGATCAGGACGGTGAGTACGGCCCAGGGCGCGCGCTCGGCGAGCATCGAGCGGAAGTCGACGAGGCTCGCGGCGTTCCCGGTGACCTCGACGGGATCGGCGCCGCGCAGATCCCGTATCTGCTCCACGAGCCGGGTGGCGGTGGCCCCGTCGACGGAACCGGCGGGGGTGAGCTCGAGAAAAACCGTCCCGTCGGAGAGCCGCTCGCTGTCGGCCGCGGCGATACCGGGCAGGGCCCGGATCGCGCCGTCGTAGCCGGGTTCCGCCCCCGGCCTGATGAGCACCTGCACCGGATCGGTGTCCGTCCCCGCCGGATAGTGCTCGCGCACGGTGTCGTACAACTCCCGCGCCTCGGTGCCCTTCGGCAGCTGCCGGGCGTCGCCGATGTTGATCCGCATGCCGAAGGCGGGCAGCGCGAGGACGGCCAGGACGGCGACGACGGCGGTGACGACGGCGAGGGGGCGGCGCGCGGAGAAACGGGCGATGCGGGCGAAGAAGGCACCGGGCGTGGCGGCCGGCTTCCCCTCCCTCTTCCTCGGCGCGATCTTGCCGCCGAACAGTGCGAGGAGCGCGGGCAGCAGGGTCAGCGCGGCCAGCATGTCGACGACGACCACCGCGCCGGCGGCAAGGCCCATGCTGCGCAGGAACGGGCTGGCGAACCAGATGAGACCGGAGAGGGTGATGGCGACGGTGAGCCCGGAGAAGAGGACGGTGCGTCCGGCGCGGGCGACGGTCGCGTGCACGGCCCGCGCCACGTCGTCCGTCGTCCCGCGCTCTTCGCGGAACCGCATCACCATCAACAGGGCGTAGTCGACGGCGAGTCCGAGCCCGAGCATGGTGACGATCTGGACGGCGTAGACGGATATCTCGGTGAACCGACTGAAGCCGTAGAGGGTCAGGAAAGCACCGGCGACACCGCTGACGGTCACGAGGAGCGGAAGTCCGGCGGCCCGTAGCCCGCCGAAGATGAGCAGCAGGACGATCAGCACTGCGGGCAGGGTGATCAACTCGGCCCGTGCCACGTCCTCTTGGGCCCGGCCGCCGAGTTGCTCGCCGAGCAGGGGGCCGCCGCTGACGGCGACATCGGCGGCGCTGATCTCACGGATCCGGTCGGCCGCGTCACCGACCGCCGCCTCCTCGGCGTCGTCGCCGAGCCCGCCCTTGAGGGTGACGGGGATGAGGACCGCCTTGCCGTCCTCGGCGAGGAGACCGCGGGTGGCGTAGGGGTCCGGCACCTGGGCGATGCCGGGTTGTTTCCGTACGTCGGCGATGGCGTCGGCGACTTGCGCGCGGACGTTCGTGGACTCGACGTCGGCTCCGGAGAGCACGGCATTGATGGAGTCCCCGTCCGGGGTGAGCCGGCCGAGCAGTTCGTCCGCGGTGACGGATTCGCTGCCGGGGACGTCCTCGACGGCCGAGGTGAGGTCACCGAAGACACGGGTGCCGAAGCCGAGGCCGAGGACGAGGAGCAGCAGCCAGGTGAGGATCACGGTGCGGGGG
>NZ_SRIC01000458.1 GCF_004684775.1 Streptomyces sp. MZ04
ATGAGCGTCTCGTGGGCTCGGAGAGGTGTATAAGAGACAGGACAAGGGCCCGCTGCACCTCCTCGAGCCCGAGGAACCCCTCGTGCCGGAGGAGGTCCTCTACAACCCGCGGCTGCGCCGCCGCTACCCGATCATCGACGGCATACCGCAGCTCCTCCCCTCATCGGGCGAGCAGATATCGGAGGACGAGCACGAGCAGCTCCTGAAGCGGATCTCGCCGTGACGGGGCCCGACAAGACCGCGACGGGGCCCCACAAGACCGTCGCCGCCCGCCTCGCCCCGCACCTGCCCGCCCGGATCGTCGGCGCCTTGGCCCGCCTCGTCTACCCCCGCTTCGAACCGGAGCTCGCCCGCCTCGGCGACCTCTGCCCGCCCGGCTGCTCCACGGCGGTCGACGTCGGCGGCTGGTACGGCCCGTGGTCGCGGCGCCTGGCGTCCCGTGCGCGCCGCGTGGTGACCGTGGAGCCGGTGCCGCATCTGGCCAGGCTGCTCGAGGACTCCACGCCCGACAACGTCCGGGTGATCCAGGCCGCGGCCACCGACCGTCCCGGCACGGCGCGCCTCTGGCTGCCGCGCGGCGACCGGGGCGACCGTGGTGTCTCCTCGCTCATCCGCAGGGACATCCACGCGAAGGCCGTCGACGTGCCGTGCCTGACGCTGGACGGCCTTGGCCTGCGCGACGTCGACTTCATCAAGATCGACGTGGACGGCAACGAGCTCCAGGTCCTGCGCGGCGCGCACGATCTGCTCACCCGCGACCGCCCGGCGCTCTTCATCGAACTGGAGTCCCGTATCCAGCCGATCACCCCGATCGTCGACCTGCTCACCCGGCACCACGGCTACCAGGGCTGGGTCCTTCCGTACGACACCTGGCTGCCGCTGGAAGGCTTCGACCTGGAGGCGCACCAGCACGACACGGCGTACGTCGTGTCGCAGGGCCTGTTGCGCAGAGCCCTCACGCCCCGGCACCCCCGGTACGTCAACTCGGTGCTCTTCCTTCCCGGTGGACGCCGCCCGGGAGCCGCCGCGGTGCGCGACCATGGAGCCCATGTCCGCTAGCTCCGCCTCCGCCTCCTCACCGAAGCCCGGCCCGTTCACGCCGCTCGACTTCCAGCTGGTCCTGTTGCGCCGCATGGCCGACCACAACCCGGACCTGGTGGAGGAGGCCCGCCACCAACTGGGCGTCTCCATCGCGGACATGCGCGAGGCCAACCGCCGCTGGCAGGCGATGACCCGTTCCCCTCGCGCACGGGGTTCGGCCTCCCGCTACCGCTCGGTCCTCGGCCCACCGGCCCTGACCGTGCCCCGCCGCATCGGCGACCTGGAGTGCGAGGCCCTGCTGTGGCCGGTGCCGCTCTGGCCCACCCTGCGCTTCGAGGTGCTGCTCGCACCGAACGGCGCCGCGTGGAACGAGTGGCTGGTCCGCACGCCGGGCACCCCCGGACCCGAACTCCACACACTGGACGACCTCACCCCCTGGTCGTGCACGGTCGACGAGGCCGCCCGCGCGTTCGCCCCGGCCCGCCCGATGGAGGGCACGGCGCCCACGCGGTGGCGGCTCGTCCTCACCGCTCCCGATGGCTCGGGTCAACCCCGGCGCTGCGTCGCGGAGTTCACCTGGGGGCTGCTCCAGCGGGTGTCGTTCCCGGACGGCGCCTGACGCCTTCGGAGCGCGATCGCGCCCACCATGAGGGCGAGCGCCACGAGCAGCGCGCTGACCCACAGCGGCGAGCGGTAGCCGAGCCCCGCGCCGAGGGCGAGCCCGCCGCCCACCGGTCCGACGGCCGCGCCCACGTTGAGCGCGGCCGTGGCGAAGCCACCTGCCAGCGTGGGGGCGCCGGTCGCGGCGTACAGCACCTGGGTGATCAGCGCCGAGCCGACGCCGAAGGACAGCGCGCCCTGGACGAGGACGAGCGCGACGGCGGCCACCGGGTTCCCCGCGCTCAGCGCGAGGACCACCCATCCGGCGAGCAGCGCTGACGCGCCGCAGACGAGGAACGGGACGGGCCGCACATCCGCGAACCGCCCGGCGACGGTGACCCCGACGAACGACCCCACGCCGAACAGCGCGAGCAGCACGGGCACCCACCCCTCCTCGAAACCGGTGACGTCGGTGACGAGCGGCGCGAGATAGGTGAACGTACAGAAGGTGGCGCCGTTCACCAGCGCCCCCAGGAGCAGCGTCACAAGGAGCCGCGGGCCGCGCAGCGACCGCAGTTCCCCGCGCGTGCCGGTCCCGGCGGTGTCGGGGTCGCCGGCCGGCACGGACCGGAGGATGGCGACGACGGCGGGCACGGAGACCAGCGCCACCGCCCAGAACGCCGACCGCCACCCCCAGTACTGCCCGAGCAGCGCACCTCCGGGCACACCCGCGACGCACGCGATGGTGACCCCGCCGAGCAGGGCGGAGGTGGCCCGCCCCTTGGCGTTCGGCCCGACCATGCCGGTGGCGGCGACGAGCGCCACGGCGAGGAATCCCGCGTTGGCGAGCGCCCCGACGACACGGGTCGCGAGCAGCACCGCGAAGCTACTGGTCAGCGCCCCGACGACATGGACGAGCAGAAAGGTCACGAGAAAGCCGAGCAGCGCGTTCCGGCGCGGCCAGCGGCGGCTGAGGACGGCCATCAGCGGGGCGCCGACGACCATCCCCACGGCGAAGGCGGAGGTGAGGGTGCCCGCGGTGGAGAGGGACACGTTCAGATCGGCGGCGATGTCCGGGCCGAGACCGGAGAGCATGAACTCGGAGGTGCCTTGCGCGAAGACGGCAAGGCCGAGCATGTAGATGGCAAAGGGCATGAAGGTACTCCGCAAAGGGGGCGCCCCGTAGGGGCGCGAGGAACTGCGTCACTAGCCACGACGCACCCGCAGTGGGCGGGCGACATCGACAGAACTGCTGGCCACCGGACATGCCGGGCCGGTGGCTAAGGTCTGTCGGACTCAGGGCTGGACATGGCGGCACGCTAATCACGCCGCACACACCACGTCCACCGATTAACTCGCGGCGGTAAGAATCTCCTCCGTCACCACTGCCAGCGAGCCCTGGTGCAGGAACAGGAAAAGATTCGGCTCGACGAGTTCAAGCTCCATGACGCAGGGCTCCCCGTTCTCCCCGTCGACGAGGTCCACGCGGGCGTAGAGCAGCTCGGGCGCACCGGGAATCGCCGCCAACGCCCGCTCGGCAACGGCGAGTTCGGCCTCTGTCGGCTCCCACGCCCGCAGATCGGGGTGCGGCATCTTCTCGTCGTCGTACGCCGCCCCCGGCGCAAGGACCGCTCCCTTCTGGACGGCGTGCAGGAACCGCCCGCCGACGAAGACGAGGGCGCGCTCGCCGGTCTCGTCTATGCGGGGCATGTACGGCTGCACGATCGCGGTGAACCCGTCCTCGTGCATCTTCGCGACGTGCCGCCAGGCGACCTCCCGCTCGCCCGCCCCGTAGCGGGCCGCGAGGCGCGCGCCCGCCCCCGACGTGGGCTTGACGACGAACTCGCCGCCACTGTCCGGGAACTCGACCGGGTCACCGGCCCGCAGATAGCGGGTGGGCACGACGGGGACGCCCGCGTCCGCCAGTTCCCCCAGGTACCGCTTGTCGGTGTTCCACCGCACCACGGACGCCGGGTTGGCGAGGACGGTGAGCCGCGCGACGCGCCCCGCCCAGGCCAGGAACTCGGCGCCGCGCCAGCTGTAGTCCCAGGTGGACCGGATGACGACGAGATCGAACCGCTCCCAGTCGACCCGGGGGTCGTCCCAGGTCACGGTGGCCACGTCAGCCCCCGCTTCTCCGAGCGAGCGCGCGAGCTCGGGGAGATCACGGTCGATGCCGGTCTCCAGCTGGGTGCTGCTGGTGACCAGCGCGATCGTGGGGCGGTCGGGTGACACGGAGGCCTCCTGGGGTCGTTTGTGCGCACCGCAGGCTAGCAATCGCTGGACGTGCACCCGACAACGCCCATGCGCAGGTCACCGGGGTGTGCCCCGGAGACGCTCGGGTCGATCAGCGCCCCTCCGCCACAAGCCGCAACACGGCACCGAGCCCCCTCACCGCCCCCGGCGC
>NZ_SRIC01000045.1 GCF_004684775.1 Streptomyces sp. MZ04
GAGCCCAGCAACCCCTGCCCCCACGCCAACGCCACCGCATGCGCCCGATCCACCGCCCCCAACAGCCGCAACAGACTGCGCACCCGCGACTTCACCCCGTCCAGCGACAGCCACAACCGGCGACCGATCTCCGCATTGGACAAGCCCACCGCCAACAGCGGCACAATCACCGCCAGATGCGCCGGGACCACGACCGGCAGACGCGGCTCCGGCGCCAACCACGACAACAACCCCGCCGCGCACACCGCAGCCACCAGCACGTCGTGACGGCGCCCCGGGACCCCCAACAGCCAGCACGAGTGCCGCACCGACCCGCGCACCACCTCCAGAGCCACACCCAACCGCTCCGCGATCACCCGCTCCTCGACACCCCGCGCAATACCGGCAATCACCAGCAGATCCAGAGGCAGGAACACACCGCGGACGGGGCGCCGTTCAACGTGCGACATCACGCGGCCTCGCCTTCGTCGGGCTGCGTGTTGGCGGCGGAAAGCCAGGGCAGGCGGACGAACTCGAAGTGATTCTCGAAGTCGCGGTAGAGCCGGGACTCGCCGCGGACGCCGCATGCCGGGCAGCGGCTCACTCGGTGCCCCTCGATCCAGACCGTGCGGGCGCAGTCGGAGCAGCGCGTCAGCCAGGAATTGTGGCGGCGGGTCGACGTCCAGCGGATGAACCCGCCGTGATTGCGGGCAATCTTGGCCTTTGATCGGCCGGGCCAGTGGCTGTACCGCTCGTCGCTCCACGGATCGAACGGCTGCGGCGGGTGGCCGACGATGACCATCTCGCCACCGGGCCAACGGCAGTCGCAGGAGGCGATCGGACAGTCGCAGGCGAGCATCTTCCCGAGCTCGTAGGCCTTCTCGACCCTGGGTATGCCGGGCCCTTTGACCTCGAGCCAGACGCCTATCTCAGTGAGGTGGAAGTCGGGCAGGTACTTGGCCCCGGACGGAAGCTCGAACATCTGGGGCTCGTACTCCCAGGCGATGCCGAGAGAGTCCAGGGTTGCCGACCAGCAGGCTTCGAGGAGGGACCGGAACTGGATGCCGCGGTAGATCGTGGGCAGGGCCGCGATAACGAGTTCGTCGTCGCTGCTGTCGGCTGCCGCTCGGCCGGCTCGAAGGTGCACGGTCGCCTCGCGGTCGGCGCAGTCCTTGACGAACTCCTCGACGTAGGCCTCCCAGTCGTTGTACTCGTTCACCAGATGGCTCCTGTCGGGGAGTGGCCCGTGAATTCGTTGGTGTCGATGGGCCGGTAGGAGATCCACGGCCACTTCTCGCCCTGCTTGAGGAACTGCGGCCAACTCCGCTCGTCGCGCATGCCGCGCCACGGCAGGAAGCGGCGGCCTCGGGCTCCGTCGCCGTCTTCAGCGGACTTTTCGTCTTCGACGGGGCGCAGGCCGAAGCCGAACTCGGGCCAGCGCATCCACAGCGAGGAGCCGACCGGGCGCAGGGCGCGGTGCTGGCCGAAGCCGTTGTGGTGCGGGCTGTGGGCTTCCATGAAGACGGCGCAGCGTGCGGTGGCTCGGGCTTCGTCGAGGACGACGGACACTTTGCGGGCGTGCTCTTCGCTGTTGGGGTCGCCGGTGTGCAGGCGGTAGATCGGCCCGATGACGAGGAGGTCGGGCTTGAACTCCTCAACGCGCCGCATGGTCCAGGAACGGTCTTGCGGCCGGGTGAGGTCGAGGCCTTCGGGTCGGCAGCGGATGTGAAACTGGCCGCGGCGGACGGGCAGGTCGAGGCTTTCGGCTGCGGCGAGCAGCGGCTTGTATTTGCGCCGCGAGGACGCTTCGCCGTTCTCGCAGTCGATGACCATCACCTTGATCGGGTCGATGGTCCTCCACGTCTCGAAGGGGTGGATGCCGGCGGCGAGCGTGATGGCGATCTGACGGAGCAGGACGCTCTTGCCGCCTCCCTCTCCTGCGGTGAGGATCATGCGGTCCATGCGTTCGACGAGGCCGGGGACGATCCAGTCGTAGGTGTCCTGGTGCTCGACGAAGTCGAGGATGTCCTCGGTGGGCAGGTCGTCGACGTCCGCGGCGCGGTCGCGGAGTTCACGGACTTTCGTCACCGCGTACTCGATGAGGTCGCTGGTCTCGCCGTTGGGGCTGTAGCCCATTTGCGTCAGACGGTTGCTGAGCTCGATCAGCGCGCGGCGCAGGCCGCGGTCCTGGACGACTTCGGCGTAGTACTCGCCGTTGGCGGCCGTGGGGACTGCCTGCGCCAGCTCGTACAGGTAGGCGCCGCCCCCGACGCGGGCCAGGTCCCCGCGGTCACTGAGGTGTTTGGCCAGGGTGATCTGGTCGACAGGCTCGCCTGCCTGGAAGAGCTCGGCGACGGCGCTGTAGATCGTGGCGTGCGCGGGCCGGTAGAACGCCTCCGCTGCCACCGCGGCGAGAACTTCCGCGCAGGCCGCCTTGGACAGCATGCAGGCGCCCAGGGCGGCCTGTTCGGCGTAGGTGTCCTGCGGGGGAACGCGCTCGAAGTCGAGATCGTCAGCCACTTAGAAGATGCCTTTCTCGGCGTAGTACTCGTAGCCGGTCTTGGGCTTGACGCGGCGGACGATGTCGGCGGGCATTGCGTGCTTGGTGGTCTCGCGGTAGTGGGCACGCAGCGCGACGCGGGCGGCATCGAACGGAATATCGTCGAGGACCATCTGCCAGGCCCGGACGTCGACTTCGCCGAGCGTGCGCTTGTCGATGGCTGCGGCGATGGACAGCAGATCGGCCGTCTCGGCGAGAGTCATGCGGTCTCCTGGTCGGCAGATGATGCGGGTGAGGAGGCCGATTCGAGGGCCAGGCGCTCTTCCTCGCGGAACTTCGCGGCGAGGGCTTGGCCCTCCGTCCAGCGGACGGTGGCGGTGGAGGGGCGCAACTGGTGCACGTTGTCGGCCTGCTGCTGGCGGATCTCCGAGAAGGCGAACTGGAGGGTGCCAGGGCTGACAGGCTTGGACAGGGAGCCGAGGCGCTTCAGAGCGCTCCAGAGCTCGTCCGGCTCTGTCTCGTTGGCGAGCGTGTCCGCGATGACCTGCCGGACCTGCGGGCGGCGGTAGGAGTTGCCACGGCGGAAGCGCTCGAGGAAGGCGTCGGCCATCCGGTCGGGGATCTCCCCCTCGCCGATAGGCGCGACGGCGGCGGAGGTTGCGGATTCAGCCTCGCGCGCGAGGGGTTTAACCCCTTGCTCCCTTGCTCCCTTGCTCCCTTGCTCAGGGGCGAAATGCTCCGGAGCGTTTCCGGAGGGATTCGGGAGAGGTTCGGGAGTGCCAGCAACTTCGCTTCGACCTGCGGGTTCGTCACCGCCATCGCTTCCGCCGCCAACTTCATCGACGCCGGTCGGCTGGTCATGCTCACGACTACCCGAAGAGGCCTCGGAAGGCGCTCCGGAGCGGCCTCCGGAAGGCGTTTCGGGACCCTCGGGGATCTTCGCGACTCCTTCGCGAGACTTTCGCGAGCGATTCCGGAGGCGTTGCGGATTGGACTCGCGCCACTTCTTGAAGTCGTCCGGCTCGTCGTCCGGGCAGGGCGGAATCTTTGACCGGGTGGGGTGTGAAGGCTTCTGGTGCTCACGCCAGTTCGGGGCGTGCAAGAAGCGGCGGCCGTCGACCTCGTAGCGGCACAGCGGGCCGGCCTCGGCGACGGTCTCCAGCCAGCCGTCGACGACCTCCGGCGTGACGTCACGGTCGCGGGGGAAGCAGTCGGATGCGATGAGGAGTTCGTCGTCGACGCCGCGGCCGTAGTCGTCGAGGTAGCCCCACAGGAGGATGAAGAAATAGCGGACCTCGCGCGGCCACAGGGACACCGTGATCGACGTCCGCAGCTCGGGCTTGATGGAGCGGATGCGGGCCATCAGACTCGGGCCCCCTTGCTGCCGTTGCAGGGCTGGCAGAGGGTGCGAAGGTTCTCGGCTTCGTCGCCGCCTCCGAGGGCCACAGGGAAGACGTGGTCGATCTGCAGGCGGTCCTCGCTGTCGCACGAGACGCAGCGGCGAGAGTCGCGATCGAGGACCGCATTGCGTAGCGACGTGGACAAAGGGAAGCGGCCGACGTTGCACAGCTGCCAGGCGTTCGGCAGGAGGGGGTAGACAGCCCCGTCGCGCTCCCCGATGAAGCCGGCGCGCTGAAGCGTGACCAGGTCCGCGGGATCCTCGTCGGTGCCGCAAGCCTGCATCACGCCGATGGGGATGTAGGTGCGCTTGTGAGTCCCTGCCCACGCGAGGCCGCGGATCAGTAGCCCCATCGCCCGGTTGTCGACGTGCTCGATCGTCTCGGCGAAGAGCTTTTCGAAGTCGAGCTTCAACGTCTCTGGGTACGGCATCGGTGCTTCTTTCGGAGAGTGCTGGAGGGGTTTGGGGCGCACGGAACCAGGCCCTCATGGCGGCTTCGTTTGCTGCTCTGGTGCCGCCTTGGCACGCCTCCACACTACCCTTGGGTGTGTAGGCACAAGCAATACATGAGCAATACATTCGAACTGGGCAGGGTGTGTTGCTCCTGCACGGTCAGCTACGCTGGCGGAATGACGACGAGAGGGACGCCGGGTCGGATGATCCGCATCGACGACGAGATGTGGGCCCTGTACGACCAGGCGTGCGCGGAGGCCGGCACCACGCGCACCGACGACATGCGCCGTCACGTCCACTCGCGAGTCCGCGCCTATTGCAAGGCGAACGGCATCGAGATGCCCAAGCCGAAGCCGCGGATCGTGCGCCGCAAGTCGGCTGCCAAGTCCACCGACTGATCGCATCTCCCCTCCTCTCCTCCCAGGCCCCGCGGTGTGCGGGGCTTTTGTCGTGCGGTCTGCGGGTGTGGGCGGCGCTACGGCCCGGCGCGGGGGCGGCGGGCGGTCACGCGGCGGCCTCGTAGGCCGGGCCACAGTCCTGGGGGCTGTGGAGGACAGCGCGGAGCCGGTTCCCGATCCAGGTGCCGACCTGCGGACTGACGGCGTTCCCGAAGCCGTCGGTCTGGTCCCGGGCCGAGCCCCAGACGATGAACGTGCCGTCGTATCCGGGGAAGTTGACGTCGAAGCCGCAGCCGCGGCCGATCTCGTACTCCCGGATCATGCGGAAGTAGCAGTCCTCCAGCTGCAGTTCGGCGAGCGACGCCCGCCACTGGGCTGCGAGCAGCGCCGTGGTGTCACGCGCGGTGAGCGTGCCGAGCGGATCAGTCAGCGGGTGTGGGGCGGTCTCATCCCCGGTGGAACCGTTCGGCTTGAACCAGCCGGCGGCGGTCAACAGGCCCGGAATCTGCTCAGCGGTGAACGTCGGCATCGCCTCCGTCGCCATGGCCGGCAGGGTGTTCTTCCGGTACGGGAGGACTCCGGACGACACGACGGCGAGGGTCTCGCTGCCGACCTGGGTGGGCAGCGGTTCACCGGCGCTGCGCGGTGCGCCCTGGTAGTTGTCGACGGCGAGCGCGATCGCGGCGTCCGGGGTCCACAGCTGCTGTGCACCCGGCCCGGTCGACAGGAGCGTCGCCTCCTGCTGGCTGGTCTGTGTCGCCATCGGCTGCAGCAGGGTCCGCTCCGAGCCGTGTGCGCTCTTCGCCGGCATCAGCACCGCGGGGAAGTCGGCGAACCGCTGGCGGCAGCGTTCGGCGCGGGCCATCGTGGCGGGCGCGAGCGGCCCCTTGGTGACCTGACCGGTCTTCTTGTCCTTGTACTCCCGGATCGGCTTGTCGCCGATCCGGATGCCCAGGTCGGTGAGGTCGAGCGCGGCGAGCGACGGCGTCATGGGCGGGACGACTTCGCGGCGGCAGCTAGGGCACCGGTACTCGTACTGCTTGCCGTAGCGCACCGACCCGGTCGGCGGGATCCCGGTGCGCCACGTCCACACGGCCTCGACGTACTTGTCGCAGCGGTGGCACCGCGACACTGGACGGTGCTCCAAGTCGGGGGCAGGCAGGGACTTGTCCCAGAACGCGATGTACAGGCGGTCGCGGGACTGCGGCACCCCGAAGAACTGGCTGTTGAGATACATCACCTTGTGGTCGTAGTTGAGCGGGCCGAACTGCTTCAGCCACCACCGGTACGTACTGCCGTCGCCGTGCTTCTTGCCTGGCACGGCCTTGCCCCACGAGATGAGTTCGGTGGTGCACTCGATGAGGATCAGCCGCGGGCGGTGCTCGGCGGCGTACTGCAGTACGCACGTCGCGGTCGCCCGGTCCCGCTCCGACTTCGTGACCCGCGCCTCGTAGTCGGGGTCCTCCAGCTCGAACAGGGCAAGTCCCTGCTCGTAGGCCTTGGCGGTGTTCGCCTGCGAGTGACTGGTGCAGCTCACGCCCGCGGCGAGAAGGTCCGCGGCGGGCAGGTCGCGGGCGGAGTGGTAGTCCGAGGCCTCAGGGTCGACGAGGTCGGCGATCCAGTGTTCCGCTTCGGGGTGGTTCGCTTCGTGGACCTCGACCTTGTACTGCTTGTGGTTCGCCGCCATGATCGTGGTGAATCCGGCGTCCTGGATGCCCTTGGTGAGGCCCCCGAAGCCGGAGAAGCAGTCGACGGCGGTGTAGTCGTCGTGGCGGAACCGACGGCGGCGCACGGCCGGCCGGTGTGTGGCGGTACGGGTCTGCTGCACGGTGCGGCGGGCCATCAGGCGGCTTCCTTCAGGTCGTTGGTGGTGGAGGCGTAGAGACGCTCACGGATGCCGGCGCCGCCGCGGAGTCCGTTCACGCCGCCTCCCCGAAGATGGCCCGGTACTGCTCCCGCATCTGTTGGTCTTCGACGCATCGGGGGTGGACGCAGCCCTCCCGCTCGCAGCCGGTGCGGACTTTGCCGACGGGTTCGCGGGTGTGGGCGAGGGAGAAGGCCAGGCGGTGTACGGAGTACTTGCGGCCGCCGTGTCGCACGGAGCGGGTTTCTCCAGCCTTGTAGGTGGGCCAGAGGAGGTGGCCGTCGTCGGTGGGGATGGCGCGTTGCCAGAAGATGGCTTCGGGGCTGGCGGCGGGGGTGCGGCCGGGCTTGTGCTGGGGCAGGTCGAGTTCGGCGCGCAGGTCGCGGGCGCGGGTGCGGGGGATGTGCAGTTCGCGTTCGATGGCCTTGTCGCTGTACCCGGCGTTCAGGAGCTCGACGATGGCGTTGCGGGTGGTCATGCGGCGACCGCCTGTGTGGCGCGGCCGCGGGCGCGGACGACGGTGCGCTGGTGGCAGCCGAGTTGCTGTGCGATCTCGGCGGCGGACTTGCCCGCGGCGGTCAGCCGGGCGACACGCTGCGGGTCGGCGTACACCTTTGGTTTGGTGCTGGCCTTGGCCTCGCTGCGGTTCCCGTCATCGGGCTTGCAGTTGGGGTCGTCGATGTCGTCCCAGTCGAGGGGGCCGTGCCAGCATTCGTGGGCGGCGATGTTGCGGGCCATGGTCTGGGATGCCCTGGGTACGCCGTGGTTGCCGGGCTGCCAGGTCTGGATGGTGCGGTAGCCGTCGGCGACCTTTCGCGCGGTGGCTGCGGTGACGCGATCGGCCCTCGCCAGGTCGGTGAGTTGTCGAGGGTGGATGCCGAGGTGGGGGCCGAGCATGGTGAATGTCCAGCCCATCCAGACGAGGGCTTGGATGCGGCGTCGCGTGCCGGTGCCGTCGATGCGCGTGTGGGGGGTGGTGGGGGCCGCCTGTACTGGCACGTTGAGGATCCGCTGGGCGACGTCGCGGCGTATGCGGTCGGCGCGCGGGTTGACGCCGTCGTAGATGATGCGGGCGATGGTCGCTGCGGAGACCCTGGCGAGTTTCTGGATCCGCGGGATGCTGTTGCCGGCTGCGCGGAGTGCGGCGATGTGCTGGCGGACGGGCTCGGCGTCGGTGAGGGGCTGCCAGGTGCCGTAGCCGACCTGCCGGTAACGGCGCCGCGAGTAGGCGGAGTTACGGGACCGGCACTCGGGGCGCTTACAGCCGAACTGCTTGACGCAGTACAGGCTCCGGTGGTGGGGAGCTTCGCGGACGGCGGTGGTCACAGTTCCTCCTTCCGGGGCTGGTTGGTGAGGCGGGTCCATTCGGCGTCGAGGTCTGCTTCGAGTTCCTCGAGGCCTTCGATGGCGCTGAGTTGCGGTTCGCCGCGGAGTTCGGCGGCTGCTCGTCGTTTGGCGGCGAGTGCGCGCCTGCGGGCTGTGACGGTGCGGCGGTCGGCGGCGTAGTTGCAGAGCCGGACGAGACCGCGGCCCAGCAGTACGACGGCGGCTGCGCCAGCGAGGCCGGGGCCGAGGGTGACGGTGGCTTGGTGGCCCCAGTAGGCGGCGTCGATGACCGTCACGTCATGCACCACCCTGAGTCGCAGGCACCATCGGCCTCGTCGAACATCGGGAGCAGATCGACGCCGTCGGGGATTGCCTGACGCAGCGGCTTGTTGAACCGGGTCAGGAAGACGTGGTCCTTGCCGAGTTCGTCGCGGCGCCGGTTGAGGAGTTCCTCGAGTTGGCAGGACTTCTCGAACAGCTCGGGCTCGTCGCGGCGCTGGTCGTGCCAGGTCTCCGGCCGGTGGAACGGGCAAAAGTAGCAACTGCTCTTGGGTGGTACGGGGAGGCCTGCCTCGCGGATGATGCGGGCGCAGTCAGTACGGCGCAGGCCGAGGTCAAGTAGCGGATAGACGATCCGCTCATGCGGCTCAGTGCGCCGGTTGTTGGCCCTATGGATCTCGTCGACCGAGATGCCGATGCCTATCGTTGCCGGGTCCTTCGCGGTTGCGCCGCGCCTCTTCAGTTCCTTGCCGATCACCTTGATCTTGAAGTCGGCGGTGCACGAGCGCTGTCCGGGCGCTCCGTTGGACATGCGGACGGGGATCGGGAGCGACCGCGAGCCCTCGCGAGTGAGGCGCCCAAACAGCGTCTCGACGGTGCCGTCTCGCTTGACGCGGTCGAGGACAGTCAGCTCTAGGCCGTGCTCGGCGGCGAAGGGCCGTGCGTACTCCTGGATGTACCGGAGCGTGCCGGGGTTCTCGGAGTCGTCTCCGACGTTCGCCATGAGGAAGGTGCGGAAGTCGATGCGCTGCTGAGCTGCGAGAACGAGGAGGGCAGTGGACTGGACGCCTCCGCCGTAGCTGATCGAACGGATGCCCATCAGGCGGCCTCCGTCCGGTCTGCGTCGGTGCGCTTGCGGTAGACGGCGACGGGGTGGCCTTTGGTGGACGGCGAGGTCGACGGCACGTAAGTCCTGGTGTGGATCAGGTAGTTGTGGCTCATGCCGCGCAGGACGCCGGGGAGGACTCCGCCGGCGACATCGGGCAGGAGATCCCGCAGGTCGTTGGCAGTCACGGTGTCGTGGTCGCGCATCCAGATGAGGACGGCCTGGGCAACGACGTTGCGGTCCCAGGCGGAGGCCTGGCGGACGAGTTGGGCGAGGGTCTTGTCGCGGGCGTCACCGGCGACCTGTTCGGCGAGCGTGAGGCGCTTGCTCATGACGCGTTCTCCCGACGGTCGAGGTGGGCGAGCAGCGGTCCGGAGTCGAGGCGGCCGTCTTCGTCTTCGAGGGCGGACAGGCTGTGGCAGCGGGCACACAGATGGATCTCCTTGAACTCGGCCCAGCCGTCGGGCACCCACGAGAAGGACCAAAGCGGGCGGGGCTGCTTGCAGCGTCCGCACCGGCCTTCGGGCGGCGTGGGGGACGGCTTCGGGCCGAGCTCGTGCAGGGCCGCTACTGCGGCTGCCGTGTCGTCGAGGACGCCGACGAGGTGGGCGGCGTGACCGATGCATGAGTTGCACCAGGACAGGCCGGTCGGGGGTTCGGCGGGTACCGGGTCGAGGATCACGGCCGGGGACTGGGTGACGCCCCAGCCGGGTGTCCCGCACAGCCCCTGCTTGCCTGCGAACTTGCCGTCCTCGCGGACGATGTGGAACTTCCTGACCTGCTTCGCCCGGCGGCCCGTGGCGGCGTTGTAGCCGCGGTAGAAGGCCCTCACGACGCGTCCTTCTTGGTCTCGGCGAGCTCCATACCGGCGGCGGGGCTGAAGGGGACGGCGCCGACGACCGGCCAGCTGGCCACGGTCTCGTCGGGCTCGTAACCGGTGGAGCCCCACCGGTCGGTGACCATCCAGCGGGCGGGGTGTGGCGGGGAGGGCCACAGGACGGCGAGGCGGGTGCCGTCCGGTGAGCGGCGGGTCGAGCCGATCAGGTCGGCGAGGTGGACGGTTCGAGCGGTCGGCTTGGTCACGGTGGTGTCCTTCCGGGTGCGATGCTGGGTTACGAGTCGGCCGCCTTGCCCGCGGCCGACTCGGGCGTGTGCGGGCTACGGGGCAGGGACTTGCGCGACGGCCGGCCAGCCGCCTTCGGGTTCGAGCTCGGCGTCGACCGGCTCGGCTTCCGCCTTCTTGCGGTCGGAGATCGCCTTGAGATCAGCAATCAGCTGGTCGTTGAGGTGTCCGGCGTTGAAGGCCTGCCGGTACACGTCGCCGACGTCGTCCGGCGTGAGGGCGCCTTCAGCGTGGGCCAGGTAGTCGGGGCGGCCCGCTTCGAGCGCGGGAACTGCCTGCGAAGCGCCCGGGTCCAGCGCGGTGGCCGCGTTCATCGGCCCGGCGAGGGCTTGGCGTGGGGTCACGCCGCGGAGTTCGACTACGACGACCGGGAACTTCTTCGTCTTTCCGTCGCGCACGACTTGCCGGGGTTCGATCCGCAAGGTCACGGGGACGAAGCCGCGGCCGTCGGTCCCGGCGAGAACCATGTCGACCATCCCGCCCCACTCGGATGCGGCGTAGAAGGAGTGGGTCTCGGCCCGCCACATGCCCATGCCGGACAGGTCGGGCAGCATGACGTTGAAGCGGGACGTCGTCGAGCAGACGCGCCCCTTGGGCTGGGTGTGCCAGTCCTCGCCGAACTGGCGGGCGCACAGGCAGGGCTGGCGGGTGAGGAGTTCGGTCTGCCCGTCGCAGCGGCGCTGGCAGCCGCCTGCGGACCACATCTCGTTGTACTGGTTGAGCGGATCACCGGGCGTGATCAAAGCTTCGATCGATGACGACTTCGTGATGACGCGCCACTGCGTGATCGTCGAGTTGAGGGGCTGCCACTGCTCGGGTTCGCCGCCCCACAGCTTCGCGGCGGTGCCGACGTGCTCCTCACTGTGCGAGGTGACGACCCATGTGGCGGAGCGGACGGGCCGCTTGCCGTCGGTGTAGCCGGTGCGCAGGCGGCCGTGTTCGGCGGCGCGGCGCTGGATGTTGAGGAGCCGGGAGCCCATGTCAGGCCACCTTTCGGTAGTTGCGCCACCGGGCCGGGACGGGCTGGTCGGGGGCGAGGAGAGCCGGATAGGAGGAGGGGGCGGCGTGGTGCCACAGCGCGTTGACGAGCGCCCCGCGGAACGCTTTGTGGGCGTCGCGGCCGGCGGGCATCTCGACGAGCGCGTGGGACTTGGCCCGCAGGTTGAGGACTCCGGCCTTCTGGATCTCCGGCATGGGCTGCTCGGAGTCGTCGGGGAGCAGGACCGTCTCGCAGTAGCGGAGGGCGGCCAGTTGCTGGGTGTTCTCCGGGTAGACGGCCTTGGCGGAGCGGGTCGCCGACGTCTTGAAGTCGATCAGCCAGAGTTCGAGGGCGCGGTCTTCGCCGGTGGGCAGCCAGACCATGAGGTCGGCGGTTCCGGCGTAGCCGAGCCTTCGGTGCAGGCAGGTGATCTCGGCGGCGACGACGTGCTTGTCGATGTCGACGCCCCAGAAGCTGAGGAATCGCTCCAGCTGCACCAGGTAGGGGGCGACTTCGCGTTCGACGGCGAACGGCGCTCCGAGGAGCCGCTTCTCGGCGGCCTTGTGGATGAGGGTCCCGAGGTCGGACGCGGTGTCGCGGGCGACCTTGTGGATCTGCTTGAGCTGCTTGGTGAGCTCGGCCCGGTCGGTGATGGCCCGTCGGGCGACCTCCATGCGGTGATCGAAGATCCATTCCAGGGTGACCTTGACGGCCCACGGCGCGAGCGCCCGCGTCTTGTTGACGGAGGTGTCGAGGACGTTGGTGACGGAGACCAAGTCGGGCCCGCCAGTGGGGTCGGTGTAGTAGCGGCCGTTCTCGGTCTCATGGGCGTGACGAGGGGCGGTCATGCGGCGGCCTCGGTGCAGGTCTCGCAGCGGCCTTGGAGGTCGAACGGGCCTGCGGTGCTGCCGCACTTGCAGCTGAGCGGCGCCTTGCCGGTGGCGATGGCCTGGAGTTTGGTGAGGCCTTCCTCGTCGTAGCGGGCCAGGTGCAGGGCCTCCGACAGGGCGGGGTAGGCGTCCCGGAGGATGGCCCGGTTCTGGAAGTCGGCGGCTTCAATGGCGGCCATCAGGTGCTGGGTGAAGCTGCCGGGCTGTGCGCCGCCTTGCCGGTCGTAGCGCCACAGGGCGTGGCGGGCGGTTTCCGCCGGGATGGTGGGGCTCGTGGTGCTCATGGTTCGGGCCTTTCGAGTAAGGGGTGCCGGGCCGCCGCCCCGCCAGGGGGTGGTTGGGGCGGCGGCCTCGGCTGCGGCGGAGCTGGGGGTTGCTCTACGCCGCGCTTATGGGGGTTGTGGATCAGGCGGCTGTTGCGCTCTGGGCGGGCTTCTCCTCGGCCCGCTTCTTCAGGTGGGCTTCGTATTCGTCGTGCCAGGCCTGCGGGTCATGGCCAGCCTTCTCGGCGGCGTCCCAGGCCCATTCGCCGATCTCGCCGGACTCGAGCTGCTCGTCGACGTCCGCGAGCGTGTGGCGCAGCAGGTCCGGCGCTGCCGTCTGCATTGCCTTCAGTAGCCGGTACGCCATCCATGCGCGGCCTCCGGCGAGGGCGTATGCGGCCAGTGCGCCGGAGTCTCCAGTGGCGAGCCGGAACATGTCGGACGTGGAGCGCAGCACCTGTTGCAGGAGATCCGCTGCCGCGTCGTCGACGAACCGGTCCTTCTCGTCGAGCTCGGCCGCCTCCCAGTGGTGCAGGGTCTGGTCCTGTTCGACCTTGTCGCCTCCTCCGAGGCTGTCCGCCCAGTCGGCGTGCGCCTCGGCGATCCCGAAGTCGCCCTTCACGCGGGTGGGCATTTGCAGGCCGAGGAAGCCGTGGCCGATGACGACGAGCGGCTTCTCAGGTGCGGGCTGCCATGTGTGGATGTCGCGGGCGACCTTCTCCCAGCGGGCGAGCTGCTCGGACAGGAAGCCGCTGTACGGGGCGCCACTCGACTCGTACTCCAGCGCGGTGCGGACGAGGCCGCGCCAGTCGGGGAAGTCGAGCGTGCTGGCGGCGATGACGAGTGTGCTGGTGCCACTGGTGCAGGTGATGCTGTCGGCGCCGGGCGACAGGTGCACGTTGCTTTCGCCGTTGAGGGTGTCCGTCCAGGATGCAAGTGCGGGGAGCTCGGTGATCCGCACGGTGAGTGCCCAGGTGGGGTCGTTGCTGCGGAGGCGTTCGCGGGCGACGGCCACGGTGAAGCGGTCGGTGGCGACGGCGTGGAGGTGGCGGCCGTCCGAGTCGAGGTGGACTCCCTGGATCGCGGCGTAGCCGGAGTGGCGGCCGACATGCGGGGCGGCCTTCCGGAGTAGCTCGTTCAGTTGATATGCGGTGAGGGTTGTGGTCGTCACAGAGATCTCCTGGGATGCTGGTGGGGTCCCCGCCTGCTATCACCGGGCGGGGGTTTTCGTTTGGTGGCCGGGCTCGCTGGCCGCAGTCACATCCAGCGGCCCGGCCGGTCCTAGGGGGCGAAGGCGGCGGTCATCGCGTCGCAGGACGGGCGGAGCAGCGCGGGGCTTTCTCCACCGCGGGCCAGGTAGTGGTCGGTGTCGCTGCGCGGGCAGACGATGCGGTCGTCGGCCAGGCGCAACCAGTCGGAGTCGCTGACGTGGTCGAGGGCGAGAGCCGGGGTGTCGTCCCAAGCCCAGTAGTCGCCGTGCTCGTCGAATTGGAGGCGGCACACGTCGCAGGTAGCGATGTGGAACGTCCGGGTCATGACCGCCATCAGGTCACCCCCTTCGTGGTGCCGAGCGGCTGTGTGTCGTCGACGCCCCAGCTGGCGGCCCGCGGCTGGCCGGGGTCGGCGGAGGCGCCGGACGTCGACACGCGGATGACAGGGCCGAGCGCCTCCCAAAGGGGGCGGACGTCGATGGGCCCGGTGGCCTGGTCCTCGATCGCGGTGGTGTCGCGTTCCATCGGCGGGACGGTGACGGCTTCGGCGTTGGCCTTGTAGACGCGGAGCTCAGCGAGTTCGGCGGCGTCGGCTTCGCGGTCGGCGATGGCCTGGTCCCGGTCGGACTGCATGAGGCCTGCGGCGATCTCTGCCTCGGCGCGTTTCCGGCCTTCGTGCCGCCAGGCGTCGTACACCTGGTTGCGGTCGTCGATGAGGATGGCGAAGTAGTCGTCGGCGGCCATCTGCCGGTTCAACAGCTTCGCGTTGTCGGCCTGAACGGCGGCGAGGTGCTTCTCCAGGCGGGCGATGCGGTCGTCGGCTCGGTGCCGGTTCGGCTGCTTGTCCCGTTTCCCGGGGATGAGATCGGTGAGGCTCACGCCGCGACCTCCTTGCGGAGGGCATCCTCTACCGCACGGAACGCCGTGACCACGTCGGATGCCGTTCGCTCGGGAGCGTCACTCCATGCCGGTACGTCCTCGATGCCGGCGTAGTAGGTCAACGCTTGGTTCGCGGAGATGACAAGCGCGAAGTGCCAGCCCACTACGTTGGGGTGGCCGGGATCGACGGCTTCCTCGCTGGGGGTGAGCGGGCTGCCGGTTGCGGCGATGTTGAGGGCGCCCTGGGCGCAGACCGCGCAGCGTCGGCGTGCCTTGCCGCGCTGCTTGCGGTAGAGGCTGCCCTTGTGGAGGCCGTTGCTTTCGATGACGGTGGCAGCCTTGTCGAGGACGTCGGCGACGTCGGTGACGGTGAGTGCGGTTGTGGTCGTCATGCCGCTGCCTCCGCCCGGAGGTTGGTGGCGGTCTCGCGGAACGCCTGCACCACGTCGTCCTGGGTGCGTTCCGGATCGTCGGACCACCGCAAGACGGATCGGGGTGTCGGCGTGATGCCGATGTGGCGTGCTAGAGCGGCCGCTGCACTGTCGACCAGGGCGACAGCATGAGCGAGAGTGTCGTGGCCGCTGCCGTCGAGCATGGGGCTTCCGCAGACTGCGAAGTTGATGGCTCCGAGTGTGCAGACCGGGCAGTCACGGAGCGCCGTGCCCTGCTCGTACTGTTCGAAGTCGTACTGGTAGCCGCGATGCAGTCCGACGCGTTCGATGTGGTCGGCAGCCAGCTCGAGGATGTCGGCGAGCTGGGTGGTTGCGGGTTTGGTTGTGGTGGTCATGCGGGCCTCCGGGTGGCGGTCGGCTGGTCGTCGAAGTCCTCGTCGCGTTCCTCGAGGCGCTGCCTGAGTTCGGTGTTCTCCTGCTGGAGCTCCCTGTTGGCCTGCTTGAGGCGCCGGACCTGGTAGCCCAGGCGGTCGAGGACGGCGCCCAGCTGTGTGAGGTCCATGTGTGTGGTCGCGTCCATCACGCCTCCCGCGAGTTGAGGTCGTCGGGGATGTCGATGTGGCCGTCGAGGATCGACTGGATGACGTCCGGGTCGGTGATCCAGGCCGGGACGCGGCGGGTGATGACGCCGACGCCGGAGAGGAGTCCGGGCAGGACGACCGGCGGGGCAGTGGCGGGCATGGGTGGCAGCTCGTCCAGGACGGTGGGCCGCTCGGGGAGGATCGCGGTCATGACGCGGCCTGCTTTTCCTGCCAGCGGCGGAAGTTGGCGTACCGGGCGTGGACCTTGACGACGTGGTCGAGGTATTCCTCCGTCGTCCACGGCTTCAGCCCGTGCGCGCGACGCCCCCACTCCTGCTCGACGGCGATCAGCGACTCTTCTTCCAGGTCCGCTAAGGGCCGGGACTCCATCACGGTGGCCATCTACGCCACCGCCTTCGTGCTGCGGGCGGCGTCGTACATGTCGATGCCGTGGCGGATCGCGAAGCAGGAGTGCAGGAAGCCGGGCGTGTAGTCCTTCATCCGCCACTCGTGCCAGTCGGAGAAGTAGTACGGCTGACCTGACTCGTCACCCTCGGGCAGGTACGAGAAGTCGAAGAGGGCGCGGTGGGCCTCGGACTCGTATTCGATGTTGTAGTCGGCCATGTCGCTGAAGAAGTGGCCTTCGACCGCCTCGCGCAGCTGCCGGTTGGCGTTCCTCCACTGCGGCCGGATCTGGCGGGCCAGCTCGCGACGGATATCGGGCATGGCGCCCACCTCCGCCAGCGTGTAGCCGAGCTGCTGGGCGTGCTTGACGAGGCGATCGTCTAGGTCGTCACGCATCCACTGCGCGAGCGTCGAGGCGACCTCGCCCTTGAAGAGGTCCGGTTCGAAGCCCTTGATCTCGTCACGTCCGGCGCGGACCTCCTCCGACCAGTAGCCGGGGTTGATCTGCCCGGTGAGGGCGGTGCGCCGGAACAGGTCGAACATGTCCTCGATGGCGTCGATGTCGAAGTGGAACGTCCAGCCCGCCTTCACGACCAGGTTGTACGGCCACGTGATCAGTTCGAAGGGGCCGATGCGTCCCGGCGCCGGGGTCTCGAACCGCAGATGCCGGTACAGGCCGTCCTCACGCTTCACGGTCATCTCGTGCTTGGCGGTGTCACGGGCGAACCGCTCGGCGATCTTCGGGTAGTCACTCATGCCGCCGCCTCCGCAAGGAGAGAGAGGTTGGGGGCGTAGGCGACAAGCTCGATCTTGCAGTCGGCCACCGTGGCGTGCCCGGTGAGGACCATGGCCGTATCGGCGGAGTGCAGGTTGCGGCGGACAGACTCCGGGTCGATACCCAGCGCGTCCCTCCACGCCTCGAACACCGTGAGGTCACCGTGCACTTCGAGGTTCAGCCGATTCGGGGAGCGCCTGGAGATCAACACGTTCACGGCCGGAAGGTCCGGGTGATCGGCGGCCAGGAGCCGCAGCAACGCCAGAGGAGCGGAAAGGTCAGCGAACGTGGTCATGCGGCACCTCCGGGGTGCGGCTTTGCGGGCTGGCTGTAGTTCCGGCCGCGCAGGTCGGGGTCGATGTCGAGGAAGTCGTGCCACTGGACCCACTGCTCCGGGGAAGGCTCGGTGCCGCGTTCGGTGAGGTGCTGCACGGCGTGCGCACGGAGCTCGGCGAGCTGCCCTTCCAACACGGTCAGCGGCACGTCCAGGGCGGCGATGTCGCGGGACGGAGTCGTCGTCATGCCTGCCCACCCGCCTCGGTGCCGTCAGCGATGCGGGCCATGCGGTCGGCGATCTGCTCGGCCACCTCCGCACCAGCGCGGTCGCCGCGTTCGTCAGCGGCATCGAACAGTTCCGACGCCACGCCCTCGGCCTCCCGCAGCGCCGCCTCGCGGACGGTTGCGTCACGCTTGGCGAGGACACGGAGCGCGTCGTCCGGCTTCGTCGCAGTCCACGTGGTCGCCTGGGAAAGCAGGTAGAGGGCGCCAAGCGCGTTACTGCCGGGGTCCTCAAGGTCGTAGCAGAGGGAGCCGAGAGCGGCCCGCGCTTCGACGGCCACCTTCTCCAGCTCGTCGACCCGCTTCCGCGCTTCGACGCGTTCGGCGCGGGCCGCGGCCAACTCGGCGAGGAGCGCAGGCACGTCCTCGGCGGCGTGGGTGATGAACTCGCGGTCGGCGTCGGCGTCCTCGCCGTCTCCGAGGTTGAGCGTGCCGACCCCGCGGAGGTACGGTCCGCCCGTGTAGGCGTAGAAGTCCTTGCCGTAGTCGGCGTACTCCACCCACGGGCCGGGCGTTGCGGCCTCGGCGCGGTTACGGATCTCGGTTTCGCGCTCCGGCGACAGGCGGGCGGTCATGCCGGCTCACCGCCGTCACCCAGCACGAGGACCTCGTCCTCGGTGATGCTGCGGATCGTCCGCAGGTCCTCTTCCAGCGTCGACAGCTGAACGCGCATCCGTCCGTTCGCGTCCGCCAGGAAGATCACCCGGCTGTTCGAGAAGGAGATGTCGTGCGCCGCGATCCGCTCAATGTGGCCCGACATCCAGGTCAGTTCATACAGATCGGGCTCCAGCGGCTCATGGCCTGCCGGTTCGGGAGTGGGAGATGATGAAGGCATCGAGCTCTGCCTTTCTCTTCTGGAGATGGTGAAGGTGGTGCTCGTAGGCCCTGGCTGCCGGGCTTAGGCCCCCGGCGGTTGGGGCCGCATGCCGCTAGGCGGCGGGGCGGAGCTCGGCGGCCCGGAGAGCGCGGACCTTGTCCTGGGCCTTGGCGTTCTTGCGGCCGAACTCGTGGATGCGCTGCCGGTCCCGCTTCGAGGTGACGACGCTGCGGCCGGGCTTCGACTCGATACCGAGACCCTTGATGCGGCGGCGTACCGTGTCGACGCTGCACTTCAGGACGTAGGCCGTCTCCTGGACGCTCATGTATTCCTGGTTCGGGTCATCCGGCGGCTTGGGGCGGCCGTATCGGAGGTACTTCTCGCTGGGCACCGGTGTGCTCCTTCTGGGGTGGGGTCTCGGGTGGGGCCAAGAGTTCTGTCTGGCTCGCCCCCAGGGCCGTTCGCAGCCGCTGGTAGCGCTCGGGTCTCATGCGGGTGCGGGTGCCGTTTTCGATGTGGCTGAGGTAGCGGCGGCTGATGCCTGCGGTCTCGGCCAGGTCGGCGACTTCGACGCCCGCCGCCTTACGCAGTTCACGGACTCTGGGCCCGTTCACCGTGTAGGTGGTTGGGGGTTGGTGCATGAGTAGAAGTTAGCCCTAGTTAGCTCGCCTGCCTAGCCCTAGTTCGGCATTTTGGGGCTAGTTTTTCTCGATCTAGCTAGCCCTAAGGCGGCATATGCACATCAGTGCAGGTCAAAGATTCAGCCTTAGATGGCCCCGGTCCTGGCTGGCCCTGGCTGGCCCTGCGAAGATGGGGCTATGTCGACAGACCTCGGGCGACTCGCCGCAGCTGTGAAGTCCCGCCGGCTCGCCCTCTACACGTCCCGCGTGGCCGCCGCGCAATCCGTCGGCATCTCCAAGGACACCTGGAAGCGCGTCGAGGACGGCGAGATCGTCCGCGACGGCACCTACGTAAAGATCGACGAAGCTCTGAAGTGGGCGCCCGGAAGCTGCGCCGCCATCCTCGAAGGACGCACGGCGATGCCCGTCCAGGATGTCGAGGGCGAGCCCGGCACCGTGACCACGACCGTCTCCGGCGAAGCCCTGAACGACGAAGTCGTGCGCGACGTCGTCCAGCTCGCGTCAATCGCGACTACAGGCCTGCCAGCGGACGAGATCCGCGCACTCGCCAACCGCGTAGTCCACGACCTCAAGAAGCTTGGCCTGATCTGACGGAAGTTCACCCTAAAGGCGTACAACCATTTGCATTTACGGATCCGTTACTTGCTCTCCGCATCCGTACTGGGTCGTAGGTGGCCCCAAGTGGCCCTAGGCGTGGCAGAGTCGGCAGTGACAACACCCTTGGAGGCTCCTGCTAACCCAGACTGGGGGAGCCATGCACAGAGATGCGGTCATAGCTGAATACGGGCCGGGTTTCAATGGAAGCGCGGTCAGGTCCGGCGACAGGATCGTGTGCGTCATCCCGCCACAACTGAACAAGCGCGTAAGGAAGTCGATGCGCCAGAACCTGCGTCAGCTCGGGGAGGACTGCGGCGAATGCCGCCACTGCCCCATCGGCAGTCCGAGCTAGCGCATCATGATTGACGCGGAGCCTAGGCGGTAGGGGTACCTGCCAGGCGACCGCGCCGGATCACGGAGGGGCGGCCAAGGGATGGCGAGACGCTCGACAGACGTCTACACGGAGTGGCGCGGGGGCACCTGCCGTGTGAAGTGGTGGACCGGCGAGTACCTCGCCTCGGGCCGCAAACGCTTCGAATCCGAGGGCGGCTTCCTCGACGAGGAGAGCGCTCGGGAGTACGGCCTCAATCAGCGCACCGACATCCGCCGCGGCGACTACATCTCCGTCAAGGACGGGTCCATGCCGCTGTCCGACTGGTCGGAAGCATGGTTTTCGTCTCTGAGCTTGGCGCACCTGTCGCTGCGCAACTACCGCTCCGCGCTCACTGCGCACATCAAACCGTTCTTCGACCGGAAGACCGTCGGGGACCTCACCATTCTCGACGAGCGGGCGTTCAAGGCGTACCTGGTAAGGAATCTCAAGAGCCAGAACAGCCGTGACGTCGTGTACTCCGTCTTCAGCATGATGATGGAGGATGCCGTCACGCTGGGGCTGCGGAAGACGTCTCCGGTCGAACGGAAGCGGCGCCGTGGGCAGTACAAGAGGAAGCCCCGTGAGCGCAAGAAGGACATGCAGATCGCCGTCGTGGACCGTCTCGCCCGCAACGCGGAGATCGTGTTCGGCTACTCCGGCTACGTCCTCGTGTGGACCATGGCCATGACCGGGATGCGCCCCGGTGAACTGTTCGGCCTGACCCGCGAGTACTGCTATCCGGCGTGGCCCGCGGCTGACCTGCGAGCCGACGAGAACGAGGCCGAGCGGTACGACGACGACCTGGAGCGGTACGGCCAGGGGGACGAGCTGCTGCCCGCCATCCGCGTCGAGCGGCAAGTACAGTACGAAAAGGGCGTCCTGGGCTTCTACCCGCCCAAGTACGCCTCCTACAGGACTTTGGTGATCCCCCCGTTCCTGGGCTCGATGCTGGAGACGCTCCAGGCCAGCCACGACAGCGAGTACGTGTTCACGGCCGTCGAGGGCGGATGCCTGGGGAAGGTGAAGTTCAGCGAGCAGTACTGGCGGCCCATCGCCGACGGGCGCCTTGCCCGGAGCGGGCCGCGCGTGGTGCGCCCTCGTGCCGAGATACCCGAGGTGCCGTCGTTCAAGGGCAAGCGGTTCTACCTGATCCGGCACGGGCACAAGGCGTGGCTCGACGAGGACGGCCACCCCCGCAACGTCGTCGAGTCCCGCATGGGGCATGAACTGCAGGGCGTGGAGGGGATCTACAGCAATCTGACTCCGGCCATGGAGCGCTCTGTGGTGGCAGCACTGCAGCGGCGTTGGGAGGACTACCGCTCGTCCCTCACCGGTGAGGAGGCGGCGGAGGTGCGTCCGCGGGTGCTGAACCCTTCGGTGGCGGCGCTGGTTCGAGATGCGCTGCGCCGGGGCATCACGCAGCCGGCTCGGGTGGTCGACGAGGTCCGTATGGTGCTGCCGGAGGCCAGGCAGCCCGCTGTGTGGACGGCGCTGAGCCGGGAGAAAAGAAAAGACCCCGGTGGGGTCTGAGAGGTGGGGTCGGTTTCCCACTCGTTTCCCATCAGGGGTTCCTGGTGGAACTGCCGTACTGGTCAGGCTGGTTGGCTGCCGTGTTGGCCGTACATGCTGCCGTTGTAGTACTGCATGTTCAGCCACCAGAGGCGGCCGTTGTCCGCGTACTTCTTCACGATGGGGAGGTAGGCGCCCCAGATGGAGCCGTACGTGACGCTGCCTCCGGTGACGTACGCCGTCTCGGGGGCCATCGTCAGGCCGAAGTTGGAGGGCATCTGCGCGAGTACGCCGTCGATGATGCGGATCAGGTTGGCCTGCGAGGCGGACAGGTTGGTGATGTTTCCGCTGCCGACCAGGCCGGTCTCGATGTCGATGTCGATGCCGTCGAAGTTGTACTTCTTGAGGATGGGCACCACGGTCTCTACGAACCGGTCGGCGACCGTGCTCGAGCTGAGGTCGATGCCGGCCGTCGCGCCGCCGATCGACATCAGGATCGTGGCGCCGTCCGCCTTGGCCTGGCACATCTCGGCGGGCGTGGCGACCTTCACGGTCGCGTCCATGCCGTCCTCCCACAGGACGGTGCCGTCCGAGCGGATGACGGGGAACGCGGCGTTGATGACGTTGTAGCCGTGCTCACTCATGCGGGTGTCGGTGATGGGGGTCCAGCCGAACGGCGGGTGCACGCCGTTGGCGGCGCCGTCCCAGTTCTCCCAGTAGCCCTGGAGCACCTTTCCGGCGGGCTTCGACTTGACCGCGCAGGTCTCGTCCCGGACGGTACGGCCGTCCTGCGACGGGCTCGGCGCGGCACCGACGAGCGTCGACACGGCGAGAACCATCGCCAGGCCGACCGCGAACAGCCGGGACGGCGCGCGGAGTGCGGCCAGGGAAACCTGGGCGAGGTGGGGGGTTCTGGGTGACACGCTGACCTCCTGGACTGTGCTGCCTGGAGACGTACGTGGTGCGATGCGCCACACCGTAAAGTGGTCCAGACCTGCCGTCAATAGGTCTGGACCAGACTGCCCGAGCAGGAGGCCGACACCTCGTGATGAACCTCAACTCCCTTGACCCGCTTGCCATCACGGTGACCGAGGCGATCCGCAAGGGCGACGTCTCGGTGCTTCGCACGCTCCTGGCCGACCACCCCGGCCTCGCCTCCGGCACCATCACCACCGAAGGTCCCGCCGCCGGCGGGCGGAGCCTGCTGCACATCGCGACCGACTGGCCGGGGCACTACCCGCAGGCCCCGGAGGTCATCGCCGCCCTCGCCGCGGCGGGCGCCTACCCCGACGCCCGGTTCGTCGGCTCCCACGCCGAGACGCCGCTGCACTGGGCCGCGAGCAACGACGACGTCATCGCCCTCGACGCCCTCATCGCCGCGGGCGCCGACATCGAGGCGACCGGCGCCGTCATCGGCGGCGGCACCCCGCTCGCCGACGCCCGCGGCTTCGGCCAATGGCGCGCGGCCCGCCGCCTGTTGGAGCACGGCGCCCGTGCGGACCTCCAGGACGCGGCGACGCTGGGCCTCCTCGACCAGGTCGAGGCGTTCATCGCCGCACCCGAACCGCCCACCGGACCGGCGATCACCAGCGCCTTCTGGGGCGCCTGCCACGGCGGCCAACTCGCCACCGCCCGGCGCCTGTTCCAGCAGGGAGCGGATCTCGACTGGATCGGCTACGACGACATGACGCCCCTGGACATCGCCCACGCCCAGGACGCCGACGACGTCGTACGGTGGCTGCTCACCCAAGGCGCAAGGCCCCGGGCCGAGTTGGGGAACGTACAGCCATAGTGACTCAGGCTCCCTCCGCCCGCCTCCGGCCAGGCCCCGCTCCCCGACCTGACCGATGGCGACTGCCGCGACCCGCCCCGCGCGGTGGCATCCGGCGCGGCCTCGCCTCAGATCGTCTTCACCGTGCCGCCGTCGATGACATGGTCGGCACCCGTGATGTTCCCGGCCACGTCCGAGAGCAAGAAGGTGATCAGGGACGCCACTTCCCGCGCTTCGGTGATCCGTCCGGTCGTGATGCCGAACGCGTCGGGGATCTGTTCGAGGAACGCGCCGTGCTCGGCACCGGCCCCGGCGGCCACCTTGCCGCCGAAGCCCTCGGGGTCCTCCCAGATGGCGGTGCGCACCACGCCGGGCGAGACCGTGTTGACGCGTACGCCCTTCGGGCCGAACTCCTCGGCCAGGGACTTGCCGAGGGCGGTGAGCGCCGCCTTGGCCGCGCTGTAGGCGACGGGACCGGCCGCGGGGAGCCGGGAGTTGATGGACGAGACGTTGACGATCGCGCCGCGCCGCTCGATCAGGCTGGGCAGCGCGGCGCGGGTGACGCGGACCGCGCTGAGCAGGTTGAGGTCGAAGATGCCCTGCCACTGCGCGTCCCCGGTGTCGAGGAAGCCGACCGGCTCCACCATGTCGCCGCCACCGACATTGTTCACCAGCAGGTCGATGCCGCCCAGTTCGGCGAAGGCGGCGTCCATGAGGGTGGCCACGCCCTCGGCGGTGCCGAGGTCCGCGGAGACCGCGAAGGCTCCGCTCTCCTTGAGTTCGGGGGTGATGGTGCGGGCGGCGCCCACGACGCGTACGCCTTCGCCGATCAGTGCCTCGACGGTGGCCAGGCCGATGCCGCGGCTCGCGCCGGTGACGACGGCGGTCTTGGAGTTCAGGTCGAGCTGCATGTTTTCCCCGGTCCTTGGGTGGAGTTCGGACAGTTCTTGAACTGTAAGTACAAAATAACGGCAGAGAGATGAAGCGCGTCGGACACTGATGCTTGATACGTCAGGCACCGACTCCAGACGAGGGCCAGAACGTCAGAGCGCGTCGACCGTCGCGTCGATCACCCTGGAGAGGCGGTCCGGCCCTTCGGCGACGCGGGCCATGAGCCGCAGGCCGACGATCGTCGTCAGGAGCAGACTCCCGACGCCCCGGGCGTCGCGAGCGGGATCGATCTCCCCCGCCCGCTGCCCCTTTTCGACCAGCACCTGGAACGCCTCTTCGGTGCGGTCGAACATCCGCCGCACCAGTTCGGTCGCCACCTCGTCCACCCCCGCCAGCTCCGCCGCGGTGTTCACCGCCATACAGCCACGGCGATCCGGGTCGGCGAGGTCCATGTCGACGAGGAGCCAGAGCGCCGCGCGCAGCCGTTCCTTGACGGGCCCCGACTCCTCGAGCATCTCGATGAGGGCCAGCGCCTGGCTGTCGCGGTAGCGGCGCAGCGCCCGCTCGAACAGGGCGTGCTTGCTGCCGAAGGTGTTGTAGAGACTGCCCTTGCCGATGCCGAGCGCGTCGACGAGGTCCTGTGGCGTGGTGGCGGCGTACCCCTTGCGCCAGAACACGTCCATGGCCTGCTCGACGGCGGCGTCCGGATCGAACTGCTTCGGCCTTCCCATGATCAGGACTGTAGACCGTTCTTGACCCAAAGGTCAAGAACGGTCTACGTCATGAACGGTACGGGCCGAGCGTCAGGCGTCAGGCGCTGCGACGCACCCGCGCCGCCTTGCGGGCCTCGGCCAGTTCACGGGACTCGGCGGTCCGCCGGGAGCCACCTGTGGCCCGCCCCGGACGGGTACCCATCCCGCGGAAGGGTGCGCCGCCCCGCTTGGGCCGCTCGGCGGTGGGCGCGGCGCCGCTGATGGGGACGCCGGAGGGCGCCTTCGCACCGGTGATACGGCTCAACTCCGCCTCGCCGGAGCGGACTTGAGTGATCTGCGGCCGGATTCCGGCGGCAGCCATCAGGCGGCTCATGTCGCGCTTCTGGTTGGGCAGGACGAGGGTCACCACGCTGCCGGACTCGCCGGCGCGGGCGGTGCGGCCGCCGCGGTGCAGATAGTCCTTGTGGTCGCTGGGCGGGTCGACGTTGACCACCAGGTCGAGGTTGTCCACGTGGATGCCGCGGGCCGCGACGTTCGTCGCCACCAGGACCGTCACATCACCGGTCTTGAACTGGGCGAGCGTGCGGGTGCGCTGCGGCTGCGACTTGCCGCCGTGCAGCGCGGCCGCGCGTACGCCGCTGCCCAGCAGATGCCGGGTGAACTGGTCGACGGCGTGCTTGGTGTCCAGGAACATGATCACGCGGCCGTCGCGGGCGGCGATCTCGGTGGCGGCGGCGGTCTTGTCGGCGCCGTGCACGTGCAGCTCGTGGTGGCGCATCGTGGTGACCGCGCCCGCCGAGGGGTCGACGGAGTGGACGACCGGGTCCTGGAGGTAGCGGCGCACCAGGAGGTCGACGTTGCGGTCGAGGGTGGCCGAGAACAGCATGCGCTGACCGTTGGGCCGCACCTGGTCGAGCAGCTCGGTGACCTGGGGCATGAAGCCCATGTCGGCCATCTGGTCGGCCTCGTCGAGGACGGTGATGGCCACCCGGTCGAGGCGGCAGTCCCGGCGCTCGATGAGGTCCTTGAGGCGGCCCGGCGTCGCGACGAGCACCTCGGCACCACTGCGCAGCGCACCGGCCTGCCTGCCGATCGACATGCCGCCGACCACGGTGGCGATACGCAGCTTCAGCGCCCTCGCGTACGGGGTGAGCGCCTCGGTGACCTGCTGGGCGAGCTCGCGCGTCGGCACGAGGACCAGGGCCAGCGGCTGCTTCGAGTCGGCGCGCTGTCCGGCGGTACGGGCGAGGAGCGGGAGGCCGAAGGCGAGGGTCTTGCCGGATCCGGTGCGGCCACGGCCCAGTACGTCGCGGCCCGCGAGCGCGTTCGGCAGCGTGGCGGCCTGGATCGGGAACGGCTCCGTCACGCCGAGGCCGGTCAGCGTCTTCAGGAGAATTTCCGGCATGTCGAGCTCGCCGAAGGCCTCCACCGCGGGCAGGCCGGGGGTGACGGTGACGGGGAGCGCGAACTCGCCCTGCGGTGCGGCGGGGCGACGGCTCTGCCCGCCGGGACGGCCGCCGTTACCGCGGGAACGCTGGGCGGCGAAACCGCGGGGATTGGACTTGCCGGAATAGCGATCGTTCGTACGACCTGAACGGTTCACGGAGAACCTTCCTCGATATGGCACGCATCGAGGAATTCTCGGCGAAAACCAGCCGAACGAATTGCAAGCACGAGCCGAACAAAAGAAAAACTCAAAAACTCTGTAAACAGCAACGAGCTGGTGCCCGCACCGTGAGGTGCGGGCACCAGCCTCGTGTCAACGCGTCAGCGTCAGGCGGGGACGATGTTCTCCGCCTGCGGGCCCTTCTGGCCCTGCGTGACGTCGAAGGTCACCTTCTGACCTTCCTGGAGCTCACGGAAGCCCTGGGTGGCGATGTTCGAGTAGTGGGCGAAGACGTCCGGGCCGCCACCCTCCTGCTCGATGAAGCCGAAGCCCTTTTCCGAGTTGAACCACTTCACGGTGCCGTTAGCCATACTAAAATCTCCTTCGGGGCAAAGCCCGGAGTCCACACTGTGCGAACCCCGGCGTCGCCACGTTGATTGCCCCGTCCGGAAAACTGCACCGGAAATACAAAAGTGCCCGGCGGATCAGATCCGCTTAAGGCACTTGAAGTCTTATGGGAACCACAACTGCAACTTCGATGAACAGTAGCACGGTATGAGCTTCCCGGCACGGTCAGGCTCTAAATATTTCTCCCACGAGAACGAGGAATGCGGCGAGAACCGCCCTGGCGGAGCGGTCACACACGCCACGGAGGGCCCGGCGGCGTGACCGGCGGCATGACCGGCGGCGTGACCGGCTCGCCCGGCGACGCCACCCGCCGCGTCGAGCCGGCACCCGCCCCCCGCGTCCACTAGGTCCGGCATATCCAGAACAGTTCAACTCTGAAACACATGATGCCATTGTCATCTCGTTATCACTTGAGTCCTTGACGCCAGCAGGGCCGCCGGGTTGGCTTTCAGCCACCTCGGACTGCAAGGAAGCGGTCAGGTCTAGGAAGTGGACGAATGAAATCCCGTAGACGTGAAGCCACCGTCGTCGTGACCGTGGGCGTGCTGGCCCTCTCGCTCGCCGCATGTGGCGGCCTGTTCGACAGCGACGACGGAACCAAGGACGACAGGAAGGGCGACGACGTCACCATCGGCCTGCTGCTGCCCGAATCAGAGACGGCACGCTACGAGAAGTTCGACCACCCGATCATCGAGAAGCAGGTCAAGAAGCTGACCAACGGCAAGGGCAAGCTCGTCTACGCCAACGCCGACCAGGATGCCGCCAAGCAGAGCGGCCAGCTCGAGAAGATGGTCGCCGACAAGGTCGACGTGGTGCTGGTCAGCGCGGTGGACGCGAAGAAGATCGCCCCGGCCGTCGAGAAGGCGAAGGACGCGGACATCCCCGTGATCGCCTACGACCGGCTCGCCGAGGGGCCCGTCTCCGGCTACGTGGCCTTCGACAACGAACTGGTGGGCCAGGTCCAGGGCCAGGGGCTCATCAAGGCGCTCGGGAACGGCGCCCGCAAGAGCAGCAAGATCGTCATGATCAACGGTTCGCCGACCGACCCGAACGCCGCCGTCTTCAAGGACGGCGCGCTCTCCCAGCTCGACAACCGCGTGGACATCGCCAAGTCGTACGACACCGAGGGCTGGAAGCCGGAGACGGCACGCGCCCATATGACCGACGCGATCACCGCGCTCGGCAAGGAGAACATCGCGGGCGTCTACTCCGCCAACGACGGCATGGCGGGCGGCATCATCAAAGCCCTGAAGGCATCGGGCCTCACCGAGCTGCCCCCGGTCACCGGCCAGGACGCGGAGCTGCCGGCCGTGCAGCGCGTCGTCGCGGGCGAGCAGTACATGAGCGTCTACAAGTCGTACCCCGAGGAGGCCGTGGGCGCCGCGCAGATGGCGGTCAGGATCGCCCAGGGCCGCATGGTCGAGTTCGACGCCCTGGCCGGCGACAGGTCCGACAACGCCACCACGAAGGACATCCCGTCCCTCCTGGTGTCGGTCCGCCCGCTGACCCAGGACACCATCAAGTCCACGGTCATCGCGGACGGCATCTACAAGACGTCGGAGATCTGCACGCCCGCCTACAAGGCGGCCTGCGCGGCGATCGGCCTCAAGGGCTAGCCACGGCTGCGGCCGGGAGTCATGGCTCCCGGCCGCGTCACGCCGCTGCGTGCGCCCCGCCCGAACCGTCCTCCCGGTCGTGGTGGATCGGCGTGCCCGATCCGGTCAGTGGCATGCCCGTGCCGCCGCGGCGTGCCGCGACGATCTCGGCCGCGATGGACAGGGCGGTCTCCTCCGGCGTGCGGGCGCCGATGTCCAGGCCGATCGGGGACCGCAGTCGCGCCAGCTCCCCTTCTGTCACGCCGACTTCGCGCAGCCGCCGGTTGCGGTCCTCGTGGGTGCGGCGCGAGCCCATGGCGCCGACGAACGCGACCGGCATGCGCAGCGCCGCCTCCAGGAGCGGAATGTCGAACTTGGCGTCGTGCGTGAGGACGCACAGGACGGTGCGGGCGTCCGTCCGGGTGCGCCGCAGGTAGCGGTGCGGCCAGTCGACCACGACCTCGTCGGCCTCGGGGAAGCGGGCCCGTGTGGCGAAGACCGGACGGGCGTCGCACACCGTCACCTCGTAGCCGAGGAACTTGCCCGTGCGCACCAGGGCCGCGGCGAAGTCGACCGCGCCGAAGACGATCATGCGGGGCGGCGGCACGCTCGTCTCGACGAACAGCGTCAGCGGCTCCCCGCAGCGCGATCCGTCCTCCGAGACGCCGAACTCGCCGGTGCGGCCCGCGTCCAGCATCGCGCGGGTCTCCCCCGCCACCGTGCGGTCGAGGTCCGGGTGCCCTTCCAGGCCGCTTTCGTACGATCCGTCGGCGCGCACCAGCAGGGGCCTGCCCAGGAATTCGGCCGGGCCCTCCACCACGCGGGCGATCGCCGCCGCCTCCCCGTTCGCGGCGGCCGAGAGCGCCGCCGCGAACACGGTCCTGGCGGGCGCGTCCTCGGCCACCGGTGTGACCAGGACCTCGATGACCCCGCCGCAGGTCAGGCCGACGGCGAAGGCGTCCTCGTCGCTGTAGCCGAAGCGCTCGCGCACCGCCGTGCCGTCCTCGAGGGCCTGGACGCACAGGTCGTACACCGCCCCTTCCACGCAGCCGCCGGAGACCGAGCCGATGGCGGTGCCCTCGCTGTCGACGGCGAGGGCGGCGCCGGGCGGGCGCGGCGCGCTGCCGCCCACCGCCACGACGGTGGCGACGGCGAACGCCCGGCCCTCCCGCAGCCACCGGTCGAGGTCGGCGGCGATGTCAAGCATCGCGGGCCCCTGCCGCGTCCAGGACGCGGTCGGGGCGGATCGGCAGCGACCGGTGGCGTACGCCTGTCGCGTGCCAGACCGCGTTGGCGATCGCCGCCGCGGCGCCCACGATGCCGATCTCGCCGATGCCCTTGATGCCGACGGGGTCGTCCGCGTCCGGGTCGTCCACCCAGTCCGCCTCGATGTGCGGCACATCCGCGTTGGCAGCGAAGTGGTAGCCCGCGAAGTCGGCGCCGACATGGCCGCCCGTCGCCTGGTCCCTGACCGCCTCCTCGTGCAGCGCCATCGACAGGCCCCAGGTCATGCCGCCGACGAGCTGGCTGCGTGCGGTCAGCGGGTTGACGATGCGGCCCGCCGCGAAGATGCCGAGCATCCGTCGTACGCGTACCTCGCCCGTGGTGACGTCCACGGCGACCTCCGCGAACTGCGCGCCGTAGGAGTGCCGTTCCTTCTGGGCGAGCGCGAAGACGTACTCACTGGTGTCGGATCGCACGGTGATCCCCTGCGGCGGGATGTCGCCGCCCAGGGCCAGTTGCTCCCGCAGTTCACGCACCGCGGCCGTGACCGCCCAGCCCCAGGAGCGGGTGCCCATCGAGCCGCCGGAGATGGCCGCCGGGCCGAAGTCGCTGTCGCCGATGCGCACATGGACGCGGTCCTGGGCCACTTCGAGGGCGTCCGCGGCGATCAGGGTCAGCGCGGTCCGCGCCCCCGTCCCGACGTCCGCCGCGGTGATCCGCACGGTGAAGGTGCCGTCGGCCTCCGCCGTCACGGCCGCCGTGGACGGCATCGCGAGCACCGGGAAGGTGGCCGCCGCCGTGCCGGTGCCGATCAGCCAGCGCCCTTCGCGCCGCAGGCCGGGGCGCGGGTCCCGGTCCGCCCAGCCGAACCTGCGGGCGCCCTCCTCGAAGCAGGCCACGAGATTGCGGGAGCCGAACGGCAGCCCGGAGACGGGGCCCACGTCCGGTTCGTTGCGGGCGCGCAGCGCGATCGGGTCCAGTCCTGTCCGCTCGGCGAGTTCGTCGAGCGCGGACTCCAGGGCGAACGAACCGGGAGCCTCGCCGGGCGCGCGCATGAAGGTCGGCGTCGGCACGTCTAGGCGCACCACGCGGTTGACGCTGTGATGGGCGTCGGAGGCGTACATCGGACGCCCGAACCCGGCGCTGCCCTCGACGAATTCATGCACCTTCGACGTGAGGCTGTGCGCCTGGTGCCCGACGGCGCGCAGCCGCCCGTCGGCGTCGGCGCCGAGCCGGACGCGCTGGGCGGTGGGGCTGCGGTAGCCGGTGAGCGAGAACAGCTGGCGACGGGTGAGGACGACCCTGACGGGGCGGTCGAGCACGGTCGCCGCCATCACGGCGAGGATCTGGTGGACGCGTACGCCCTTGGAACCGAAGGCTCCGCCGACGTGCTCGGACCGCACCCGTACCGAGGCCGGGTCGAGCGAGAACAGCTTCGCCAGCTCGTCCGCGACCCAGGTGCTGCCCTGGTTGGAGTCGACGACCTCGAGGCGTCCCGCGTCCCAGCGCGCCATCGCGGCGTGCGGCTCCATCGAGCTGTGGTGCTCTTCGGGTGTGCTGTACTCCTCGTCCACGACATGGGCGGACGCGGCGAGTTCGGCGTCCAGGTCGCCCTTCGCCATCTGGTGGTTGTCACCGTCCGGGATGTACGTGTCGGGGTGCGCGGCGGAGAACGCGACGTCGTGCGGCTCCGCCTCGTACTTCACCACCAGCGCCTCGGCGGCCTCTCGCGCCTGCTCGGAGGTCTCGGCGACGACCAGCGCCACCGGCCAGCCGACGAACGGCACCCGGTCGTGCTGGAAGACCTCGACGATCGGGTCGGGCGGGCCGAGCATGCTGATGTAGTCGCTGTCGACGCGCGGAGCGGTCCCGTGGTGCAGGACGGCCAGGACGCCGGGCATCTCGCGCACGGCGTCCGACTCGACCGAGCTGATCCGGCCGCGGGCGATCGTGGACAACACCACCCAGCCGTGGGCGAGTTCGGCGAAGGGGATCTCTCCCGCGTACCGGGCCGCGCCGGTGACCTTGTCCCGGCCCTCCACTCGGGTGTACGAAGCGCCGACGGCGCCCGTCACCGCGGTGGATGTGGTGGTCGTGGTCGGCGTCGTCATCGGGCCGCCTCCTCGGTGAGCTCGGTCAGCATCGCGACGACGAGGTTGCGCAGCAGCGTCACCTTGTAGCCGTTGTGGGGCAGCGTCCGCGCGGCCGCCAGTTCGGCGTCCGCGGCGGCGGCGAAGGCCTCGGCGGTCGCCGGGCCCCCCGTCAGGACCCGCTCGGCCTCCCGGGCGCGCCACGGCCGGGACGCCACCGCCCCGAAGGCGAGGCGCACTTCGCGTACGACACCGTCCTGGACGTCGAGCGCCGCGGCGATCGAGCCGATCGCGAAGGCGTACGACGCGCGCTCGCGCACCTTGCGGTAGCGGGAGACGGCGGCGACCGGGGCCGGGGGCAGGGTGATGCCGGTGATCAGCGCGCCGGACGGCAGCGCGGTCTCCAGGTGCGGCGTTTCGCCGACCGGCAGGTAGAACTCGGCGAGCGGCAACTCGCCGGTCCCGTCGGCTGTTTCGTACGAGACGACGGCGTCGAAGGCGGCGAGCGCCACCCCCATGTCCGACGGGTGGACGGCCACGCAGTGTCCGGAGGCGCCGAGGATCGCGTGGTTGTGGTGCTCGCCCTCGATGGCGGGGCAACCGCTGCCGGGGGCACGCTTGTTGCACGGCTTCGTCAGATCGGTGAAGTAGCCGCAGCGGGTGCGCTGGAGCAGGTTCCCGCCGACCGTGGCCATGTTGCGCAGCTGCCCCGAGGCGCCCGCGAGCACGGCCTGCGCCAACGCCGGGTAGTTGCGGCGCACTTCGGGGTGGGCGGCGAGGTCGCTGTTGGTGACGGTCGCGCCGATCCGCAGCCCGCCGTCGTCGGTGACCTCGATCCGGTCGAGGGGCAGTTCGCGTACGTCGACGAGCAGGGCGGGCCGCTCCACGCCCGTCTTCATCAGGTCGACGAGGTTGGTACCGCCGCCGAGAACGCGCGCGTCGGGGTCGGCGCCGAGCAGCGCGACCGCGCCGGGGACGTCGATCGCGCGCCGGTAGTCGAATTCCCTCATGCCACAGCCTCCGTACCCGCGGTCTCGGTACCCGCGGTCTCGTTCGCGGCGGCCTGGGCGACCGCCTGCACGATCGACACATACGCGCCGCAGCGGCACAGGTTGCCGCTCATCCGCTCCCTGATCTCGTCGGCGGTCAGCTGTGGCACACCCGCCTCGGGCCGTACGTCGGTGGTCGCGGCGCTCGGCCAGCCCGCGGCGTGCTCCTCGATCACCGCGATGGCCGAGCAGATCTGTCCCGGTGTGCAGTAGCCGCACTGGTAGCCGTCGAGGTCGAGGAAGGCCTGCTGCACGGGGTGCAGCCGGTCGCCGTCGGCCACGCCTTCGATGGTGGTGATCACCCGGCCTTCGGCGGCGACCGCGAGCTGCAGACAGGAGACGGCCCTGCGGCCGTCGATCAGGACCGTGCAGGCGCCGCACTGGCCCTGGTCACAGCCCTTCTTGGTGCCGGTCAGATCGAGGCGCTCGCGCAGCGCGTCGAGCAGGGTGGTGCGGTGGTCGACGGGCAGCGTGTGCTTTTCGCCGTTGATGTTCAAAGTGATGGCGCTGGACGTCGATGGAGCCACGATCAGCCTTCTTTCGCTTCTGTCAGCTTCTTCAGCAACTGCCGCACGAGAGCGGGAGCGTGGAACGAGGCGATCCCGACGGTGAGTTCGGGAGGAGATGGCGCTGTGCGTAGGGGTGCCGCACGCGACACCGTCGAAGTGCGGCGAAGGACGGTCGGCCGCGATCGCGACGGCCATCCCCCGCCGGCCGATTCTGCCGGTATGGTGAGCCTAAGCGGACAGCTGTCCGCAAACATTGAATTTAGCGGACAGTTGTCCGCTTAGCAAGGCTTGGCGGGGCTCAGCAAGACCGGCACGGACTGCGGCGAGACGCCGACGCCGCGATTTCCGGGAGGAGGACGAGTGCGGGAGCAGAAGGACCCACGGCTGCGCTCGGACGCGCAACGGAATCGCGAGCGCATCCTGGAAGTGGCCCTCGCGGAGCTGACGCGGTCGGCCGACGTCCCCCTGAGCGCGATCGCGAAGAAGGCCTGCGTCGGGCAGGGGACCTTCTACCGCAACTTCCCCAACCGGGAGGCACTCGTCCTCGAGGTCTACCGCTACGAGGTCCAGCAGGTCTGCGACACGGCGTGCCAGCTGCTCGAGACCCGCGCCCCCGACCAGGCCCTGCGGGAGTGGATGGACCGGCTCGCGCAGTTCGCCATGGCCAAGGCCGGTCTGGCGGACGCGATGCGCAGCGCCACCAGCTCGCGCGGCACCCTGATCGGCCTCGGCCATGGCTCGCTGGCCTCGGCCGTCACGCTGCTGCTCGAGGCGAACGAGGAGGCGGGCACGATCCGCGCCGGCCTGACCCCCGACGACTTCATGCTCGCCATCGCGGGCCTCTGGCAGATCGACCCGCACGGCGACTGGCAGGTGCGCGCCGGACGGCTCCTCGACCTCGTCATGGACGGACTGCGGGCCGGCGCCCCCGGGCGATGAGCGGTGCGGTGACGCACGCGGCGGCGACGAGGATGCCGAAGGCGACGGTCAAGGCCACCGCGTAGCCGTGCACGGACGCCGACGTCGGCGTGGCACCGCCCCGGGACGCCAGGTAGGACGCGGCCGCGCTCGCCGCGACGGTGTTGAGCAGGGCGGTGCCGAGTGCGGCTCCCAGTTGCTGCGAGGCGTTGTAGGCCGCGGCCGCGGCTCCGATGTCCTGCGGGCGCATTCCCGCGGTGGCCAGGCTCGCGGTCGGTGGTATGACGCAGCCGAGGCCGAGGCCCGTCAGGACCAGCGCGGGCAGCAGGTACGCCGGAAGGACGTGCGTGCTCTCAGCGGTGAGCCGGGTCAGGACGAACATCCCGGCTGCCGCCGCGAGCAGCCCCGGCAGGATCAGCGCCGCAGGTGCGACGCGTCCGTGCAGCCGCCCGGCGACGAGCGTCGCGCCGACCAGCGCGGCCACGGCGTTGACGATCAGCGTCAGGCCCGCCTGGACCGGCGAATGGCCGAGGACCGTCTGCGTGTAGTAGCTCATGAAGAGGTAGAAGCCGAACATCGCGACGAACAGCAGGGTGATGGCGACGAACGCGCCGGCCCGCGCACGGTCCAGGAGCACCCGCATCGGCAGCAGCGGCTGCGGTGCCCTGACCTCCACGGCCGCGAACGCGACGAGCAGCAGGACGCCGGCCACGAGGAGGGTGAGGACCAGCGGGGCGTCCCACCCGCGCGGCTCGGCCTCGTTGAAGGCGTACACGATCGCGGCGAAGCCCGCGGCGCTGAGCAGGGCGCCCGCCACATCGAGCCTGCCCGCCCCGCGCACCGGCCGGTCCCGTGGCACGAAGGCCGCGCCGAGTACGGCGAACAGCGCGACGGGGACGTTGACGTAGAGGCACCAGCGCCAGCTCGCGTACTCGGTGAGCAGTCCCCCTGCGACCAGGCCGACGGCCGATCCGGCGGCGCCCACCGCGGCGAACACGCCGAACGCCCGGCCCCGTTCCCCCGGTTCGGAGAAGGTGATCGTCAGGAGCGAGAGCCCGGCGGGCGCGAGCACCGCGGCGAACGCTCCCTGCAGGGCCCTCGCCCCGAACAGCATCCCGGGGTTCGCCGCGGCCCCGCCGAGCGCGGACGCCGCGGCGAAGCCGATCAGACCGATGAGGAACGTATGCCGATGGCCGAGCGCCCCGCTGATCCGTCCGCCGATCAGCAGCAGCCCGCCGAAGGCCAGTGCGTACGCGGTGATGGCCCACTGGCGGCTCGCGTCGGACATGCCAAGCGCGCTCTGCGCGGAGGGCAGGGCGATGTTCACGATCGTCCCGTCGAGGACGACGAGGAGCTGGGCGGCGCTGACCGCGAGGAGGGTCCACCAGCGGCGGGGGCCGGGGGTGTCCGGGGTCTCCCGGGTGTCGGGGCACAGCTGTGCCCCGGGGATTTCCTTGTCTGCTGGATTCATGACTTCAAGTCTTTCGTTGAAGTGAATCCGGAGACTTTCGCCGCTTCCGCCCCGCGTCTTACGGGTCGAGACGCACCCGACCCTCAAGCCCCGGTTGCGTCCTGCCGTGCCAGAATCTCGCCCTGAACAGCGGCGATGAGGGTGTGAGCGCAGTGACACGGCAGACCAGGACCGGCACGTGGGACCGCTTCGTGGCATCGGACCCGGGGCTGCTGCGGCTGATGGCGGGGCTCCGGACGGTCGCGGCGATCGCCCTGACGCTCGTCGTCCTCGCCCTGTTCGGCACGGACGTCACACACATGGTCGCGGGCGCCATGACGGCCATGGTCGCCACCTTCGCCATCAAGGAGAAGGAGGTGCGCGAGCAGGCGGTCACCCTCGCGCTGGGCCTGCCCGTCTCACTGGCGGCGATATCGCTCGCGGCGCTCCTTCACGACCAGGTCATCGCGGGTGATGTGTTCTTCGTGGCGCTGATCTTCGGCGCCGTCTACAGCCGCCGGTTCGGCGACCGGGGCACGGCGCTCGGCCTGATCGGCTTCCAGGTCTACTTCGTCTCGCTCTTCGTCGGCGCCACCGGGGCGGCGCTTCCCGAGCTGTATCTGGCCCTGACCGTCGCCTTCGTATGCGGCGCGATCGTCCGGTTCGCCGTGGTGCCGGAGTCGCCCGAGCGCGACCTGGGCCGGCTCCGGGTCGCCTTCCGGGCGCGGCTCGCGCAGCTGGTGGCCACCCAGATCGAGCTCCTGGACGCCACCCCCGAACAGTTGGAGAAGGTCCTCGACGAGCTGCGCCGGGGCACCGCCCGGCTGCACGAGACGGCCCTGATGATCCAGGGCCGCCTGGAGGAGGGCACACCCGACGCGGCGACCGCGGCCCTGGTGCAACGCCGTGTCGCGGACGCGGAGATCGCCGCCGAACGGCTCGGCGTCCTCCTTCTGAACGCGCGCAGCGCCGAGAGCGCGGACACCATCACCCTGCATCTGCCGCACGCGCCCGTACCGGAGACCGGCACGCGGTTCCGCCCCGAGGACGACGCGACGCTCACCCTGCGCCGGGACCTGAGGGCGCTGCACCTGCTGGTGTCCCGGCCGGTCGCCGCCGATCGGGGCACGGCCCTCGCGCACCTGCGCAACAGGCTGCTCGGCTACCGCGACGAGGACAATCTGCCGCGGGCCTCGATCGCCGTCCAGGACGTCTTCCGCGGCATCGGCGAGGCCGCCCGCGCCGTGCTCGGGCTGCGGCTCGCCCTGGACGGGCCGCAGGACGAGTCCGACGACTCGCCCGCGACGACCCGCTCCCGCGAGGAGTTCGACGCGGAGGACATCGCGATCGCCGGTGTCGAGCAGATCGATGAGGCGGAGGACGACGAGCCCTCCGGCCTTCGGCGCCCCACCACCCGGGCCGCGTTCCAGGTCGCGGTGGGCTCGACGCTCGCCATCATCGGCGGCGAGTTCCTCTCCACGCAGCGCTGGTACTGGGCGGTGCTGACCTGCTGGGTGGTGTTCCTCAACACCGCGTCCACCGGCGAGATCATGGTCAAGAGTTACCGGCGGCTGCTCGGCACCGTGCTCGGCGTGGTCGCCGGTGTGGCCCTCGCGGGGCTCGTCGGCAACCACACCTGGCTCGCCTTCGGCCTCGTACTGCTCTTCATCTTCGCGATGTTCTTCACCGCTCCCCTGTCGTACGCGCTGATGTCCTTCTTCGTCACGGCGATGCTGGGCCTGCTCTACACCCTCCTGAACACCTACAGCCTCTCCGTGCTCTGGCTGCGCATCGAGGAGACGGCACTCGGCGCGGCCTGCGGCATCATCGCCGCCGTCCTCGTCCTGCCGGTGCACACCGACCGCCGCACCGACGAGCTGCTCAGCACGGTCCTCGCCCGGCTCGCCGACGTCGTCTCCGCGTCGGTGGAGCAGCTCAGCGGCGGCCCCGCGGCCGATCTCCTGGACAAGGCACGGGACTTGGACACCGCGCTCGACGATCTGCGCGCCTCCGTCCAGCCGCTGACCCACCCGATCACCCCGCTGCGCGGCCGCCGCCGGACCGCCCGCTATCTGGTGGCGCTCCTGGAGACCTGCGCGTACCACGCGCGTTCCCTGGCGGCGACGGCCGAACTCGTGCCGTACAGCAAGACCGTCGCGGCCGATCCGCGCCTGGCCAGGGCCGCCCGGCGCATCGCCCACAACCTCGACGTCATCACGGCGTACGTGGACGACGACAAGACCGGCGGCGAGGTCGAGTCCGGCGCGAGCATCGCCTCCATGCTGGAGGCCGACGGGTCCGGCGCGCTGCGCTCGGGCACGGTGGCCTACCGCGTCCTGCGCCATCTGCAGCGCCTCGACGAAGGCGTGGTGGGCCTCGCCCGCCCCCTCGACGTACCGGTGGCGGGCCGCCCGGGGAGCAAGGCGAGGCGCGCCCGCGTGGTGCCCGCTCAAGGTGCGGACAGCACAGGCACCTGAGCCTCGTCGAGCACCGGGTAGTCGGTGTACCCGGCCTCCCCGCCCGTGTACATCAGCCCCTTCTCGCGTACGGGATTGAGCGGCGCCCCGATGCGCATCCGCTCGACCAGGTCGGGGTTGGCGAGGAACGAGCGGCCGAGCGAGATCAGGTCGGCTCCCGCGGAGAGGAGCCGCTCGCCCGCGGCCCGTCCGCCGTCGGCGGGCAGCGGACCTCCCCAGCCGAGCACCGGGTTGGCGATGAGCGTGCCGGGCCAATCCTTACGGATCTTCTGGAAGACGGCCTGGTCCGGGTCGGCGAAGACGACGTGCAGATAGGCCAGGCCACCGCCCGCATCCGCGAGGGCCTCGACGAGCGCCGGGTAGATGTCCTCGGTGTCGCCCTCGTCGATGCCGTTGACGGTCAGTCCGGGAGCGATGCGTACGCCGACGCGCTCCGGGCCGATCGCGGCGGCGACGGCCTCGACCACCTCCACGACGAAGCGGATGCGGTTGGCCACCGGGCCGCCGTAGGCGTCGGTACGGTGGTTGGTGCCCTTCGCCAGGAACTGGTGGAGGAGGTAGCCGTTGGCGGCGTGCACCTCCACCCCGGCGAAGCCGGCGTCGACGGCGCGGCGGGCGGCCGCGGCGAAGTCCGCCACGGTGGAGTGGATCTCGTCGACGGTCATCTCGCGTGGCACGGCGGCCGGCTGGTGCCCGCTCGGGGTGAAGATCGTGTCAGGCAGCGGCACCGGCGAAGGTGCGACGGGCGTCAGTCCGCTGGTGTCGGGGTGGCCGACCCGGCCGCCGTGCTGCAACTGCAGGAACATCCGGCCGCCCGCGGCGTGCACGGCATCGGTGACCTGCCGCCACCCGGCGACGTGCGCCTCGGTGTGCATCGCGGTGATGTTCGGGTAGGTCTGGCCCACCGCGTTGGGCGTGGCGGCCTCGGCGATGATGAGCCCGGCGGACGCACGCTGTGCGTAGTAGGTCGCCATGATCGCCTGCGGGACGCCGTCGGCGTCGGCGCGGTTGCGCGTCATCGGTGCCATCACAAGGCGGTTGGGGAGGTCCAGGGTGCCGAGCTGAGCGGTTTCGAACAAGCGGGACATGGCGGTACCAACCTCTACGGTGTCTGCGGCGCGCTGTCTTCGTCGCCGTCAGGAATGACTGTGCGGCCGGGCGCTTCGGAAGACCTGATGGTCCGCTGACGATCGACTGCTGGTCCGCCGCCGGTCCGCTGAAGTGCGCTGTGTACGGTGGCGCACATGCGTTTCGGGGTGCTCGGTCCACTGACGGTGTGGGACGACGAGGGGGAACCGGTCAGGGTTCCCGAGGCGAAGGTCAGGGCGCTGCTCGCCGATCTTCTCGTACACGAGGGACAGCCGGTCTCGGCCGACCGGCTCATCGACGACCTGTGGGGACAGCAGCCGCCGGGCAATCCCGCCAACGCCCTGCAGTCCAAGGTCTCCCAGCTGCGCAGGGCGCTGGGCGCCGACCGTGTCGTACGCCAGATCCCCGGATACCGGCTGCGCGTCGATCCGGCCGCGGACGAGGTGGACGCGGACCGGTTCCGCACCCTGGTGGCCGAGGCCCGGACGACGGGCGATGCGCGCCTGCGGGCCGGACTCCTGACCCAGGCGCTGGAGTTGTGGCGCGGTCCCGCGTACGCGGACTTCGCGGACGAGGAGTTCGTACGCGCCGCGGCGCACCGCCTGGCGGAACAGCGCCTGGGCGTACTGGAGGAACAGGCCGAGGCCCGCCTGGCATCGGGTGACCACGCGCTGCTGCTCGGCGAGCTGACCGACGAAGTGACCCGCCATCCCCTAAGGGAGCGCCTGCGCGCGGTACAGATGCGGGCGCTGTACCTGGCGGGCCGCCAGAGCGAGGCGCTCACTTCGTACGCGGAACTGCGCGAGCACCTCGCGGATGAACTGGGCCTGGATCCGGGGCCGGAGGTGACGGCACTCCATGAGGCGATTTTGCGGCAGGATCCGGGGCTTATTCCTGGGGGCGCGGGTGGCGCGGGTGGCGCGGGT
>NZ_SRIC01000459.1 GCF_004684775.1 Streptomyces sp. MZ04
GGGGGAGGGCGTGTTGGGTCCGGGTTGGCTGGAGCGATCCCGGTGTCGGGTTGGCTGGAGCGATCCCGGTGTCGGGTCGACTGGAGCGATCCCTGTGTCGGGTCGACTGGAGGGCGTTCTGAGCCCGGGGCGGCTGGAGCACGTACCTGAGCCGGGGCGGCTGGAGCGGGTCTTGACCTGGGTCGACCAGAGTTCGCCCTGAGCCGGGTCGCCTGGAACGCTCCTCGAGCTGGGTCACCGAGCGTGTCTTGAGCCGGGTCGCCTGGAACGCTCCTCGAGCTGGGTCACCGAGCGTGTCTTGAGCCGGGTCGACTGGAACGTTCCTTGAGCCGGGTCGACTGGAACGTTCCTTGAGCCGCTCCGACCGGAGCTCGCCCCGAGCCACGTCGCCCAGAATACGACTTGAGCCCGGTCGCCCGGAAGACCTCCTAAGGAGGGTCACCCGGAACGCTCCCTGAGCCGGATCGACGGAACACGTCCTGAGCCCGGCCGCCCGGAACGCGCCCTGAGCCGGTTTGCCCGGAACCCGCCCTGACCCAGGTCACCCCGAACCCGCCCTGACCCGACGGCCATCCCGGCAGCGCTAAACGGCGCCCCCCATGATCGGCAGACGAGCGCACTGGCGGCACGCGCGGACCGAGCCGGCCATTACGGCGTGGGACGTCGCTGCGAGCGAGCAGGCCAGGGCGATCAGGGGCCAGTTCGTCGCCAGGATCGAGGCCGTGGCCAGGGCGAGCGTGGCGACGGCCATGGAGATGCTGGCGGTCGTGCCGGTCCACCCGACCATCCTCGGCAACTCGTCCGGCGTGGGAAGCCAGCGCGCGAGGGTGCCGGTCGCGGCGAGGGCACCCGCCGCCAGCAGGGCCGCCACGACCGCGGTTCCGGCCAGGTACACGGCCATCAGTTGAGCTGCCCACGGCAGTGACCAGTCCTGGTCGTCGCCCGCGTTGCGGACGAGGAACCAGCAGGCGACCAGGAAGGGCGCGGTGACGGCGATGGAGCGTGACGTGTGCCGGGCCTGAGCGATGGTCAGTTCCCGCTGGCAGCTCGCCACCAGGTCGTCCATGCTCCCGAAGTCGCGCAACGCCAGCTCGGCGGCCCGGTCATGGGGCAGCCCCCGGCTCGCGTGCTCCGCGACGGCATCGGTGAGGCCGTCGCGGACCTCCTCGAGCAGTCTGGCCTTGGCCCGGACCGGGCCGTGCAGAGCGGCCTCGAGCGTCGTGAGGTAGGTCTCGACGGGGTCGCTGTGCTGGTCCGTGGCGCTCATGTGGCGAGTCCCGGCGGGGGGACGGGATTCAGGACCGAGCCGATCGCCGTCGTGAACTCGCTCCATGCCGTTCGCTCGTTGGCCAACGTGCGCTGGCCGGCGTCCGTCAGTTCGTAGCAGCGCTTGCGGCGCTCGCCCGAGGACTGCCAGCTGCTGCGCAACAACCCCACCCGCTCAAGGCGGTTGAGGGCGGGATAGATCGTGCCCGTACGCAACTCCAGTGCGCCGCCGCTCCGTTCCTGCACGGCCGTGATGATCGCGTACCCGTGCAGGGGGCCCGGCTCGAGCACCGCGAGCAGCAGCCCGTCCAGATGCCCTCTGATCGCGTCCTGTCTCATGAGTAGGCAGCCTACACAAGTGGGGAGTTGGCGTGCTATCTATTGGCAGCCAACATATTTGTTGCCTTGCCGGTGGAGGGGTCCGCAGTGAATAAATTCTTGTTGTCGGTGCATGTCGTCCTGGCGATCCTGGCGGTCGGGCCGATCGCCGTCGCCGCCTCGATGTTCCCGCGCTACGCAAAGCAGTTGGCAGCGGATGCGGATGCGGATGCGGAGGGGCAGGCGGCCGGCGTCGCCGGGGTCCTGCACAAGATCTGCCGTGGGTACGCGCTCTTCGGGATCGGCGTCCCCGTCTTTGGATTCGCCACCGCCGCCCGGCTCGGCGTGCTCGGCGACGTCTGGCTCATCGTCTCGATCGCCCTGACCGCCGTCGCCGCGGCCGTCCTCGCGATGGCCATCCTGCCCAACCAGCAGCGGATGCTCGCGGTGGCCGGGGGAACGGCCGAGCCCGGCACGCCCGCGGTCCCGGCGAGCCGGCTCGCCATGCTCACGGGTGTCTTCAACCTGCTGTGGACGGTCGTCGTGATCCTCATGATCGTCCGCCCCGGCTCCACGACGGGTGCGTGATCTCGATGCGTACGTTGCGCATCGCCGCCGCCGTCGAGGCCGCATCCCTGGTCGTGCTGCTCCTGAACGTCTTTACCGTCCACGCCGATCCGATCACTTCGCTGGGCGGGCCCACCCACGGCACCGCCTATCTCGTCGCCATCGCGATGACCTGGGCGATCCCCGCCGCCGCCGGGACCAGTGCCCGGTGGCTCGCCCTGATCCCCGGAATCGGGGCCATGCTCGCGCTGCGCAGGCTCGGCGCGGACGCCCGCGGGCGACGGTCCGGACATGACGTGTCCGACCCGGCGGGGAACCGGTAGACCCCGACTCACCCCACCCCACCCCACCCCACCGAGCGCAATCGAGGAAAGGAGCAAGACAAACATGACTGTCTTTAACGAAGCGTCCAACGAAGCGTCCAACGAAGCGTCCAACGAAGCGTCCAACGAAGCATCCGGCGCAGCTTCCCGTCTGGCCGGAGCGCTGGCCCGCTCCGTGGGCGGACCCGTGCTGCGGCCCGACGACACCGGATTCGCCGATGAGTTGGCGAGCTTCCAGCTCGCCCTGCGACACCGGCCGGACCTCGTGGTCGGGGCCAGGGACACCGCCGACGTCCGGGCCGCCGTGCGCCTGGCCGGTGAGTACGGGGTTCCGCTCACCGTGCACAGCACCGGACACGGGATGGGCTTAGCCGCGGACAGCGGGATCGTCCTGACGGTGCGTCGGCTGAACGGCGTCGTGGTCGATCCCGTCGAACGGACCGCCCGCGTCGAAGGAGGTGCGACCTGGGGCGAGGTCGCGGCGGCCGCCGCGCCGCACGGCCTGGTGCCGCCCGGCGGCAGCATGGCCGGCGTCGGCGCCGTCGGCTACACCTTCGGAGGCGGGATCGGTCTGCTCGGCCGATCGGACGGCTGGGCCGCCGACTTGGTCCGTTCGTTCACGGTCGTGACCGAGGGCGGCGAGGAGCGGCGGGTCGACGAGCGCGACTCCGAGCGGTTCGCCCGCCTGCGCGGCACCGGACCCCTTCCGGGCGAGGTCGTCACCTCGATGACCATCGGTCTGCTGCCCGAAGGCACCCTGCAGGGCGGCGGACTGACCTTCGACATCGGGGCGTCGGACGCCGAGGGGGACCCCGGAGTGCTCCACGCGTTCCGCGAGTGGACGGCAGGGGTGCCCGACGAACTCACCTCCACGCTGCGGGTGATGGCCTTCCCCGACGGAGATTTCCTGCCCCCGCCGCTGCGTGGCCGGCGCATCGCGCGCGTCGCGATCGCGCTGCGCGGCACGGCCGAGGACGCCGGGCGTCTTGTGGCGCCGCTGCGGAAGGCGGCGGAGACGATCGAGGACACCCTGGCCCCGATGGCGTACACCGACGCGGCCCGCGTGCACGACGAACCCGACACCCCCGGCCCGTACATCGGCGAGAACGTCCTGATCGACACGCTCGACCCGACCGCGCTCGAGACCCTGGCGCGGTCCAACGGCCACCCCATGGTGATCATGAACATCCGTCACCTCGGGGGTGCGCTCGCCCGTCCGCCCGTGGTCCCGGACACCGTGCGGGGGCGCGACGCGCGCTACCTCGTCGCGGCGGTGTCCCTGGTGGACCCGGAGGTGTCGGTCACGGACCCGGCCGCCACCCATGAACAGGCAAGCCCCGCATGGGCACTTGAACCGTTCGTCCCGGCGCGGGTCGGCGTCAGTCCGGGCTTCAGCGTCGGGCCGCGCGGCAAGAACTGACTCGGGCGGCGCGGCCCTCATCACGGGCGCGACCGGTGTCCGAAAGTCAGCCTTGACCGAGGCTCGCCAAAGTCTATGGTCTCGACTAAATGGTCTGGACTAATCAGCCGTCGTGACCATCCGGCCCCGGCGTAAACACCCCACCCC
>NZ_SRIC01000460.1 GCF_004684775.1 Streptomyces sp. MZ04
GGCGGCATACGAGGTTCATGAGCGTCTCGTGGGCTCGGAGATGTGTATAAGGGCTAGCCCTAGCGGCACGCCGGAAGGAGCCGCGGTAGCGGCCTGCCCTGCCGGGAGCAGGGCGAACGCGAGGCCGACGGCCGGCAGCAGCCTCGCTCTTCGCCACGCGGGTGCTCTGGTCATGGGTGCCCTCTCTTCGTCGGGCCCGGGCGGGGGTGGTTCCCGGGTGCTGCGACGAGTGTCAGGGGGCTTGTGTTGCGGGGGTGTTGACCGGTGCTGGCGGGAAGCCGCCAGGGCACCTTCCCGCCAGCCGCACCTGTCTCCGGCCGTTGCCCGGCAGACGGCTGACAGCGACAAGCACCTTCCGTGACAATGCAGTTGGCAGACGGTTAACGTGCGGCACGCGGTACGCGGGGTTCGAAGGGGCAGTGACGGGGCAGTGATGGACGATCTGGTGGAGTTCAGGACCGACGACGGCGCGCGGGTCGTCATGGCCGACGTGGACGACCCGCACGGCTCCCACCTCATCTCGCGCGGCGACGGCCCCGCACAGGCAGCCCGCACCTTCGAGAGCTCGCTCGCCGGGGCGCGCGCGGCCGCGGAGTCCGCGCTGCGGGTGTTCCGGGAGGGCAGCCTGCGCCCCGACTCGGTGGAGATCGAGTTCGGCGTACGGATGTCGGCTGAGGCCGGCGCGGTGATCGTGAAGGGCACGGCGGAGGGCCATCTGGTGGTGCGCCTGGCGTGGACTCCCGGCCGGTCCCCGGCGCCCGTCGCCGATCCCCCGGCAGGCCTGCCCCCGGAGGCCACCGCCTCCTCATGAGCAGCGCATCGTGGCATGCCCGCATCGTGTGCGGGGGCGAGGTCGGGGCCGGGTTCCTGGTGTCCGAGCGGCATGTGCTGACCTGTGCGCATGTCGTGCGGGGCAGTGATCGGGCGGCGGTCAGCGTCACCTTTCCGCACCGCGGGGACCTCGGCGAGGTGTCCGCGGCCGTCGAAGCGCACGGCGGGTGGGACGGGTCCGGTGACGATCCGGGGGACCTCGCCGTCCTGGAGCTGGCGCGCCCGGTGCCGGTACCGCCCGCCGAGTTCGCGGCGCCCGACGACGCGTACGCCGAACCCCGGCCCAGGCTCCTCGTGTACGGCTTCCCGAAGGGCTATCCGGAGGGCACCCTGGCCGAGTACCGGGCCACCGCCGCCCAGTTGATCGCCGACGAGTGGGTGCAGCTGGAGGCGTGGAGCGCCCACGGGCAGCCCCTCGCCCCGGGGTTCAGCGGCGCGGCGGTGACCCTCGCGGACAGCAACCGCGTGGTGGGCATGGTGTCGGCCGCCGCCCGCGCCTCCACCGGCGTACGCAACGGCAGGATGCTGCCCACCTCCGTGATGGCCCGCTACTGGGCCCCGCTCGGCGACCTGGTCCCCACCCCCGGCCACCATCGGGCGGCGAAGGAACGCCTTCGCGAGCTGGTGGAGCGGGCGGCCGGCAGGGGGCCCGCGGTCGACCCGGAGCGGCTGTACCACGACGCGGTGGGCCCGTTCGGCCCGCCCGTGCCGCGCGGTGGCTTCGGCTCGCTGTGGTCGGCGGCCTGGTACGTGCTCTCCGAGGTCGACGAGCCACAAGCGCTGACCCGCCTCGCCGACCGCCTCACCGGGCTGCTCGACGCGCCCCGGCCCACGGCCCCGTCCGGGGCGCCGCCGGACTGGTCCCCGATCCTCGTCGAGATCGACCACAGCGGCGCGGGCGACGACCAGCTCCTGGTCGAGGTCTCCGCGTACCGCGAGGGCCACCGCCACCCCGTCGGCTCGGACACCCTGGCCACCGGCAGCGTGCGGAGCTACGTCCAGGAGCGCGTCGACGACGCCTTCTCCCATCTCGCCCCCGGTACGGACGAGTTGCTGGCCTTCGTGCTGCCCCGCGCGCTGCTCAACTGGCCGGTGGCCCAGTGGGAGTGCGGCGCCGACGACCCGACGCCGCTCGGCTGCTCCTATCCGCTGGTCGTCACCGAGCGGTCCCGCCGCAAGGGCGGCCTGCGTCACCAACTGGCCCGCAGATGGGAGCACTTGGACGGCCGTACGGCAACCTCCCTGCACCGCGTCGAATGCGGCACCCAGGAGAAGCCGAACAAGCTGCGCTTCCGGTTGCGCCGGGAGGGCGCGGACCTCGCGGGGTTCGGGTCGCCGCCCCGGACCGGCCGCACCGGACCGGACAGCGCCGACGTGACGCACTTCGACGTGTCGCTGACCGCGCCCGTGCCGGTGCTGCTGTGGCCCCGCACGGGCTGCGAGGGCGCCGAGGGGCACGGCCCGGCGGGCGCCGACTGCGCCGGTTCGGAGTTCCTCGACCGTATCTCGGCCCATGTGGACGGAACTCCGCCCGCCGAACTCCCGCGCACCATACTGGCGTTGCGCGAGTCCGCGGAGGCGGCGGACGAGCCGGACAAGCACTGGGCGCGGGACGTACAGCTCCTCTGGGACGACCCGCGCTGTTTCCCCGACGCACCCGCCGCCCACCGCCACTCCCCCGTCGCCTGAGCCCGCCGAACGAATGCCGAACGACCTACGAATGACGAACGACCTACGAATGACGAAGACGTACGCATGACGAATGACGGATTCGGAGAACCCAGACCATGTCCCTGTGGCCCGTCTACACCGGCACGAACGAGCCCCACGACGGGATCACCCGGCTGCCTCCGCCCCCGCCCTGGCGTGCCTTCGACGGCGGCCCGGTCCTCGAGACGCCCACGGACGACGGCTCGGCTACCTCCCCGGACCGCGTACACCGGGCGCACACCTACCGCGCCACGGAGACCTGCGTCCAACTCGTCAACGCTGCCCTGTACTTGAGGCGCCCCCTCCTCGTGACGGGCCCGCCCGGCAGCGGCAAGTCGAGCCTCGCGTACGCGGTGGCACGGGAGCTGGGCCTCGGCCCGGTCCTTCGCTGGAACATCACGAGCCGCAGCGCGCTGCACGACGGCCTCTACCAGTACGACCCGCTCTCCCGCCTGTACGCGGCGAAGGACCAGGCCGCGCGGGACCTGCGGCACGGCCGCTCCGGCGGTCCCCGCGTCGAGGACGGCCGTTCCGGCGCGGGCATCGAGGACCACCTCCGTCTGGGACCGCTCGGCACCGCGCTCCTCCCCTACGACCGCCCCCGCGCCCTCCTCATCGACGAGATCGACAAGAGCGACCTCGACCTGCCCAACGACCTCCTGAACATCCTGGAGGAGGGCCAGTACGAGATCCCCGAGCTGGTCCGGATCGCCAAGCACGCCCCGAAGGCGGACCTGCTGGCCGACGGCTCGGACGACCCGGTGACGGTCGAGCGCGGCCGCGTGCGCTGCCGGGCCTTCCCCTTCGTCGTCCTCACCAGCAACGGCGAACGCGAGTTCCCGCCCGCCTTCCTGCGCCGCTGCGTCACGCTGCGCCTCCGCCAGCCGCGCGACGAACACCTGGAGGAGATCGTCCGCGCCCACCTGGGCGAGCCCGACGCCTACGCCCGTTCCCTCATCGCCCGCTTCCTGGAGCGCGGCACCGGCGGAGAGCTCGCCACCGACCAGCTCCTCAACGCGATCTATCTGACCGGCGCGGCGGGCGTCGACGCCGCATCGCGCGACGACCTCGCCCGCCAACTGATGCCGTATCTCACACAGTCGGCGGATCCGGGCCCCGATGGACTCTGACGCACCCCGGCACCGGGGACCTCTCGCGCGGCTCGCCGATCTCCTCGCGCAGACGGCGGACGGCTCCCGGCCGACCTCCATCGAGCTGGCCGAACTGGTGTGGCTGGCAGGGCAGATGGGCGGCGCGGAGCCTACGTCGCCGGACGCGCCCGACGACGTATCGCCGCCTGCACCATCCACCCCACCGCCGACGCGCGTGTCACCACCGAGCGAGACACCCGCCGCACCCAACCCTCCTCCGGACGACCGGGTGCCCCTGCGACTTCCGGCCCCGACGGACGGAGGCGCTCCGTCACCGATCCCAGGGCAGGACCGCGCACCGGACGCGGCCTCGGACCACACCCCCCTCCGCGTCCCCG
>NZ_SRIC01000461.1 GCF_004684775.1 Streptomyces sp. MZ04
GCCACCTCCAGCACACCCCGCTCCGTCACCAGCGCCGACACCAGCGAGCCCGGTGTCACGTCGAACGCGGGGTTGTGGCCGCGCGAGTCGGCCGGTGCCGTGCGGACGCCCGCCCACTCCAGGACCTCCTCCTCGCCCCGCAGTTCGATGTGGATGTCCGCACCCGTCGCCGTCGCGAGGTCCACCGTCGTCGTCGGCGCGGCCACCACGAACGGAATCCCCGCGTACGCGCACGCCAGCGCGATGCCGACCGTGCCGACCTTGTTGGCGGTGTCGCCGTTCGCGGCGATCCGGTCGGCCCCGACGATCGCCGCGTCGACCTCACCCCGCAGGATCGTCCCCGCCGCGGCGCTGTCCGCCTGCACGAAGTGCGGTATCCCCTCCTGCGCCAGTTCCCACGCGGTGAGCCGTGCGCCCTGCAGCAGGGGGCGGGTCTCATCCGCGTACACGGTCTCCAGGCGGCCACGCCCGTGGAGTTCGCGTATGACGCCGAGCGCCGTGCCCCAGCCCGCCGTGGCGAGCGCGCCCGTGTTGCAGTGGGTGAGGATCCGCAGCGGACGGTCCGCGGCGGCAGGCACCCGCTTCAGGAGCCAGTCGGCGCCGAACGCGCCCATCGCGTGGTTCGCCTCCAGGTCCTCCCGCACGATCGCCTCCGCCTCGGCGAGCACCGCGGGCAGACCCGCGTCGATGAGCGGGGCGACCCGGTCCACGCAGACCATCAGGTTCACCGCGGTCGGCCGCGCCGCCCGCACCCGGGCCACCTCGGCGTCCAGCCGCGCCCGGTCCCAGCCCTCGCGTTCGCCCTGCGCCATGGCGAGCGCCACCCCGTACCCGCCGGCGGCACCGATCGCGGGAGCGCCACGGACCACCAGGCGCACGATGGCGTCGATCAACTGGTCGACGGTGGTGACGTCGAGGCGGTTCAGGGCGTGCGGCAGCGCGGTCTGGTCGATCAGGGAGAGGGACGGGACAGCGCCGCCCTCCGCGGCCGCCGTCCACGTGACGGCGCGCAGATCCTGGCTGGTCATGGTGGTCAACTCCGAAGAAACAGGGGCGATTGGGGCCATGGGAGGAGGGGTGCCGTCACCGTACCCGACGCACTCGAACCATATTTCGAGACGTTCGTGCGGCTGTCCGAAATCCGGTGTTACCCTCACCGCCACCCAGGACGGATCGCCCCACGGTGCGAGGAGGACAGCCATGTACGACGCCATCTGCGGCACGGACGTCATGCGCTGCCCCGCCATGGCCGTCGACGCCCGGCGAATGTGTCGCTGTCGCGCCTGTCGCTCCTGTCGCCGCTGAGCGACACTGCTCCGCACCGTCCGCTCCCCGCCACCGCCTGGGCTCCCAGGCACCTTCGAGAAGGCGCTCCCCTATGTCCCTCTCCACGCGTACGTCCCTCAGGATCACCGCCGCCACCGTCGGCGCCGTCCTCCTGGCCACCGGCTGCAACGCCGCCGCCGACAAGGGCGGCTCCGACGGTGACAAGGGCGCCAAGGCGTTCACCCTCGTCACGCCGGACCCCGTGGCCCAGAACGAGTTCCTCAAGCTGGCGGTCAGCGGGGTGAAGTCGGCGGCGAAGGCGCAGGGCGGCGGCACGCCGAAGGTCTTCCAGAGCAGCGACACGTCCTCGCGGCAGCAGAACGTGCAGTCGGCCGTGGACTCCGCGCCCGACGTCATCGCGCTGGTCGGCTTCGAGTTCGCGGACATCGCGGCGCAGCAGGCCGAGGCGCACCCCAAGCAGCAGTTCCTGCTCGTCGACGCGTGCACGAAGAAGACGTACAAGAACGTCACCTGCGCGGTCTTCCGCGAGCACGAGGCGGTCTACCTCGCGGGCGCGGAGGCGGGTCTGCTCACCAAGAGCAAGAAGGTCGGCGCCGTCGACGTCCTCGACACCCCGCAGTTCCGGCGCTACAGCGAGCCGTTCGCGGCCGGTGCGAAGAAGGTCCAGCCGAAGGCCAAGTCGCGGACGCTGTTCGTGGGCGGGCAGTCGCCGTTCAACGACGCCGCGCGCGCCAAGGACCAGGCGGCGACGCTCGGTTCGGGCGGGGCCGACCAGGTGATGGCGGCCGCGGCGGGCGGCAACACGGGTGTCTTCCAGGCGGCGAAGTCCGGTGGCTTCAAGGCGTACGGCGTGGACGCCAACCAGTGCCTGACGAGCCCCGGCAACGTCGTGGACAACGTACTCAAGAAGACCGATGTCGCCGTCGAGAAGGGCATCGCGCAGATCCTGAAGGGCAAGGGCGGCACCACCGTGTCGTACGGCCTGAAGGAGGGCGGCATGTCGCTGACGGCGCTCGAGCCGGGGCTCGCGGACTCCCAGTGCCTGATCGCCGACCACAAGGACGTGCTCAAGCGCGTCGAGTCGCTGCGGGACGACATCGTCGCGGGGAAGCTGACCGTCCATGACCCGGCCGCCTGAGGACCGGGAGGCGCCCGACGCGGCCGCCGTCGAACTCCGGGGCATCACCAAGGAGTTCCCCGGCACCCTCGCCAACGACCGGGTGGATCTGACCGTCGCGCGCGGTGAGATCCACGCCCTGATGGGTGAGAACGGCGCGGGCAAGTCGACGCTGATGTCGGTGCTCTACGGCCTCCAGCGGCCCGACGCCGGGCAGATCCTGCTCGACGGGCGCGAGGTGACGTTCTCCAGGCCGAGCGAGGCGATCGCCGCCGGGCTCGGCATGGTGCACCAGAGCTTCAAGCTCTTCCCTTCCTTCACGGTCGCGGAGAACGTCGTGTACGCCGCCGAGCCGCGCCGCTTCGGTCTGACGGACCGGGCGGAGGCGGTGCGGCGTGTGGGTGCGCTCGCGAAGGAGCACGGGCTCGCGGTGGATCCGGCGGCGAAGGTCGGGGACCTGCCGGTGGGTGTGCGCCAGCGCGTGGAGATCCTCAAACTCCTCTACCGGGGCGCCCGTACGCTCATCCTCGACGAGCCGACGGCGGTGCTGACACCGGCGGAGGCCGACGCGCTGTTCGGCGTGCTGCGCTCCCTCGCGGACGACGGCCGCACGGTCCTCCTCGTCACCCACAAGCTGCGTGAGGTGATGGAGGGCAGCGACGCGGTGACGGTCCTGCGGGACGGCAGGGTGGCGGCGCGGATGCGCACCTCTGACACCACGGCGGACGGGATCGCGGCGGCGATGACGGGACGCGCGGTCGAACTGGACCGGGTGCATCCCTCGGGCACGCCGGGCGGTCAGGTCCTGACCGTGACGGGCCTGAGCACGGAATCCGTCCGTGACGTGTCGCTCACCGTGCGCGCCGGGGAGATCGTCGGCGTCGCGGGCGTGGCGGGCAACGGCCAGTCCGAACTGGCCGAGGCGATCGCGGGCCTGCGTCCGCTGACCGCCGGTCACGTCACCCTCTCCGGGCAGGACATCACCGACGCGACGGCCGCGGGCCGCCGTGCGGCGGGTCTCGCGTACGTCCCCGAGGACCGCACGGCGGTCGGCACGGCACCGGCCGCGACGATCGCGGAGAATCTGGCGATGGGCCACCACCGGGGCCACGGCCTCCTCCGCCCGTCCTGGCTCCGCGAACACGCCCGCGTCCTGATCGACCGCTTCGGCATCAAGGCGGCGTCGTCCGGGCACACGGCGGGCTCGCTCTCCGGCGGCAACCTCCAAAAACTGGTCATCGGCCGCGAACTGGCCCATGAATCCCCCCTGTTGATCGTCGAGCAGCCCACCCGGGGCGTCGACATCGGCGCCATCCAGACCATCCACGACCAGCTGATCGCCCACCGCGACGCGGGCCACGCGATCCTCCTGGTCTCGGCAGAACTCAGCGAGATCCGCGGCCTCTCGGACCGCGTCCTGGTGATGTACGAGGGCCGGGTGGCAGCGGAGTACGCCCGCGATGACGCGGACGAGCAGACGCTTGGGCTCGCGATGGCGGGCGGGGCGGCCCAGCCCACCCCGGCAGAGACCGCGCCCCCAGCCGTCCCCTCTCCCCGCGCGAGCGA
>NZ_SRIC01000462.1 GCF_004684775.1 Streptomyces sp. MZ04
ATACGAGACAGCCCCCGGCCCGACCACCCTCCTGGCCCGCGCGACAGACACCACAGGCCGCACCCAGCCGGAGGCGACGGTGCACAACACGCAGGGGTATCTGTTCGACGCGGTGGTGCGGCACGCTGTGCGGGTGGTGTGAGCGGGCGGCTTATACGGCGGTCGAATCGAGGGCGGCCCACCCCTCGTACACACTCACCGCCACCCCAAGGTCCTCCCAAGCCATCCCCGCCGACTTGAACAGGCGGGGCCGGCCGCCGGGGACAGCGATCTCGCCCCGCACCAATTCGGCCAGCGTCCGCAGCCGTGACACGTCGAAGGCACCCGCCTCGACCGCCAGGACGATGTCGCCGCACTCCCGCAGTGCCACCGCGCGGGACTCCGCCACCACCGAACCGCGGGCCAGGAGGCCCTCGTCGACCTCGCGGGCGTCCGGTTCGTGCGAGCCCACCGCCGCGACCGTCGCGTGGTCCGCCAAGAGGGTGCTGTCGAAGAGGGGGGTGCGCGCCGTCGTGCAGCAGCAGATCACGTCGGCCGACGCGACGTCCGCCGCGGTGGCGGCCGATGCCGAGAGGCCCGCGGCGCGGCAGCGCTCGACGAAGGCCGTCACCCGCTCCGGGGTCCGCGCGACCACATCGACATGCTCCAGGGTCGGCCGCACCGCCCGGACCGCCTCCACGTGCCCCCAGGCCTGCGGGCCGGTGCCGAAGACGAGCAGGCGGCGCGCTTCCGGCACCGCCAGGTACTTGATCGCGGCGCCCGATACGGCGGGAGTCCGCAGGGACGTCAGGGCGATGCCGTCCATGAGGGCTCGCGGCGTGTGCGTCACGCCGTCCAGGAGTGCGTACATGCCCTGGACGCGAGGCAGGTCGCGTGCCGCGTTGGAAGGGGTGACCGTGGCGATCTTCACGCCTGTGTACGAGGTGGTGGCGGACGGCATCAGGAGGAGTTGTCCGCCCGGGATGTCGACCACTCCTCGGGGCGGTTCCCCCTCCGGGTCCAGCTCTGTCTTCAGGACGGCCTCCACCGCCTCGATCGCCGTGGACATGGGGACGAGTCGGGACAGCGTCTCGGCGTCGATGTACGGCGGCGGCACGGTTCCGGACGGCATGAGCGGTTCCTTTCGGGGAGCGGTGAGTCTCACTGAGGGCCCGAGGCCAGGCGTTCGAGGAGGTGGGGGAGTGCGGCGAAGGAGTCGAGTACATGGTCCGGTGTGCCGGTGGCCGACCGGTGCGTCTCCGGAAGGTACTTGCCGGTCTTGACGAGTACGCCGGTGACGCCGCTGCGCTGGGCGGCGAGCACGTCGGACTCGATGTCGTCGCCGATCATGAGTGTGGTGGACGGCTCGGCGCCCAGGTGGGCGAGCGCGGCGGTGAAGAAGGCCTCGGACGGTTTGCCGGTGATGGTCGCCTCGACCCGCGCGGCCCGTTCGAGACCGAGGAGGAAGGCACCCGTGTCGAGGTCGAGGCCGTCGGCGGTGCGCCAGTAGAGGCTGCGGTGCATGGCCACGAGGCGTGCTCCTCGTTGCAGGTGATGGAAGACGCGGTTGAGGGCCGCATAGCCGAACTCGTCGCCCGCACCCCCGACCACGACGACGTCCACTTCGGCATCTGCTCCCGCGTACTCGTCGACGAGTGCCACGCCGGCCAGGTCATCCCGAATGTCACCGGCGTTGAGCAGCAGGCAGCGCGCGCCCGGATGGTGCTCGCGCAGATGGGCGGCCGTGACGGCGGGGGCCGTGAGGATGTCGTCGACCGTGACAGGGAACCCCGCCTCCACGAGGCGTGCGCAGACCGAGGCGCGTGTGCGCGAGGTCGTGTTGGTGACCAGGGCGAGCGGGAGACCCGCGGCGCGCAGCCGCTCCATGGCCGCGACGGCGCCGGGGAGAGGCTCCCAGGACACCGCGAGCACTCCGTCGATGTCGATGAGGACTGCGCCGATCCCGCCGAGTTGCTCCATAGGGCGACGGTAGTTGCTTGGACAATCCGGTCAGGCCAGGAAGTCGGCAATCTGGTCAAACCCGCACCCACAGCACCCCCTTCTCTTGGACGTGTTCCAGTTCAGGATGTCCGCGCTGGTCCACTGGTAAGTCGACGCGGGGCCCGTCTCGTCGTACACGTTCAGCGAGACGCCCGGGTTCGTGTGGCCGGTCTCGTCGCGCAGGGCGAGCGCCAGAGCCTGTGCGGCGTGCTTCGGCGACCCAGCAGGGCTTGGAGGTGTCGTTCCGCCCGGTGATCAGCAGGTGGGCCAGCCCGGTCGAGCGGTCCTCGGGCAAGACCCGACGCGAAATCGTCCGCTGCCACAAACGCTACGCGGCCCGGGAGATCATCCACGTGCTACGGCGAGGGGGGCCGCTGTGGGGAGCGGAGTACGAGCAGGGTGATCTCGCTGGGGGCGAAGACGCGGAACGGCGGGCCCCAGAATCCGGTGCCGCGGCTGGTGTAGAGGAGGGTGCGGGTGCCGTGGCGGCTGAGGCCGGCGAGGGCGGGCTGGTCGATGCGGACGAGGTGGTGGAAGGGCCAGATCTGGCCGCCGTGGGTGTGGCCGGAGAGCTGGAGATCGATGCCGCCTGCCGCGGCCCGGTCGACGAACTTGGGCTGGTGGGCCAGGAGCAGGACGGGCAGGTCGGGGTCGGCGCCGTTCAGGGCCCCGGCGAGGTGGGCGCCGTGACCGGCCAGGCCGGAGGATTCGGCGGTGACGTCGTCCACGCCGGCGACCACGAGGGTGTCGCCGCCGCGTTCGAGCAGCAGATGGCGGTTGCGCAGCGGCTCCCAGCCCAGCTCGTCCATCAGGTCGACCCAGCCCTGGGCCTGGCTGTAGTACTCGTGGTTTCCGGTGACGTAGACCCGGGCCCGGGTGGCTCGCACGGTGCCGAGCGGAGCGGCCTGGGCGCGGCGGCGTTCGGCCGTGCCGTCCGCTATGTCGCCGGTGTGGCAGACCAGGTCGGCTTCCAGGGTGTTGACCGTCTCGCAGACCCGCGCCGACCAGCGGGCGCGGTCGAGTGGGCCGTAGTGGGTGTCGGTGATGAGGACGACGCGGGTGCCGTCCAATCCGGCGCCCAGGCGCGGGAGTTGTACGTCGAGCTTACGCACCCGTGGCACCCGGCGGGCCTCGGCGTACCCCCAGGCGAGCAGCACGGCGGCTACGCCGAGGACCGCCCAGGTGACGATCCGGGCCCGGCTCTGGCCGTCGCCTACGTCGGCCACGGTCAGGGCGAGGCGCAGCAGGACGCCGAGCAGGACGGACCAGGTGAACAGGACCCAGCCGGCCCCAAGGAGGGTGTCCCCGATGATCGCCGCCCGGTCCTGCTGCCGCCGGCCGTGGCCGCGCATCATCGCGAGCGGCATACCGATCAGACCGAGGACGAACAGGGCGGTGCCGCCCAGCGCCACGGGGAGCGGCCAGTGCTGGCCGGCGTGCAGCAGCACCCAGCCGGGCACGGTCCACAGCAGGACGGGGGCGATCAAAGGGATGTAGCGCATCAGCCGGCGCAGTCGGCTCTGCTCGGTCGCATGCGCCGCCGCACCGTCCGCGGATCGGGCTTCGCTGGTGTCGGTCACGCTTCCCCTCCTCAAGTAACCAGACTGCCGAAGCGCGCACTGTATCCGGTCGTCGCAGGGGCCCCGCCCGTGCCGTCGCCGACAACCTGGCTGCGTCCGCTCGCTGTTCGCGGACTCAGCGGGAGTAAGGGAGATGATGCGCGCTGCAGCTCCCCGGCTCGCACTGTGGTGCTCTTGGCCGTCCTCGGGACCTCGGTCGCCTGTGCCGCGCACCGTGCGGACAGTGAGCCGCGCCCGGCCACCGCCCGGCCCCCTACCCGCAACCCGCACTTCCCGCACGAGCGCCGGGAAGCCTTCGCCCGCCTCAACCCCGCCGCTGTTCCGTCCGGCGCACTGACACAGGCGGCGGTGGGCGGCTCGAGGGGTCGAGGGGTGGCCAC
>NZ_SRIC01000463.1 GCF_004684775.1 Streptomyces sp. MZ04
GTTTCATGAGCGTCTCGTGGGCTCGGAGATTTGTATAAGAGACAGGCCGATGCCCGGACCCGGCAGGCGTAGGTACCCTTGGATGCCATGAGCACTCTTGAGCCCGAGCCCGAGCGCGGGGCAGGTACGGGGACCCTCGTAGAGCCGACGCCGAAGGTGTCGCACGGTGACGGCGACCACGAGCGCTACGCGCACTACGTCCAGAAGGACAAGATCATGGCGAGCGCGCTCGACGGTACGCCCGTCGTGGCGCTCTGCGGCAAGGTGTGGGTGCCGGGCCGTGACCCGAAGAAGTACCCCGTCTGCCCCATGTGCAAGGAGATCTACGAGTCCATGGGCGCCGGTGGCGACAAGGACAAGGGCGGCAAGGACGGCAAGAAGTAGCCTCCGGCTCGGTCCGCTGTCTTCAGCGCGGAGGGGCGTTGCGTGTGCCGCAACGCCCCTTTTGCGTTGTGCAATCGCGTGGAAGTCTCGCCGCATGACCACCTTTGAGCAACTGATCCCGGCGCCGGACAGCAGCCACTGGGTACCGCCCGTACAGGGTCTCTTTCCCCTGGACGAGGAGACCGTGCTGCATGCCTCGCCCGGCACCGAGGGGGTCGCGCGGTGGCTGCGCGGCACGGTGGGCGCGGCCACGGGGCTGCCGTTCCCCGACGGACGGAACGACAACGGGATCGTGCTGGGGATCGATGCCGCGCTGGCGGACGAGGCGTACCGCCTGGTCGTGGACGGCTACGCGATCCGCATCGAGGGCGGCAGCGCCGCGGGCGTCTTCTGGGGAGCGCAGACCTTCCGCCAGCTGCTCGGCCCCGAGGCGTTCCGGCGGGCCCCGGTCGACTCCGGGCGGGAGTGGACCGTACCGATGGTCGTCATCGAGGACGCCCCCCGCTTCCGCTGGCGCGGCATGATGCTCGACGTCTCCCGGCACTTCATGCCCAAGGACGGCGTCCTGCGCCACCTCGACCTGCTCGCCGCCCACAAGCTGAACGTCTTCCACTTCCACCTCACCGACGACCAGGGCTGGCGCATCGAGATCAAGCGCTACCCGAAGCTCACCGAGGTCGGGTCCTGGCGGCCGCGCTCCAAGTGGGGGCACCGCGCGTCGGAGCTGTGGAACGAGACGCCGCACGGCGGCTGTTACACGCAGGACGACATTCGCGAGATCGTCGCGTACGCCCATGCCCGGCACATCGCCGTCGTACCCGAGATCGACATCCCGGGGCATTCGCAGGCCGCCATCGCCGCGTACCCGGAACTCGGCAACACCGACGTCGTCGACACCTCCTCCCTCGGCGTCTGGGACACCTGGGGCGTCAACCCCAACGTCCTCGCGCCGACCGAGCACACCCTCCGCTTCTACGAGGGGGTGTTTGAGGAGGTGCTCGAACTCTTTCCCTCCACCTTCATCCATGTCGGGGGAGATGAGTGCCCCAAGGACCAGTGGCGGCAGTCGCCCACCGCGCAGGCCCGCATCAAGGAGTTGGGGGTCGGCGACGAGGACGGCCTGCAGAGCTGGTTCATCCGGCACTTCGACACGTGGCTGACCGCGCGCGGGCGGCGGCTCATCGGCTGGGACGAGATCCTCGAGGGCGGACTCGCGGAGGGCGCGACCGTCTCCTCCTGGCGTGGTTACGGGGGCGGGATCGCCGCCGCCAAGGCCGGGCACGACGTCGTCATGTGCCCCGAGCAGCAGGTGTACTTCGACCACCGGCAGCACGGAGGAGCCGACGAGCCCGCGCCCATCGGGTACGTACGCACCCTCGAGGACGTCTATCGCTTCGAGCCGCTGCCGCCCGAGCTCACCGAGGACGAGCGCCGCCATGTCCTCGGCACCCAGGCCAACGTGTGGACGGAAGTGATGGAGTACCACGCACGCGTGGACTACCAGGTGTTCCCGCGTCTCGCCGCCTTCGCCGAGGTCGCCTGGAGCACGCTTCCCGACCCCGCCGAGCGCGACTTCGCGGACTTCGAGCGGCGAATGACCGCTCATTACATGCGACTTGATGCCCTCGGTGTCGACTACCGTCCGCCCGGTGGCCCGTTGCCGTGGCAGCGGCGTCCCGGAGTGCTCGGACGCCCGATCGACGGGTCGCCCCCAAACGTGTGAGCCGCACCCCATAGTGCGCGTGTCGGGCCGCCCGCGCTGGGACCGTGGGCGGCCGGAAGAAAGTCGTACAAGGTTCACCGAAGAGTGGCAATTCCCGCCGACCGGTGAGGACGTGCGAAACCGGCACATCCCCCAGTTCTGCGGATGAATGTCTCCTAGCGGACCCCCGCGCCGGGGGCCGGGGAACATGTGCCAGAGTTGCCACGTCCGGGCAGTGAGCACGTACCGTACGGCGGAACAGGCGTAACGGTGGGAACGGCGAGAAAGCCGCCGGGCATCGGGAAGGGGCAGCCGGTTTTGACCACGCACGCACCGCAGGCGGCGCTCACCGCGCACACGGCGAAGCTGCCTGGGACGCTCGACGAGGCCGTGGAGGCGCTCGCCGCGATGCCCGCCGCCGTGCCCGTCGCCGGCGGCACCGATCTCATGGCCTCGGTCAACGCGGGGCTCCTGCGCCCCGCCGCGCTCGTCGGTCTCGGCCGCATCAGCGAGATCCGCGGCTGGCAGTACCAGGACGGCCACGCGCTGCTCGGCGCCGGACTCACCCACGCCCGCGTGGGGCGGCCCGACTTCGCGGCCCTGATCCCGGCCCTCGCGGCCGCCGCGCGCGCCGCGGGACCCCCGCAGATCCGCAACGCGGGCACGCTCGGCGGCAACATCGCGAGCGCGGGCCCGACCGGCGACACGCTGCCCGTCCTCGCCGCCCTGGAAGCCGTACTGATCATCGCGGGCCCCGGCGGCGCACGCCGCGAGGTCCCCGTCTCGCATCTGCTCGCCGGGATGGACATGCTCCGCCCCGGCGAACTCATCGGCTTCGTACGGCTTCCGCTGCTGCACGCGCCGCAGGTCTTCCTGAAGGCGACCGGACGCACGGGACCCGGCCGCGCGATCGCGTCCGTGGCGCTCGTCCTCGACCCCGCCCGGCGCGGTGTGCGCTGCGCGGTCGGCGCCGTCGCGCCGATGCCGCTGCGGCCCCTGGAGGCCGAGCAGTGGGTCGCCTCGCTGATCGACTGGGACGGCGAGCGGGCGATCGTGCCGGAGGCGCTGACCGCCTTCGGTGAGTACGTCGCCGCCGCGTGCATCCCCGACCAGCCACCGGCGGATGACGGCTCCCCGCAGCCGCATCCGCCCGCCGTACTGCACCTGCGGCGCACCGTCGCCGCGCTGGCCCGACGGGCACTGGGGAGGGCGCTGTCGTGAGTGACGACCAGGACAACAACGGGGGCTGGCAGCCGCACCCGCAGGGCGAGTACGACTCGGACGCCACGGCCTTCGTGCAGCTGCCGGAAGGCCTCCTGGACGGCTCTCCGCTCGCCGCGCCCGGCCACGGTTATGTGCCGCCGCAGATTACGGTCACGCCGACGACCGCCGACGCGACGGATCCGGCGGCCACCGGGACGTGGGTCATGCCGACCGATCTGACGGGGGCGGGCACGGGGACGGCTTCCGGTGTGCAGGGTGTGCAGGGTGTGCAGGGTGTGCAGGGCGTGCAGAACGTGCGGTGGCCGGTTGCGGGTGATGTGCCGGTCGAGCCGTCTGTTCCTTCCGTTCCGTCTGTTCCGTCTGTTCCGTCCGTTCCGGAGCAGGCGTACGACCGTGGGGCCACCGGGCAGTGGAGCTTCCACGAGGCCGAGTCGGCGCCCGCGCCCGCCGATGTCACCGGGCAGTGGTCGATTCCCGTCGCCGATGGTGATCTCCCGGATGAATCGGGCGAGTTCACGACGTCCTCGCTCGCCGCTCAGTGGGGTGGTACGCCGCCCGCGACGCTGCCGGGCGGCGTACCACCCCACTGAGCGG
>NZ_SRIC01000464.1 GCF_004684775.1 Streptomyces sp. MZ04
CCCGTTGCGTGACGGGCCCCGATCGTGGTGGCTGGATCTGGCCGCACGTCGGGGACTCGGCCACACCGTAGTCGCTGCGGCCCCACGTTGGGGATGTCTTGCGCAGGAACGATCCGGCAGCCGGGCACCGGAACCCCCGCCACCAGCGCGTCCCGCGAGTGCGGCTGATCATGACCAAGCTGTCCGTGCCCAGGTGACGCGCCGTACACTCCCCGAGTGACCGCCACCACCCCCTCCATAGACGAGTCGGAGCAGCTCGGACCGCAGCCCGCGCCCGCCTCCCGCAAGGCGCGCTTCCTGCGCGGGCTCGTCCCGGCCGCCGCGGCCGCACTCTCCGGAGTGCTGCTGTACGTCAGCTTCCCGCCCCGCACCCTGTGGTGGCTGGCCCTGCCCGCCTTCGCGGTGTTCGCCTGGTGCCTGCACGGCCGGACGTGGAAGGCGGGCCTCGGGCTCGGCTACCTCTTCGGCCTCGGTTTCCTGCTGCCGCTCCTGGTGTGGACGGGGGTGGAGGTCGGCCCCGGACCCTGGCTGGCGCTCGCCGCCATCGAGGCGATGTTCGTGGCGCTGGTCGGAGCGGGCATCGCCGTCGTCTCACGTCTTCCGGGCTTCCCGCTGTGGGCGGCGGCCCTCTGGATCGCCGGTGAGGCGGCACGCGCGCGTGTGCCGTTCAGCGGATTCCCCTGGGGAAAGATCGCCTTCGGGCAGGCGGACGGCGTCTTCCTGGCGCTGGCCGCGCTCGGCGGGACCCCGGTCCTCGGGTTCGCCGTGGTCCTGTGCGGCTTCGGCCTGTACGAGATCGTCCGCCAGGCGCGCGCCTGGCGCGGCACGGGCGCCGTACGCCGCGGTGCCGCTGCCGCTGCCGTCCTGAGCGTGCTCGTCCCGGTGGTCGGGGCCTTCGCCGCCAAGCCCCTCGTCAGCGACGACGCCGAGGACGGCACCGCGACCGTCGCGGCCGTCCAGGGCAACGTCCCGCAGGCCGGGCTCGGCTTCAACGCCCAGCGCCGTGCCGTACTCGACCACCACGTACGCGAGACCGAACGGCTCGCCGACCGGGTCGCGGAGGGCAAGGCGAAGCAGCCGGACTTCGTCCTGTGGCCGGAGAACTCCTCCGACATCGACCCGTTCATCAACCCCGACGCACGCGCCGCGATCGAGCGCGCGGTCAAGGCGATCGGCGCCCCCGTCTCGGTGGGCGGTGTCGTCGAGGCCAAGGACGGCAAGCTCTTCAACGAGCAGATCCTGTGGGACCCGAAGAAGGGCCCCACGGACACCTACGACAAGCGGCAGATCCAGCCGTTCGGCGAGTACATCCCGCTGCGCTCCGTCGTCGGCTTCTTCAGCAGCGACGTCGGCATGGTCCGCCAGGACTTCAGCCGCGGCACGAAGCCCGGCGTCTTCACCATGGCGGGCACCAAGGTCGGCCTCGCCACCTGCTACGAAGCCGCCTTCGACTGGGCCGTGCGGGACACCGTCACCCACGGCGCCCAGCTGATCTCCGTACCCAGCAACAACGCGACGTTCGACCGCAGCGAGATGACGTACCAGCAGCTCGCCATGTCCCGGATCCGCGCCGTCGAGCACAGCCGCACCGTCACCGTCCCGGTCACCAGCGGCGTCAGCGCGATCATCCTGCCGGACGGCGAGGTCTCCCAGAAGACCAAGTGGTTCACCGCCGACTCACTCGTCCAGGAAGTGCCGCTGCGCTCCTCGCAGACCCCGGCCACCCGGCTCGGCGTCCTGCCCGAGGGCATCCTGGTGCTGATCGCGGCGGGCGGCATCGGCTGGGCGGTCACGGCGGCCGTACGGGCCAGGCGCGCCCGTTAGGGTCGACGGCATGGCTACTCCTGACTTCATCCGTACGATCCGGGCCGACGCCGGCCACCAGCTGTTGTGGCTCCCTGGAGTCACCGCCATCGTCTTCGACGACGAGGGCAGAGTGCTCCTGGGTCGGCGCTCCGACAACGGCAAGTGGTCGGTCATCGGCGGGATCCCGGACCCGGGGGAGCAGCCCGCCGAGTGCGCGGTGCGCGAGGTGTTCGAGGAGACCGCGGTGCACTGCGTGGTCGAGCGTGTGGTCCTTGTCGAGGCGCTGGAGCCGGTGACGTACCCGAACGGCGACGTATGCCAGTTCATGGACATCACGCTGCGCTGCCGGGCCGTCGGCGGCGAGGCGCGGGTCAATGACGACGAGTCACTCGAGGTGGGCTGGTTCGCCATGGACGCGCTGCCCGACCTGCACGAGTTCGGGGTCTTCCGGATCAAGCAGGCGATGGCGGAGGAACAACCCACCTGGTTCGACCGCTAGTTCCCCTTGATCACGTCCCCTTGATCACGTCCCCTTGATCATGTCCGCGCACTTCTCGCCGATCATCATCGTGGTGATGCACGGGTTGACCGCGGGCAGGAACGGCATGACCGACGCGTCGGCCACCCGAAGGCCGGTGACGCCCTTGACGCGCAGCTCGGGGTCGAGCGGCGAGTCGGTGTCGGCCACCGCGCCCATCCGCACGGTGCCCGCCGGGTGGTAGACGGTGTTGTGGGTCTCGCGGATGTACGCGAACAGCTCCTCGTCGGTGGTGACTTCGGGGCCCGGCGCGAGTTCGGCGCCCGTCCAGTCCGCCATCGCGGGCTGCGCGGCGATCTCCCGGGCGAGCCGGATGCCGTACGTCATCACGCGGATGTCGTGCTCGTCCGTGAAGTAGCGCGGGTCGACCTTCGGCTTGTCCCGGAAGTCGCGGGTGCGCAGCCGCACCGTGCCCATGGAGCGCGCCCGCGTGACGTTCGGGGTGAGACAGAAGGCGTTGTCGGTGGTCGGGTAGCCGCGCCGGTAGGTGTTCATGTCGAAGGGCACCGAGCCGTAGTGGAACATCAGGTCGGGGCGGTCGAGGCCCGGTTCGGTGTCCGCGAAGATGCCGATCTCCCACCACTGCGTGGACGAGGTCACCATGGGCTGCTTCGCCTCCCACATGATCACGCCCTCGGGGTGGTCCTGAAGGTGGGCGCCGACGCCGGGGGAGTCCACCCGGACCTCCACGCCCACCTCCCGCAGCTCCTCGGCCGGGCCGATCCCCGAGAGCATCAGGAGCTTCGGCGAGTCGACGGCCCCGCAGGAGACGATGACCTCGCGGCGCGCGTGCACCGTACCGGAGTGGATGGTGTCCGGCTCCAGGTACTCGACGCCCGTACAGCGCTGGTCCGCGTCGAACAGCAGCCGCTTGGCCTGCAGCCCCGTGCGCACTTCGAGGTTCGGCCGCTTGCCCAGGATCGGGTGCAGATACGACACCGAGGCGGAGGAACGGGTGCCGTCAGGGCGGGAGTTGATCTGGAACCAGTGGGCGCCGCGCACCACCGTCTTGCCGGTGTTGAACGGGGTGGTGGGGATGCCGGCCTCCGCGCACGCGGACAACAGGGCCGAGCCGCAGGGGTCCTTGGGCGGGACGGAGAGGATGTTCACCGGGCCCGAGCGGCCGTGGTGGTCGCCCGGCGCGTCGTTGGTCTCCAAACGCCGGTACAGCGGGAAACAGTCCGCGGAGCTCCAGCCGGTGCAGCCGAGGGCGCCCCACTCGTCGAGGTCCTCGGCGGGCGCCCAGAAGGCGATGCAGGAGTTGTGCGACGAGCAGCCGCCGAGCACCTTCGCGCGGGCGTGCCGCATGAAGCTGTTGCCGTTCTCCTGCGGCTCGATCGGGTAGTCCCAGTCGTAGCCGGACTCCAACAGGGCCATCCACTTGTCCAGTTGGAGGATGTTGTCGTCGCCGACGTCGGAAGGGCCCGCCTCCAGCACGCAGACGCGGACGTCCGGGTCCTCGGTCAGCCGCGCGGCGACGACGGCGCCTGCCGTACCGCCGCCGACCACCACGTAGTCGAACTCGGACAAGGGACTCTCTGCGGGCATGACGTCTCCAGGATCTGCGGA
>NZ_SRIC01000465.1 GCF_004684775.1 Streptomyces sp. MZ04
GACCATGACGGCCGAGACGGGGTTGTCAATCTGGCGTTGACTTTTGGCACGCTGTTGAGTTCTCAAGGAACGGACGCTTCCTTTGTACTCACCCTCTCGGGCTTTCCTCCGGGCGCTTCCCTTCGGTGTTTCTTTTGTTCTTGCGTTTCCGACTCTATCAGACTCTTTCGTGTCCGATTTCCTCGGTGCCTTTCAGGTTTCCGCTCTGGCCTCTCGGCCTTTCGCGTTTCCCTTTCCGGCGGTTCCGACTTTATCAGAAGTTTTCCGCCGGACTGACCGGCTCGGAGTTTCCGATTTATCGGGAGTGGCTTCTTGCTTGATGAAATTCAAGAAGCAGGCAGATGCTAACTGCCGCCACTGGACTTGTCCAGTTCTAGGCAACTGTTCGAATCTACCTCCCCAATCCTTCCGTGTCAACGGTTTTCTTGGGGCGTCGAGGAGACTAGCAGGTCAGCGGGGTCGTACGCACATCAGGCGGCGGTGGGAACCGTCGCGCTGCGCTCCGTGGGGTCCAGGTCGCCAGTGGCGCCGGCCCGTGCCGCTCTGCCGCCCAGGAGATAGACGTACGCAAGGAATGCCAGTTCAGCGGCTATTCCGATGGCGATGCGGGCCCAGGTCGGCAGGCCCGATGGGGTGACGAAGCCTTCGATGGCGCCGGAGACGAAGAGGACCAGGGCCAGGCCGACCGCCATGCCCAGGGCCGCTCGGCCCTCCTCGGCCAGTGCCGTGCGGCGTGTTCGAGGGCCCGGGTCGATGAGGGTCCAGCCGAGGCGCAGGCCGGTACCGGCGGCTACGAAGACCGCGGTCAGCTCCAGGAGGCCGTGCGGCAGGACGAGGCCGAGGAAGGTGTCCAGGCGGCCGGCGGAGGACATCAGGCCGATGCCCACGCCCAGGTTGAGCATGTTCTGGAAGAGGATCCAGATGACCGGGAAGCAGAGGAAGCCGCCCAGGACCAGGCACATCGCTGCTGCCTGGGCGTTGTTCGTCCAGACCTGGGCGGCGAAGGATGCCGCGGGGTGGCTTGAGTAGTACGTCTCGTACTCGCCGCCCGGGCGGGTGAGCTCGCGCAGGTCTCCAGGGGCGGCGATGGAGGACTGGACCTCAGGGTGGGTGGCAATCCACCAGCCGATGATGGCGGCGAGGAGCGTCGAGAGGAGTGCGGTGGGGACCCACCAATGGCGGCTGCGGTAGACCGCTGCCGGGAAACCGTGGGTCAAGAAGTGCGTCGCGTCGCGCCAAGAAGCGCGGCGGGTGCCCGTCACCGCGCTGCGCGCGCGTGCCACCAGGTGGGTGAGGCGGCCGGTGAGCTGTGGGTCCGGGGCGCTGGACTGGATGAGGGAGAGGTGGGTGGCGGTGCGTTGGTAGAGGGCGACGAGTTCGTCGGTCTCGGCTCCGTTGAGGCGGCGCTGGCGGCGCAGCAGGGCGTCGAGTCGGTCCCACTCGGCTCGGTGGGCGGACACGAAGACGTCGAGGTCCATCAGGTGGCTGCTCCTCGTACTGCGGCGCGATGCTGCTTCAGCTTGGCAGACTGGCCATTCCTAGGGCAGGGCAGGGAAGGGCGGCTGGCGTGAGTGAGCTTGTGACGGGCGAGGCGGTGGCGCTCGAGCTGCGGCCGGCGAAGCTGCCGAGCCGGGCGCTCGCCATATTGATCGACCTGGTGGTGGCCTGGGCGGTCTACCTGGGGGTGACCGTGGCGATCGTCGCCTCGACGTCCTCGTTGGACGACGCGGCCGCCGCGGCGATCGCTGTGGCCACCTTCGTACTGGTCCTGGTCGGTGGGCCGATCGCGGTGGAGACGCTCAGTCATGGGCGGTCGCTGGGGAAGATGGCGTGCGGGCTTCGGGTGGTGCGGGACGACGGGGGGCCCATTCGCTTTCGGCACGCGTTGGTGCGGGGCGCTGTCGGGGTCGTCGAGATTCTGCTGACGTTCGGGGTCGTCGCGTGTATCGCCTCGCTGGTGTCGGAGCGTGGGCGCCGCCTCGGTGATGTGTTCGCGGGGACGCTCGTCGTGCGGGAGCGGGTGCCTGTCGCGCTCGCGGCCTTTGTGCCTCCGCCGCCGCCTTGGCTTGCGGGGAAGTTCGCCGGGCTCGATCTCTCCGGGGTGCCCGAGGGGCTCTGGCTCGCCATTCGGCAGTACCTGACGCGGATGGGGCAGTTGGATCCGCAGGTGGGGTGGGCGATGGCGGAGCGGCTGGCCGGGGATCTCGCGGCGCGGACGGGGGCGCCGGCTCCGCAGGGTGTTCCGCCGGCCGCGTACTTGGCCGCCGTGGTGCAGGAGCGGCAGGCTCGCGATGCGCGGCGGGCGTTCGGCGGGAGTGCGGCTGCTCCGGGGCGCGCCGTGCCGGGGGCCGCTGTGGGGTACCCGGGCGGTGTTCTGCCGCCGGTTGCCGCCTCTCCCCCGGATCACGCGGCGTACCCGGCTCAACCGGCTCAGCCGGCTGCTGCGGCTCGTCCGGTGGTCGGGCAGGAAGGTGCTGAGGCCGCGCCTCCGCGCACGGGGTTCGTGCCGCCCGCGTAGGGCGATGGTCAGGCGAATGTCGAGGGCGGGGTTTCGAGATTCTCGAGCTCGATGCCGGGGGCGGAGAGGACTACGTCGCCGGTGATGTGGATGGCGTGCTGTTCGCCGGTGTCCAGGGCTGTGACCTGGTATTCGTCCACGGTCAGAGGGCCGTTGTCAGTGGCGTGTGCTTCGCTTTTGAGCAGGGCCCAGGACTGGTCGAGGGTGCGGGGGGCGAGGACCGGGTCGGTGAAGGCCACGAGGCGTACGCGGGTCGCGGGGGAAGCGGGGGTGAGGCGCAGGAGGCGTGTGGTCGCGATGAGGAAAGCGGGGGATGTGCCGGTGAAGGCGTGGGCGGGGGCGTTGTCCTCAGTGGCATGGGCGCCGGTGGCGTCGGAGCGGACCCAAGTGACGCCGTCGATCGCGGCGGCGCGGATCTGCCAGTCCCCCGCGTGGAGTTCGAGGCGGATGGGGCGGCCGAGTTCGTCCAGGGCGAGGTCGACGGAGCCGGTGTGCTCGCCTGACGGGGCGATGCGCTGGGAGACGTAGCGCCAGCCGGAGGGGCCGGGGGCGCAGTGGAAGTGTTCCTCACCGAGGGGGGTGTGGTCGTGCGGGTCGTGAAGCGAATAGTGGCCGCGGGGCATGGGGGTTCGGTCCTCATCGGGGGCTGAGTTCTTGGCCGGGGCCAAGCCGGGGCAGTGCTGTTGGGTGTCGGCACCATGGTGGCAGTGGCTGGGGTGGTGGCGGGAGCGGCCCTGGTTTGGGTTGAGCGGCCCAGATCTGGGCCTGCGGCTAAGCGGCCCGGCCAGCAGCGACCGCATGACGGCCTCACCCGGTGGGCACCCCCGGGCGGCCCCTCCCGGTAGACGCCCCCGGAGCGGCCTCGCCCGGGTGGGTGCCCCGGGCGAGCATGTGGTGCGGCCGCAGGTCTGTATGGGGGCAGGCCCCCGCCCGGTGGGCGAGGGCCTGCTGGTGAACGTGGTTGCCGGGCTTAGGCCGGGCCGGGTTCGGTCAGTAGCGGTAGTGGTCCGGCTTGTAGGGGCCTTCGACCTCGACGCCGATGTACGACGCCTGCTCGGGGCGCAGCGTCGTCAGCTTCACGCCCAGCGCGTCCAGGTGGAGACGCGCCACCTTCTCGTCCAGGTGCTTGGGAAGCACGTAGACATCGGTCGGGTACTCCTCCTGCTTCGTGAACAGCTCGATCTGCGCCAGCGTCTGGTCCGCGAAAGAGTTGGACATCACGAACGACGGGTGACCCGTCGCATTGCCCAGGTTCAGCAGACGCCCCTCGGACAGCACGATCAGGACCTTGCCGTCGGGGAACGTCCACGTGTGGACCTGCGGCTTGACCTCGT
>NZ_SRIC01000466.1 GCF_004684775.1 Streptomyces sp. MZ04
GGCGTGGGGCGGTGCGGCAGCTGTGCGGCATCGCCGGGCGCACGGCGAGCCGTCCGGGAAGCACCCGTCCCCTGGTCCGATAATTCGGGCTGATCGCCGCAAAGCGGGACGAAGAACGAGGGGTGCCGCCCATGAAGCCCGAAGACACCGTCGACACGGTCGACGACCTGATGGACACGCTCCGTGCCGACCTCGAGCGGCTCGCCGCGATCCCGTCGATCGCCTTCCCCGGCTTCCCTGCCGAGCCGGTGCTCGCGGCGCACGATCTGCTCGTCGAGCTGCTGCGGGGAGCGGGGGTGCCCACGGTCGAGCGGCTCGATCTGCCGGACACCGCGCCCGTGATCTACGGCGAGATCCCGCCGCCGGGCCCCGACACGCCCACGGTCCTGCTCTACGGGCACTACGACGTCCAGCCGCCCGGCGACGAGAGTCTGTGGAAGTCGCCGCCCTTCGAGCCGACCCCCGTCGAAGGTGGCCTGCGGGCCCGTGGCATCGCGGACGACAAGTCCAATGTGATCGCGCACTTGGGGATGTTGCGCGCGTACGAGGGGCGGCCGCCCGTCGGGATCAAGATCGTCATCGAGGGGCAGGAGGAGTACGGCAGCGCCTTCGACGACTATCCGCCCACCGATCCGGAGCGGTTCGCCTGCGACGCCATGGTCGTCGCCGACCTCGGCAATCTCCGGCCCGGCACCCCCACCCTCACCACCGCGCTGCGCGGCGCCTGCGAAGTGGTCGTCGAGGTGCGCACCCTCGAAGAGCCGCGCCACAGCGGGGAGTTCGGCGGTGCGGCGCCCGACGCCCTGGTCGTACTCCTCAAGGCGCTCGCCACGCTCCACGACGTACACGGGGATGTGGCCGTGGAGGGGCTGCGGCGCGAGGACTGGAGCGGTACGAGTTACACCGAGGAGGAGTTCCGCGAGCTGGCCGGGGTGCTTGACGGGATGCCGCTCGTCGGCAGCGGCAGCCTGGGGGAGCGGCTCTGGAGCGGCCCCGCGATCACCGTCATCGGGCTTGACGCGCCCAGCGTGGAGCACGCCGCTTCGGCCGTCGTGCCGCACGCACGGGCCAAGCTGAACCTGCGCTTCCACCCGCTCCAGGACCCGAAGGACGCACAGGCCAAGCTGGTCGACCACCTGCGGTCGCTCACGCCGTTCGGCGTCCCGCTCACCGTCACGCCCGGCGACACCGGCCCCGGCTACCAGGCGGCCACCGGCGGCCCCGCCTACCGTGCCGCGCGTGCCGCGCTCAAGGAGGCCTGGGGCGAGGACGCCTCGTCCGTCGCGACCGGCGGCTCCATCCCGCTGGTCAACGGCCTGGCCAAGGCGGCGCCCGGCGCGGAGGTGCTGCTCTTCGGCGCCCAGGACAGCATGTGTAATCTGCACGCCCCGAACGAGCGCGTCCTCTTCTCCGAGCTGCGCAACACGGTCGTCGCGATGTGCGCCTTCGTCCGCGAGTACGCCGCCGACTTCCGGGCCGGGGGCGGCGCCGCGTGAGCACGACCGGCACGGAGCCCGAGCCGGGCACGGAAGAGCCCGCGCGGAAAGGGAAGTTCACCTTCCCCAGCGCGCTGACGGTCCTCGCGATCGTCACCGTGGCCGTCTGGCTGCTCGCCTTCCTCATCCCCTCCGGCCAGTACGACCGCAATGACTCCGGCGCCCCCGTCCAGGGCACCTACCACCGCGTCGACTCCGGCCAGTCGTTCGTCGACCGTCTCAACGACCTCTTCCTGTCCCCCGTCAACGGCCTCTACGGCATCCAGGACGAGAAGACCTCGCTGGTCGCGCCGGACAACGTCGGCTCGCTGTACGGCAGCGCCGGTGTCTTCCTCTTCGTACTCGCCATCGGCGCCTTCATCACCGTCGTCTTCGCCACCGGCGCGCTCGACCGCGGCATCGGGCGGCTCGCGCACCGGCTGCGCGATCGTGGGGCGCTGCTCATCGCCGGCGTCATGGTCGTCTTCTCCGTCCTCGGCACGGTCGAGGGCTTCGCGGAGGAGACGCTGGGCTTCTACGGCCTGATCGTGCCGCTGATGCTCGCGCTCGGCTACGACCGGATGACCGCCGTCGGCGCGATCATCCTCGGCGCGGGTATCGGCGTCCTGTGCTCGACGGTGAACCCCTTCGCGACGGGCGTCGCCTCGTCGGCCGCCGACATCTCGCTCGGCGACGGCATCGTCCTTCGCTTCGCGATGTGGATCGTCCTGACGGCCGTGACGGTCGCCTACGTCATCCGCTACGCCAAGCGCGTCCAGCGGAACCCGGACCGCTCGCTCTCCGGTTTCCTGCCCGGCGACCGGGACCATGAGCAGACCTCGTCGGAGGCGAGTGAGGTACCTGAGCTCACCGCCCTGCACAAGGCGGTGCTCATCGCGACCGCGCTCGTCTTCACCTTCATGATCTTCTCCGTGGTGCCCTGGTCGAGCGCGCTCACGGGCGAGGCCGACGCCGAGCCCTACGGCTTCGAACTCGGCTGGTCCTTCCCGGAGTTGGCCGCGCTGTTCCTGTGCGCGGCGGTCCTCATCGGGCTCGTCGCGCGGATGGGGGAGCAGAAGCTCAGCTCGACGATCATCCAGGGCGCGGCCGACTTCGTGTCGCCCGCGCTGGTCATCCTGCTGGCCCGCGGCGTCACGACGATCATGAACAACTCGAAGATCACGGACACGGTGCTGCACTCGATCGAAGGGCTGGTCAAGGGCACATCGTCGAGCCTGTTCGCGATCATCGTCTTCATCGTGAACCTGCCACTGGCCTTCTTGATCCCCTCCACCTCCGGCCACGCGACCCTCGCCATGCCGATCCTCGCCCCGCTCGCCGACTTCGCCGGGGTCTCCCGCTCGGTCGTCGTCACGGCCTGGCAGTCGGCCAGCGGCTGGATGAACCTGTGGGTGCCGACGACGGCGGTGACGATCGGCGGCGTCGCGCTCGCGAAGGTCGGTTACGACAAGTACCTGCGGTTCGTGTGGCCGCTGCTGGCCGTGCTGTTCCTGCTGATCTGCGGGTTCGTGGCGTTGGGGGCGGCGGTGACGTGAGGCGGAGTGATGTGGCGTGCCCCGGATGTGTCAGGGGGCGGTGCTGGGGGCGGTGCTCGGTGGCCGGGCTAAGGTGCCGCGATGGGCCTCTATCCGGACATCGAACCCTACGACCACGGCATGCTCGACGTCGGTGACGGCAACCGCGTGTACTGGGAGGTCTGCGGCAATCCGCACGGGAAGCCGGCGGTGGTGCTGCACGGCGGGCCCGGTTCCGGGTGCACGCCGTTCTTCCGGCGGTACTTCGACCCCGACGCGTACCGGGTGGTGCTGCTGGACCAGCGGGGGTGCGGGCGCTCGACGCCGCACGCGAGCGATCCGGCGACCGACATGAGCGTCAACACGACCCCGCGTCTGCTCGCGGATCTGGAGCTGCTGCGGCGGCATCTGGGGATCGAGCGGTGGCTGGTATGGGGCGGTTCCTGGGGGTGTGTGCTGGGGCTGCGGTACGCGCAGACGTATCCGGAGCGGGTGTCCGAGCTGGTCCTCACGGGGATCGCCACCGGGAGCCGGGCCGAGGTGGAGCTGCTGACCCGAGGGCTCGGGCGGATCTTTCCCGAGGCCTGGGCGGCGTTTCGGGACGGGGTGCCGGAAGGGGAGCGGGGCGGGGATCTCGCCGCCGCGTACAACCGGCTTCTGGAGTCGGGTGATGCGGGGGTTCGGGCTGCGGCGGCGCGGTCCTGGACGGACTGGGAGACGGCGTTCGCCCTGGCGGCGCCCCGGTCCGTTCCTCGGTACGAGGACGCGGAGTTCCGGGCGGGGTTCGCCCCTGGCTCTTATACACATCCGACGCTGCCGACGAATAGCCTTGTATAGATCAC
>NZ_SRIC01000467.1 GCF_004684775.1 Streptomyces sp. MZ04
CATACGGACTGCCCCACCGCGCGCCCACCGCGCGCCCACCGCCCGTCACCCCGAGGGTGGTCGGCATGAAGCCCACCCGTACCGCCCCCGCGGCCCGCATCGCCGCCGCGGCCTGCACCGCCCTGCTCGCCCTCACGGTCACCGCCTGCTCCGACGAAGACGTCGACAAGGCCAAGGACTCCGTCGCATCGGCCACGGCCAAGGCGGGCGAGGCGGTCGCGTCCGCCACGGAGGCGGCGGCCTCCGAGCTCGCGAAGGTCAAGGACGGCGTGAACGCCAAGGGCGACGTGAAGGCCGCGGACACCACAAAGCCCGACGGCGACCGCACCACCGCCGAGATCACCGCCACCAACAGCACGGACAAGAAGGCGGACTACACGATCTCCGTCAACTTCCGTGACGGCGACGGCAATCTCCTGGACGCGGCCGTCCTGAACATCAACGGCGTGGACCCGGGCGCTGCCAAGTCCGGCACGGCCCGCAGCAACCGAAGCCTGTCCGGCACCCCGAAGGCAGAGATCGGCCAGGCAGTGCGGCACTGAACGGGTTCAGTTCGGCCCCGCCCAGTCGAAGGTGATGTGCTTGCTGGACTGCCCCTGGCGGCTCCAGCTGAAGCCGAAGGCGTCGGCGCGGTCGGCCGTCGAGCGGCCCCAGGTCGCGACCTGGCCCGGACCGGTCTCCGATCCCGGCAGGTTGGTCGACTGCACGCGCGCGCCCTCGGGCGTCGTCGGTCCGGTGAGCGCCGTCGCACCGGCCTCGACCCGGCCCGGAACGCCGGCCCGCCATCCCCCCAGGTCATCGTCGACCTGAATGTCGATGGGGGCGAAGTCCATGCCGCGCATCTCGGCCCCGAACATGCTGATCATCTCGGCGGGCCAGCTGCCCGCCTGACCACTGAAGATCATCTGCAATGCCTCACGCTGCGCGTCGTCGGCCCTCTCGTCGAAGAAGACGCCCGCGTACGCGTCGGAGTGCTCGGCCCACACATTGCCGACGAACGAGCCGAGCATCAGTACGTTGAGGCCGTCCAGCGGAACATCGCCGTAGCGCCCTTCGCGTACATGCCAGGCCAGGACTCCATCGCAGTCCCCGTACGTGGGTGGCTCGGCGAACGAGCACGGGCACGGCACATTGCATTTGCAGGTGTCGAACCAGTCCCCGGACGCATGCCATTTAGGAACAGTCGGAGCTGTCTCAGTCATATCCGCCGCCTCCTCGAGGCCCGCACCTCCATTGTCCTCCCTGTCGTCCCTGTCGTCCCTGTCGTCCTTGTCGTCCCTGTCCTCCCTTTTTTGCCGCGCGACCCGCCGCCTTCTGTGCTGACCTGGAACTGTGTTCCGTGATCGGGCAACGCTCTCCGCGCCCCTGAGGCCGGGCAATCTCCTCCCCGCCCGGGAGATGACCATCGCCTGGTCCGTCATGGTGGTGCTCGCGCTGCTCGCGTGGCTGCTCACGGCCGCCCAGGCCGGTGACATGGATATGGATATGGAGCCGGGGACCATGGGCCTCGGCCTGCCCCTGTTCCTGCTGCTGTGGGTGACCATGATGGTCGCGATGATGTTCCCGTCCGTGGCACCGGTGGCGATCACCTGGGTCCGGGCCATCGGCCGTCAGTCCTCCGGCGCCGCCCGCACGGCGCGGATCGCCCAGTTCGTGGCCGGGTACCTGATCGCCTGGACGGCGTTCGGTCTCTGTGTGTACGGGATTCTCACCGTGACCGGCGACCTGGTCGACAGCCACCCCGAAGCCGGGCGCTGGATCGGCGCCGGCGCCTTCCTGCTCGCCGGACTCCACCAGTTCAGTCCGCTGAAGAACATGTGCCTGCGCCACTGCCGCAGCCCCATGGGCCAGCTCGTGCGCTACGCCGGCTACCGGCCGCGCGCCCGTGACCTGCGCGTCGGCGCCCACCACGGGCTCTACTGCGTCGGCTGCTGCTGGGGACTCATGATCGTCCTCATCCCGCTCGGCACGATGAACATCGCGGCGATGGCCTCAGTCGCGGTCATCATCTTCATCGAGAAGCTGTGGCGCCTCGGCCCGGTGTTCAGCACCGCGATCGGCGTGCTGTTCCTGGTCCTGGCCGCACTGGCCCCGTTCCAGAGCTGGCTGCTGCCGGGCCTTGAACATCACGGGCCGTCGATGGAGCCGATGAGGATGAGCTAGGGCCTGTCCGGTGGGTCAGGCCGGCCTTCGCGCCGGGCGCCGATTGACCAGGGCCGAGCGGGCCCTGGTGCTGCGTGCAGCTGCAAGGCGGAGGAGGGCGACAACGCGGAGCGTCGGCAACCGACGACAACGCCGGAGGGGGCACCTCCCTGCTCGAGCGAAGCTGAGAGCTTGGGGGAGCGCGTGCCAGGGCCCGCGACCCCGGCAGGACCCATCGGACAGGCCCTAGGCGCCAGGCACCAGGCACCAGGCACCAGGCACAAACCATGTGCCGCTCAGGGGCTGAGCGACCGCAGGATCCTCTCCGGCAGGACGCGCGCGGCCTCGTCGAGGTCGACATCGTCGATACCGGACAGCCACCGGCGCGCGGTCGCGACGACCGGCCCCAGGACCAGCGCCTCGATCAAGGGCACGGCCAGCGGGGCGACCTCGCCCGACTCGATGTGCTGCCGCATCCACGCGGCCATCGGCGAGAGCCTGGCCTCCTGGGCGTCGCGGAGCTGCCTGGCCTGCGCCATCCCCAGCCGGTCGGCGTAGGAGGAGTGCAGGAGCCGGGACGCGTCCGGGTGCTCCTGGATGAACGTCAGGTAGACCCGTACGAGGGCGCGGATGCCGGTCCGGGCGGTGCGGGAACGCTCCACGGCCGCGGCGAGCTCACCGAGCAGCCGGCCGACCCAGCGCTGCAGCAGGGCGATCATGAGGCCGTCGATGCTGCCGAAGTGGTGGTAGAGGCTGCCGAGGCTGACACCGCTGGCCTTGGTGATGGCGCTGACGGTGACGCCCTGCTCGCCGGAGTCGGCGTACACCTGGAGCGCGGCGTCCAGGAGACGGTCGGCGGTTTCCTCGCCGCGTTGTTGCTTGGGGCTCATGGTGACACCCAGCGTAAGGCACATATTTTCTAGAACGATTTTCTAGAAACCCACTCCATAAAAACCACCCGCTGCCCCACACTGATCCGGTGTCCGAACCCATACCCCCCGCAACCCGCCCAGCCGCCGCACCCGGCTCCACCGCCCGAGGCTGCCTGGCCGTGCTCGGCGTCGCCGGCGCCGCACTCCTCGTCATCCTGCTCCTGAACCAGGGCGACGACGGCGACAGCACGGCCGCTCCCGGCGCGACGACCACCACCACACCTACGTACTCCAGCGATCCGTACGAGACCGACGATCCGCACGAGACCGACGATCCATCCGGAACCGACGACCCGTACGGAACCGACGACCCGTACGACAGCGCGACCGACCCCGCCGCCACCCCTACTCTCACCGCCACCCCCACGAGCGAGGCCCCCACCCCGTACGACTCGGGCACCTGCCTCAACGGGACGCTGCCGGACTCCGAGACCGCGCAGGAGGTCAGCGACATCGACGAGGTGTCCTGCTCCGCGTCCGATGCCCACTACCGGGTGATCGAGAGCATCCCCATGACGTCGGACCTGGGCACCTGCAACGACAACTCCCGGACGCAGTACGCCTTCTCCTCCCGCTACACGCTCAACGGGACGACGATCAACGAGTATGTGTACTGCCTGGTCGGCATCGGCTCGTACGCCCGCTGAAGCCCACCCCCGCCCCACCTAACTAAAACCCTTTTCTAGAAACCTCTTCCCATCATGGGGCCGGTGATCCAGACTGACCCCATGCGCCCGAGGGGGGCGGGGGACAACGGGGAG
>NZ_SRIC01000468.1 GCF_004684775.1 Streptomyces sp. MZ04
GCGGCGGGCTGGGCGGGGTGGTTCGCACCGGGGGTGACGCCTCCGTCAGCGGTCCTCAGCGGTCCTCAGTGGTCCTCAGCGGTCCTCGTCGAGCACCAGCATGATGTGCTCGTTCTCGCCGTACCAGACCGGCTCGGTGCGCCGGAAGCCATGCTTCTCCAGCAGCCGCACCGAGCCGGTGTTCCCTAGGAAGGGATCAGCGTGAAGGGGGCGGGTCTTCTCTCGCTCCAGGAAGAGCGCGAGCGCCTGTGTGCCGATGCCCCGCCCCCAGTACTGCCGGCCGAGCCAGTACCCGATGAAGCGCCGGTCCTCGTCCCACCACGCCACCAGGTTGCCCGCCAACTCCCCGTCGACGGTGACGCCCTGGACGAAGACGGTCGGATCCCCGAGGACCCTGGTCGCCCAGTGAGTCATGAAGGCGTCCCGCTCCCGGGGCGGAAACTTCGACTGCCGCACGGCCTCCGGGTCGTGCTGCTGCGCGAAGAAGACCTCCAGATCGGCCGGTCCGACATCTCTCAAGCGCACGTCGTCACTCATGCTGCGGAGTCTGCCACCGGCCACTGACAATCCCGACCCGCGCCCTGAAGAACCAATTTCGCACACGGTGTTGACGCAAACATCCGCCACACCTACGGTCCCTCAACAGACACACACACGATCCAACAAAACTCAATCAGAGCGATCAAGGATCACCCCCCACCGTCGAAGAAGGGACCTTCGATGCATTCCATGCATTCCATGCTTCAACGCGCCCGCAGACCCTTACTGGCCGCCTTCCTGACCGTGCTGTGGCTCGTGGCCGCCGGTCTCCCCGCTCATGCCGCGCCCCTCGCGCAGGCCGCACCCGTCACCATCACCAACGCGACCCAGTTCACGGACACCACCGGCGCCGTCGTCCACGCCCACGGCGGTGGAGCCATCAAAGTGGGCGACTTCTACTACCTGTTCGGCGAGAACCGGCACCCGGACAACACCTTCAAGGCCGTCTCCGTCTACCGCTCGACCGACCTGAAGACCTGGGAGTTCCGGAAGAACGCCCTGACGCAGGACAGCGACCCCGAGCTCGCCGTCGCCAACATCGAGCGTCCCAAGGTCATTTACAACAGCGACACCGGCAAGTTCGTCATGTGGATGCACAAGGAGAACGGCAAGGACTACACCGAGTCCCGCACCGCCGTCGCCGTGTCCGACACGGTCGACGGCGACTACACCTGGAAAGGCAGCTTCCGGCCGCCGAGCGGCACGACGTCCCGGGACATGACGCTGTTCAAGGACGACGACGGTACGGCGTACCAGATCTCGTCCGGCAGCGAGAACGCCGATCTCTTCATCTACAAGCTGACCGCCGACTACACCGGCTTCGACAAGGAAGTCGCCAACCCCTGGCCGGGCAACCACCGGGAATCCCCCGCCCTGTTCAAGCGTGACGGCGTCTACTTCATGCTCACCTCGGGCACCAGCGGGTGGTATCCCAATCAGCAGAAGTACGCGACGGCCGACAGCATCACCGGGCCCTGGACGGAGATGAAGGACGTCGGCGACGCGACCGCGTACGGGTCCCAGACCGCGTACGTCCTTCCAGTGCAGGGCACTTCAGGTGCGTCGAGCACCTCGTACCTCTACATGGGCGACCGCTGGGGCAATTCCATGGGCGGCACGGTCAACGACTCCCAGTACGTCTGGCTGCCCCTGGACTTCCCGACCAGGACCACCATGAACCTGCCGTGGTATCCGCAGATCTCCGTCGACACCGACACCGGGGCCATCGGGGGCGTGGGAGGCGGTCCCCACTACACCCTCGCCGCCCGGCACAGCGGCAAGTGCCTTGACGTCTCCGACAGTTCGTCCGCCGACGGCGCGTACGTCGTGCAGTACTCCTGCGACGGCGACCTCAACCAGCGGTGGCGTCTGGAGGACGCGGGCGACGGGTACGTACGAGTCCTGGCGCAGCACAGCGGCAAGTGCCTGGACGTGGCGGACGAGTCCACCAGCGACGGGGCCTTCGTGAACCAGTACCGCTGCGGCTCCGGTGCGCACCAGCAGTGGCGCTTCGAGGACCGTGGAGAAGACACCTACCGGCTCGTCTCCCGGCACAGCGGCAAGTGCCTCGACGTCAAGGACGACTCCACCGGTGACGGCGCCCGACTCGTCCAGTGGACCTGTGGCACCGGCGCCAACCAGCAGTTCCGGCGGGCTGCGGCGTGAGTTCGGGCCCGTGGCCGGCGGTCAGTACCCGGCGGTGAAGCGAGTGCGGTGGTGCTTGGGGCGTTCGGCCTCGTCCAGGAGCGCCACCGCCAAGTCCTCCATGGAGATCGCGGAGTTGCCCTCGGCGTCGACGATCAGTTCGTCGGCGCCGAGCCGGTAGGTGCCGGTGCGGACGCCGGGCTCCAGTACGGCGGACGGGCTCAAGTACGTCCAGTCGACCTCGGTGTCGGCGGTGCGGACGGCGTCGTACTGATCGTTGGAGGCCAGCGCGATGTGCCGCCAGGCGGCGGGGACGTACGCCGGATCGTCGATCGCGAGGACGCCGCCTCGCGTGCCCGGCACGGTCAGGCTCCCGGCCCCGCCCACGATCATCAGGCGTACGCCGCTGACGCTCGCGAGTCCGGCGAGCAACGCCCGGCTGATGGCGGCGTGTTCGGGTTCGCGGCCGGGGGCCGGTCTGGTGGCGTTCACCACGAGATCCTGTCCGGCGCTCAACTCGGCCACCTGCTCGGGGTCTTGGGCGTCGCCGGTGCGGTGGGAAGCGCCCGGGTGCAGCTCGCCGAAGCGGGCGGGGTCGCGGACGACGGCGGTGACTTCGTGGCCGCGGGTGAGGGCTTCGGTGACTACGCGGCTGCCGACGTTTCCGGCTGCTCCGAAGACGGTGATGCGCATGGGGACTGCTCCTTGGGCGGTGGGTTTGATGGGTGGGTTTGGTGGTGGGGTAGTTACGGGTGACGGCGGGCCACGCGGCGGCGGCCCTGCCCGACCAGCACACTCGCCACGACGAGCACCAGCCCGCCCACCTGCCAGAGGGTGAGCGTCTGCCCGAGCAGAACCAGCCCGGCGAGGGTGGCGACGACGGGGTTGGTGAGTCCGAGGAAGGACACGGACGAGGCGGGGAGCCGTTCGATGCCGCGGAACCAGAGGGCGTAGGCGACGGCGGTGCCGATGATGCCGAGGTAGGCGTATCCGGCGAGGTTGGCGCCGGTGAAGTGGTCGGGGAGGCCTTCGGCGGTCAGCGCGATGGGCGCCAACACCAGGCCTCCGGCGGTGAGTTGCCACCCGGTCACGGCGAGCAGCGAGGCGCCTTCCGGCCGTCCCCACCGCTTGCTCAGTACGACGGCGAGAGCCATCAGCGTCGTGGCCACCAGCATGGCCGCGATCCCCGCGAGGTCGACGGACGCGTTGCCGCGCAGGACGAGGAGGGCGACGCCCACGACTCCGACGAGCCCGGCGCCAAGAGTCCGGCGCGTGGGCCGCACCTTCAGGACCCCCATCCCGAATCCCGCGACGAGCAGCGGCATGACGGCGCTGACGGTCGAGGCGACGCCGCCGGGTAGGTGGTAGGCGCCGAAGAAGAGGAGTGGGAAGAAAGCGCCGAAGTTGAGCAGGCCGAGCACTCCGGCCTTCCACCACCAGTCGCCGGTCGGCAGCCGCCGGGTGAGCGCGAGCAGGATGAGCCCGGCGGGCAGCGCGCGCAGGGCCGCGGCGAGCAGCGGCCGGTCCGGGGGCAGCAGCTCGGTGGTCGTGACGTAGGTGGTGCCCCAGGTGGCGGGCCCGATGGCGGCGAGGCCTGCGGCGGCGAGGGCGGAGGTGCGGGGGCCGCGGGTGGCGCTGCCGGTGGAGGT
>NZ_SRIC01000046.1 GCF_004684775.1 Streptomyces sp. MZ04
GACGGCCCGGCTTCTTGCCCCGGGGCAACAACGGCTCCAGGCGGGCCCACTGCGTATCCGTCAGATCTCCACGTGCCACGAAGCAAGATCATCTCACCTCAAGATCCGCTTTCGATACGCGCCCTAGCGGGGGGACCGATAGGCACCCCGATTGGAAGGCCGAAAGGGAGAGCCATTCCCAGCTTGCGTGTACCGGTGAAGGGACGGACACAGCGATCACCGCCGATCTGAATGACTGAAATTTCCCTGCACCCATCAAGGCGGTCCGCTCCGCTCCCCGGGCCGCCGTGCCCGTCTCCACCCCTCTCCCGGCCCGGTCCACCAGGCCTCATGCGAAGAGCTAGCAGCCAACCGACCTCAGAGATGAGGTGCGTTGTGGTTGGGGATCACTCCACGGCCTTAGCCACCTCCCCGGCCAAATCCGCTCCGCCGACCTCGCTTTTCAGACAGCAGGATTGGAAACTGCGCCACCTGGGAAAAATTCCTCTCTACCATCTCCGAGGCGGGGACGACAGTGAGGCAGGTCAGCACGTAGGTGCTGGTCATAGCCCATGAGGTTGGAGGGCTGCTTGACGGCGACACATCACTATTCAGGCGATGAGTGGGAGCAGTACTGCCTCCTGCTCGCCCGTCGGCACTACGGTGCGGACCAAGTCCAAGAGGTACCAGCCCGCCATGGAGGAGACCTCGGAATTGAGGCCTTCACTTTCTGTGGTCGAGCATTTCAGTGCTACGCACCCGTCGAGCCTCTTTCCACCGCAGAGCGATACGAGAAGCAACGAGACAAGCTTTCGACCGACCTGCGCAAACTCAGCACGAAGCAAAAGGAACTTCAACGCCTTCTTGGCGACGTAAAAATAGATACCTACATTTTCCTCGTCCCAATCTTCGACTCGGCCCAGTTAGTTCAGCATGCCAGCACCAAGTCGGAAGAAGTGCGGTCGAGGAACCTTCCGTTCATTACAGAAAATTTCAAGGTAACTGTCGCCACCGATGCAAACTACGCAAAAGAGCGAAGCGAAATCCTGGAAAGAGCGACTTCTCTGGTCGATGTTGTCCCCACCCCTCCAGGCGATGTCGACAGTTGGATGGAGGGAAATTCTCAACTAGCCGAGACTGCCCTCAATAAACTCGCCAAGTTGAGACTTTCCCCAAGTTCAGGTCGCACCTATCTAGAGCAACTAGTGAATCAATTCCTTGACTCTGAGAACGCACTGGATCGCCTGCGCGAGAAGTACCCGGATCAATGGGAGGCGGCGACGGGAAGTAGAGTACGAAAGGAAAGGAAACTAGTCCTTGAATACCCGCCCGGCAGTACCAACAGTGCGGCCGACGTGACGACCATCGTGAGATCGCTAAAAGACGAACTGTCTCGCCAAGTCCCCGCTCTTGATGATTCTTTCATTGACGCCATGTCGTGGGGAGCTATAGCGGATTGGCTCATGCGCTGCCCATTAGACTTCGAGTTTAGCGAGAGTGCTTCATGAGCGGTACCGCGGTTCTGGAACGAGCCTTCTCAGAAATCTCGAGCAATGTTGTCTTCACTCGTCGGCCCGACCCGATCCCCGGCGACCTTCGTACAGGCTGGAGGCTAGCTTCAGCCGTTCTAATCCTCCGACGGTGCCGAGCCAACACAGCGAATCTAGAGCAGATCCATGTCCTGACATGGGCATTGCGATCCACTCAAGGCCGCAAAGTGATCAAAGAGTGGTTTTCGGAACACCGTAAACCAAATGACCTCATCATTAGGCACGACCCATCAACAACCCGCACTATCAATATTACAGTCGCCGCAGGGCTAGCGAAGAGGAACGAGAACTCTTCCGTCTCCTTAACAGAAAAGGGGGAACGTCTCGCCACCCTACTATGGGCTAACAAACAGATTTTGGCACGAGAAAAGGATTTCCTTGCCACACTGCCAGCGCGCATCACGCAAAAATCGGTGAGCGATCTACTGGAGTGGAGTGCCTAGATGCTGAAGATCAGGAGACTCTCTCTTAACGTCCGCACCTCTGGACCCACATGTGGCACCAATCTGGAGTTCGGCCCTGGCCTAAACATCCTTCGAGCCGATAACTCCAGCGGTAAGTCAACATGCCTCCAATCCATAATCTACGGTCTAGGTCTCGAAGGGATGATGAGTCCCAGTCGTGACATCCCGCTTCCCCACGCCATGACCGATACTGTCGAAATTGACGGGCAAGAGTACGGCGTCGAAGAGTCGAGCGTCTCAATCGAAATTGAGAACGAGCAAGGGGAGATCCTGACAATCGGTCGCCCTGTGAAGAGCACCCGGTTCGACACAACGCTAATTAGGACACGCAGCGGACCAACGCTTTCAAATCCTGGAATTCCTTATACTCAGCGAGAGTATTTCGTTCGAAGGTCAGGATCAGCCAAGAGGGAAGCCGGCTTCCACTATGAGCTAGCTAAGTTTCTTGGTTGGGAACTCCCTAAGGTTACTCGCATGGACGGCAGCGAGGGAACCCTGTACCTCGAGTGCCTCTTCCCTTACTTCTTTGTTGAGCAAAAACACGGTTGGTCGGGGGTGCAAGCACGCATCCCGACGTACCTTGGAATTCAGGATGTCTCCAAGCGATCCGCCGAGTTCATACTGGATCTAGACGTAATGGACATGGTCCTGGAGTCCCAAAGGATCGAGTCCTCTATTTCGCTTATCGAAGCAGATTGGAAGAACGTAGATCGGAATATTTCAGATATCGCCAATCGCGCCGGAATCCTCGTAAAGGGTATCCCCAAGAAGCCTAACTCCGCCTGGCAGCGAGAAGACTTGGTATCCCTAGAAGTAGACCCTGGTTCCGGATGGGTTCCTCTCGATGAGGAAATTGATCGCCTAGCAGGTGAGCTAGAATCACAGGGGATTCAACGTATTACATCTGTCGGTGAAGTTGCTCCGGAGATAGAAGAAGCCTTGTCGCTCAATCAAGACAGGGCAACGCAACTTAGCATCGTGCTGTCCTCGGCGATTGAGGAATGGGAGCAGGCAAAAAGGCAGGCGCAGTCTCTGGAACTCCGCATCGAAGCGCTGGAAGAGGACTTGCGCAAGCATAAGGATGCGGCTCTACTGCAGCGACTCGGAGCTTCTGATAGTTATGGTCTCCCTGATGAGACCTGTCCGACCTGCGGCCAAAGTCTTCCCGACGGTTTCGAGATTACCGATTATCCACTGACTATCGAGGATAACATCTCGCACCTCGAGAAGGAGCTAACGACATTTCGCTCCATGCAACTGGATACCAATCGAGTTGCGGAAATCAGTCAAGTTAGAGTGTTCAGATTGCGCAAAGAGATGGAGGATTTGCGCACAACGATCCGCTCGCAAAAGGATGCCCTGATTAGCCCAAGCTCCCTCCCTGACGCCGCTAAGCTCACTCAACGAGTTAGAGCAGAGGAAAAGCTGAATGCACTACGTGGCGTCCGAGATTCCGTCGAATCATCGATGGATGAGCTTGATTCGCTCGCGGCCACTTGGCGCCAAAACAAGGAAGCGCTTGCTGCTCTCAGGCGTAGAGAGCTAACCACCTCGGACGAGCTTAAGATCCGCTCACTCAAGAACTCTCTGACTTCTCAGCTCGAAGTGTACGGGTTCCGCTCACTCGAACCTCGATCAATCGACATCTCCACGAAAACTTATCGCCCTAGTCATGAGGGATTTGATCTCGGGTTCGATCTATCAGCAAGTGACATGATTAGGGTGATTTGGTCTTACCTATTTTCCTTTATGGAGGTCTCGCGAGAGTTCCAAACGCATCACCCTCAACTCCTCATCTTTGATGAACCACGACAGCAGGAGGCTGCCCGGTTTAGCTTCCAACAGCTGTTGAAGCGGGCTGCCGAGAACGGTTCCGCTGGGAGCCAGGTCATCTTCGCGACAAGCGAGGAAGAGGACGACCTGACATCGATGCTCATGGGCCTGCCTCACCAGATGACGTCTGTACCGAGGGGGGAAAAGTTGATCAAACCTCGCATGACCTAGGCCGCACTCCCAGGACCCAGGAATTCAGACAAGAAGGTAAGGACCCGATGTGCCCTCGCTAGGAGGGGCACAGTCTGAGGCATGGGTGCAGGGGGGATTGCAGTCGCTAGCGGACTGGCAGGAATTCTGGCAGCTGCAGTGGGTGCCGGCGGAGCGATCTCGGCCGCCTGGGTAACTGGGACGCAAACAGTCCCTCGCGACCGTCTCTCAGTGGAGGCGCGAAGCTCATCGCCAGGCGTACGCAGGGTTTATAGGCGAGTTGACCGCTGCCGCCGACGGGACTCATGCCGCACGCCTCAACACATGGCGCCCCCCTGCCCCCGAGCGGCGCGGTCTCACTACTTCCCGGTACATGAGCGCGGAATTCTGTCTCCCGCCTTCCCCGTCCCCGCCTTCAACGCTCGTAGGGAGTCCGCAGGCACAGAAAAGTCATTCTCTGTATCCGGGTCCCAGAGCCAGATCTCACCATCAACTACGCCGAAGGCCGCGTACACCTTGAAGGGATCCACGTCCTGGGCATATGCCGGCAGCTCAGCCACCGGCCGTAAAGGCGTGACACAGACCGGTAGGGCCGTGACACCTTCGTACGTGGCCGGCACTCGGTTCCGGTGCCAGTCAGCGACTGCCTTCCGACCTGCCTCTCCTGGGCCTTGCGGCACTGTGACGAGCCAAGCCAGTCCGAGCGCCGCGACGGCGATCAATGCAAGGAGGGGAGAGAGGTACCGGTCCGCCATGCCTCTCAAGTAGTACACGGCGTAGCCCCAGGCAGCCAGGAAGCCCATAACCAGGGAACCCGACACTGCCAGGACCGACAGCGAGGCGACGGCCTTGTGGACCTGGGCCACTTGCATGTGCTCGGGAGCCACCCCGAAGGCCGCACCGTAGAAGGTGTATTGGACTGCCCCCATGTTCAGCGACCAGGGCAGAACGACAGGAAGCAGCGCGACGCCCGCGGCAATGAGGAGAGGGCGCCTTGCACCTGTCTGCGCCAGAAGCCGCACTCCGTGCGAGACCGGCACAACTCCGCAGACGAGCGCCACCGTACCGAGACCCGCAATCATGCCCACTACGACTAGCGCTCCGCAGGCCAACAGTGACACGAGCACGATCGCTGGGAACGAGGCAGACGCCTCGCTGCGGCGAAGAAGACCGAACAGCGCGGCACCGAAACCTAGAGCGACCAGGGACGCCGCCACGGCTTGCCACCACGACGTGGCCGCAGCGGCCCACCCCCCGCACAGACAGGCCCCAAAGAGGGACACCACCAACCACGTCTGAATCCGGCGCTGTACGCCAACGCGCAACCTCAGACGACTGTTATGCGCCGCCTCATCCCCACCATATGGGGCCCGCACTCTCGAGTTGACGTCGTGGCCATGAACCAGAGGGAGTGGCCCAACGAGGATCTCGCCAGTGTCATACACACCCCACTTACGGGCAAGGGTGTTCGCCCACCGGCGTCCTCTGCCCGAATCGATACGTGCGGGCACGTACCCATACCACTTGGGCAGCACCTCCCGTTGCCTTGGCCCAGGCTGGATGTGACGAACAGTCAGGTCGAAGCCTCCGGCGTCGGCGAGCCCTTCTACTTCCCGAATGGCCTCGCGCCCATCCCAGCGCTCCGGGCCAGGCCGAACGATGACACCTAACACGTATGTGCCAGCGTGGTCGTCCTGGTCATCAAGCGGGAAGTCTTCCTCCCGCGGGCAGGAGATCAGGATCCACCCCTTCGCCGTGAAACGACGCTCCAGTTCGTCCTTCTGCCAAGCTGCACCGCGCAATCTCACCGACACCTTGACTGTTCGTCCCTGCTGCTGCATACATGCCTTCCTGTCACCACTCGCTCACAGCCGTGCCCTCTGGCTTGTCTCTTCAGCAGCTGCGCGGTTCGCTCACGGTCAAGACATGAGCGCGGCTGGTCGCTACGTGCAGTGTTTCCGGCAAGGCTGCTGTCAGAGCCGTCACCAGAACTCGCAGCGCCTCCAGCTCCACATCCTCATCGCCCAGTGCTTCTTGTGCTTGCTCTAGCAGTTACTGACCTTCAACTCGTGGTGTCGTAGCTGCTGACAGGGCTTGATCCTCGCGGTACGCCGTTGTCGTGAGGTATGCGCAGGGTGGCGGGCTGACGGACGAGCGGCGGGAGTTCCGCGAGGGCCTTCGGCTGGTGGCAGCCGAGCGGTTCGCCGCAGGCGAGCCGAGCTCGGTGATCGCAAAGGATTTACGGGTCAGCGTCCGGTCGGTGCAACGCTGGCGGCGGGCCTTGGGCAAGGCCGGTGCGCGAGCCCTGCGCTCGGCCGGCTCGGCTTCGCCGCCGCGGTTGAGCGAAGCCCAGTTCGCCGTGCTTGAGGCCGAGTTGGCCAGGGGTCCGATGGCCCATGGCTGGCCGGATCAGCGGTGGACCCTGGCCCGGGTGAAGACCGTGATCGGCCGCCGGTTTCACAAGAGCTACACCGTCCAGGGCGTGCGGAAACTGCTGATCCGCCATGGTTTCTCGTGCCAGATTCCGGCCAGACGGGCCGTCGAGCGCGACGATGAGGCGATCACCGGCTGGGTGAAGGAGACCTGGCCGCTGGTGGAAGCACCGCGGCGGCGCTCGGCGCCTGGATCGTCTTCGAGGACGAGTCCAGCTTCTCGATGACGCCGCCGATCGCCCGCACGTGGGCCCGGCGGGGTCACACCCCCGTCATCCGGGTGCGCGGCCGATCCCGCCGCCGGGTCTCGATCGCCGCCCTGGCCTGCTACAAACCGGGCGAACGCTCCCGGCTGATCTACCGGCCCCGCCGAGACGACGGCCGGCGCGAGGGCCGAAAGAGTTTCGCCTGGACCGATTACCGCGACCTGCTGCAGGTCGCCCACACCCAGCTCGGTGGGCCGATCGTGCTCGTCTGGGACAATCTGAACGTCCATCTGGATGCCCGGCTCCGCTCCTGGACCAGCGCACGGGACTGGCTGACCGTGCACCAACTTCCCTCCTACGTGCCAGAGCTCAACCCCGTCGAGGGCATCTGGTCGCTGCTACGGCGCGGCTGGCTCAGCAACGTTGCCTTCACCACTCCCGAGCACCTCGTCCAGACCGTCCGGCGGGGCCTGCGCACGATCCAATACCGCAGCGACCTCATCGACGGATGCCTCGCCGAAACCGGCCTATCCCTCACCGAGACGACACCACGAGTTGAACGTCAGTAGGCCGCCATCACGAGCTGTACCCTCTCGACGCTGTCTGCCAAGCGGGACATGTGGCCGTCGCTTTCGTCGGTTCTGAGGTAGCAGGGCAGCAGCGCACGACTACGGTCCCCAGCCGTTTGTTGCGCCACCGCGCACCCCGACCCCGACATCCAGTTGCGTCCTGTTGATCGAGCTCCTGAAGGAGATGTCAACGCCTCGGCGCCTGCCACTGCCTGTCTCGGCGCGCACCCCAACAGTCGCCAAGATCACCAACTCCCGGCCCTCACCGCCCCGTACAGATCCAGTCCGACCCCCACCGGGGGCACCAGTTCAGAAGGGGTCCACTTCCGGATTTTCGGAGGTGGACCCCTTCTGACATCCAGATCTGACATCAACGGCAGCGGTCACTGACGACCGGGACGCCGCTTCCTGAGCAGCCTGGCGGGCGTCGTGCAGCCGGATCACGCGGCTGCCGGCCGACTCGGCGACGCGGGTGAAGGAGCGGTAGACGTTCCGCGGCTCGACCTGGCGGCCGGTGCGGGTGGTGCGGGTGGTGCGGGTGGTGAAGACGTATCCCGACTCGTGCCACTGCTCCCCCGCCTTGGCGCGTGCTGCGGATTGCCGCATCCGGTGCCAGCGCAGTGGTGCGATGCAGAGCGCGGGCAGCGGGACGACGCGACGGCGGCGGCTCTTGGGGTCGTCGTCGTACAGGACGCCACGGCGTCACTGAGTCTGCCGGCAGACGTAGAGGACGCGGTTTTCAAGGCCCGCGCACAGCGCGGGCGCGCGCCGCCTCTGCGGCGGGGGCGCTCAGGCTTGGAGCCTGCACCTGATCGGCGTCCGGACGCCCGTTGGCGCCGCCTTGAACTGCGGCGCCAGATCGGTTTGTTGCTGCCATGTGGAGCGCACGGGCCCTACACGGCTGGGCAGGTACCGCCAATGGCGGAGAAGAGGGGTGGGAAACCCTTCTGCGTGGCCACCATGTTGAGGAGACTGACGAGGCCGGCGGCCGTTTGGCCCGCCTCGTCGACACCGGGAGCCATTATGGTCATCGACTGCCAGGGGCGGCCGTTGTAGCGGAAGCAGAACGGGATCGGGAACAACTGGACGCCGACGGCGGCCTCGACCGCGTTCGCCAGCGAGAGAGTCGCGACGGCGGTGTGGCCCGTCGTCAGGTTGTGCTCCTCCGCGGCAGTTATCCCGTCCTGCTCCGCCGCGAGTTCCTGGGCTACCTGAATCCCGTCCTCCGGACACCAGGCACCCCAAGCCGGTGACAATTCAGCGGAATCCACGACGAGTTCGTCGAGCGTGGGCGTCAGGCCGGTATCCTCTCCCATGACAGCTCTCCTTTGTGCGATAGGCCATCACCTGGCACTTCACGATACTTCCGTAGGTTCCGGACGCGTGCAAACGGGCACCGGGTTGCAGCCCTAAGGAGGCTGCGACACCCTTGAAGTGAGGCTGGTTGGCCCGGATCCCGCGCCGCCCGCGGGTAGCGCTTTCGCTCCCCTTTCTTCTCTTTCTGTCGCACCGCGCCGTGACCGACCAGTGTGTTCCAGCCTTCCGTGTGGAGATGACATCATGGCCACAGTCTCGGTTAGCTCGCTGACGTTTAACGTGACCGTGCAACCGGTCACCGGCACCAATTCCACGGGTCTCGGGAGTTCCTTCAACGTCGGGAGCCTGGCACCAGTGACGGATACGCCGCTCGCCAGTCCCGGTGCGGCGCTCACCGTCGATATCGAGGCCCAGAACACCAAAGGTGAGGCCAACACGCTGACGGCCACCGTGACCGACCCTTCCGGGAGTAACGGCTTCTTCGGGCAGGGCACGATCACCTGGAACGAGGGGGATGAAGGCATCGCCTGGATCGAGTTCACCGGGTTCCCGACCCAGGCCGACCAGGTGACACCGACCGGCGAATGCGAGCTCTCCCTCCAGACCTCTGGCGCAGACATCTCCGTACGCCTGTTTACCGTGTAACGGATGTCTTAGACAGGAGAAACGAGCTGGAGGCGGAACGAGGGTGCGGCGGCACCGTCAGCCTCGCCGTTTCGGTTGAAATTGCCGTTGACCCTCTGTACAAGAATGTTGCGCAGTCCCTCTCCCAGGCCAGCTAGAAGCGTCAGAGAGCATGATCCCGACGGCAGTGCCTAGTGTTCACTCGCGGCTGTCCTCACAGACCATCTCCCGCCTTACTGAAGCCGACCCCATACAGGGATCTAGCTGTCAGTAAGGCTGATGTTTGTCCCGCCGGTCATGGCCACGGTCGAAGCCAGGCGCGGAGCCTCTGCGCAAGGCTCCTTCCCCATGCCACAGCCGTGCCAGAACGAGCGGGGAGCCACGGGGAGCGGCAGGCGCCGACAGGACGTGAAACCCCATGTCCGCCAAAGTGTTCCTTCCGCAGTTCAGCCGCCAGGTCGCTCAACCTCGCTCCTATAGCGGATGTCGGCGCTGCCGCCCTTGGCGCCGGGTCCCGGCACGGGTTCCCGGCAATCGCCGAGCTCGCCGACCCGCAGCCCGCCTATGCGAACCACTCCACAGGCACCAGGCCCAGCCAAAGCATGGAGGGAGCTCAGGCCCCTAGGAGTGATCACTAAGAAGGCTCTCCGCTCAAGTGTCGGAACATTTCGCGGCCCCCACCCCACGCCCGCAGGCAATAATCGAGACATGGCCTCACCGCCCAACTTCTCCGAGCTCCGCCGAGCCAAGTTCGCCCGGCGGCTACCCGCCGAGCTCGCGACACTCGACGGTCCCGCCCACGGGATCGTGAGCCTGCCGCTGCACCTGGCCTGGTCCGGGCTGACTGAGTTCGACCTCGACCAGCCGCGCCTGCGCATGAGCTGCTACCGCATCGTCCTGGCCGAGGGCCTCCACGACGACCTGATCCAGTACCTCAACCAGGAGCTGCTCGTCAGCCTGTGGCCCACCCTGCGCACCCTGATCAGCCGGGACCTGCGCGACGTCTGGGAATCCGCCTTCCCCGAGCTGGCCCCGAGCACCCAGGCTGTTGCGTGAACCTGACCGAACTCCACCGCCGCCTGCTCACCGACGTACTCGCCGTGGGCACCCCCTACCCCCTCGCCCTCACCGGCGGCTACGCCGTCCGGGCCCACGGCCTGGTCGACCGCCTCAGCCAGGACCTCGATGTCGCCACCGAGAACCCTGAGGGGATGGAGAAGATCGCCGCCACGGTCCGAGCCGGGTTGGAGGAAAGGGGCTGGCGGGTGCGGGCGTTGGAGACGGATCCTCTCTCCGCACGACTCATCGTCACCGACCCGAACACCGGCGAAGAGTGCGAGGTCGACGTCCTCAAGGAAGCCCTCTGGCGTCCACCCGTGCAGACCGATTACGGCCTTGTCCTCTCCCTCGAAGACGTGGTCGGCACCAAAGTCCGAGCACTGTCCGACCGTGGCCTTGCCCGCGACCTCATCGACGTCCGCGCCGCGGCAGACCGCTGGAGCCACCCCGAGCTCGAGGAACTCGGCCGACGCCACGCCCGCGACACCTTCGGCATCAAAGGCCCTGGACCAATCATGGTCCGGGGCCTTTGACATCTCCTTAACTGGCCCTTGCCACAAGGTCCGTCAGGAGCCCGCTCCGTCGCCCTCGCCGTCGGCTCGCCAGGGGTTGCGGTAGTCGCAGGCCACTGCCATCAATCCGCTTCCCACGAGTAGTTCGAGCACCCAGCGAGATCAACGCCGCTCGGGAACGCCCGGCGATGCGCGCAGTCGAGTCCTCGCTGCGTACCCCGGCGTTCGCGCAGCTCGTGCACCGTCGTGTACGGCGGCAGGTTCGCCTGCCCCCGGACCGAGCGAGATCGGCGGAGCGAAAATCCCTGAGTGTGCCTCCGGTGTTCGCTGTACGTTGTAGAGGCGCGCCGGAGGGACGGCGTCGCGCAGGCGGGCGACCGCGGCGCGGCATCGGCACTGCTACGAGGTCGAGGAAGGGCCAGAGGCTGTGATCACCGAAGCGCGCGTTCCCATTGCTGTGGTGCTTCGGGGCCCGGCGCATGTGCACCCCATGTGCACTGCGTCAGCGGGCCCGGTGAGTATCCCCGGCTCAGATCCCGTTTCGAGGTCTACCCACCGTGTTCCTGACGATCAGTACCACCGGCACCCCTGAACGCCCCGCGACCGACCTCGGGTTTCTGCTGCACAAGCATCCCGACAACGCGCAGCGTTTCTCCACCTCGCACGGCACGGCGCATGTCCTCTACCCAGAGGCGACCGTCGAGCGCTGCACCGCGGCGCTGCTGCTCGAGGTGGACCCCGTGGCGCTCGTGCGCCGCGGCAAGGGCAAGGGGCGCGGCGGTGCGGCCGACGCGGCACTCGCGCAGTACGTCAACGACCGGCCGTACGCCGCGTCCTCGCTGCTCTCCGTCGCGATGAGCACGGTCTTCAAGAGCGCGCTGCGCGGGGTGTGCAACGCCCGTCCCGAACGGGCCGCGGCCCCCATGCCGTTGCGTATCGAGGTGCCCGCGCTGCCCGCGCGCGGCGGCGCCGATCTGGTGCACAAGCTGTTCGGGCCGCTGGGCTGGGACAGTGTGAGCGCCGAACCGGTCGCGCTCGACGAGCAGTTCCCCGAGTGGGGCGACTCGCGCTACGTACGCCTTGTCCTGGAGGGCGAGTTGCGGCTCGCCGACGCGCTGCGGCAGCTGTACGTACTGCTGCCGGTCCTCGACGACGCCAAGCACTACTGGGTCGCACCCGACGAGGTCGACAAGCTGCTGCGGGCGGGCGAGGGCTGGCTGGCCGAGCACCCCGAGCAGAAGCTGATCACCAGCCGTTATCTGTCGCGCCGCTGGGGTCTGACCCGGCAGGCGATGGAGGCCCTTGAGCTGGTGCGGCTCGCGGAGGCCGACGACAGCGAGGTCGAGGAGATCGACAACGCGGTCGACGAGACGACGGACACCGAGGAGAAGCCGGTGCCGCTCGCGGTCCAGCGGCGCACGGCGATCGTCGAGGCGCTGCGTGCCGCCGGGGCGGGTCGTGTGCTCGATCTCGGCTGCGGGCAGGGGCAGTTGGTGCATGAGCTCCTGAAGGACGTGCGGTTCACCGAGATCGTCGGCGTCGATGTCTCCGTGCGGGCGCTGACCATCGCCGCGCGCCGGCTGCGCATCGAGCGGATGGGCGAGCGCCAGGCGGACCGTGTGCAGCTGATGCAGGGCTCGCTCGCCTACACCGACAAGCGGCTCAAGGGGTACGACGCCGCCGTGCTGAGCGAGGTGATCGAGCACCTCGACCTGCCTCGTCTCCCCGCCCTGGAGTACGCCGTGTTCGGCTCCGCCAGGCCGCGGACCGTGCTCGTGACCACGCCCAACGTCGAGTACAACGTCCGCTGGGAGACGCTCCCCGCCGGGCATGTGCGCCACGGCGACCACCGCTTCGAGTGGACGCGCGAGGAGTTCCGCGCCTGGGCGGACGAGGTCGCCGGACGGCACGGCTACGACGTGGAGTTCGTCCCCGTCGGGCCCGACGACCCCGAGGTGGGGCCGCCCACGCAGATGGCCGTGTTCACGATGGTCGCCGACGACGGCAAGACGGACAACCACAACAAGCCGACCGCGAAGGAGGCGAAGGCCGCATGACCAGTACCGAAACCAGCACGGGTGCCACCAGCACGCGCACTCTCCCGGTGACCGACCTCTCCCTCGTGGTCCTCGTCGGCGCCACCGGATCGGGCAAGTCCACGTTCGCCCGGCAGCAGTTCAAGGCGACCGAGGTGATCTCCTCCGACTTCTGCCGCGGGCTCGTCGCCGACGACGAGAACGACCAGAGCGCGAGCGGGGACGCCTTCGACGTGCTCCACTACATCGCCGGGAAGCGCCTCGCCGCCGGACGGCTCACTGTCGTCGACGCGACCAATGTGCAGGCCGAGAGCCGCAAGCAGCTCGTCCAGCTGGCCCGCCAGTACGACGTACTGCCCATCGCGATCGTCCTCGACCTGCCCGAGGACGTCTGCGCCGAGCGCAACGCCGCGCGCCCCGACCGGGCCGGCATGCCCCGCCACGTCATCTCGCGCCACCGCCGCGAACTGCGCCGCTCGCTGCGCGGTCTGGAGCGCGAGGGCTTCCGGAAGGTGCATGTGCTGCGCAGTGTGGCGGAGGTGGAGAGCGCCGAAGTCGTCCTGGAGAAGCGCTACAACGACCTCACCCACCTCACCGGTCCCTTCGACATCATCGGCGACATCCACGGCTGCCGCTCCGAGTTGGAGACCCTGCTCACCAAGCTGGGATACGTCGACGGAGCGCACCCCGATGGCCGCACGGCGGTCTTCGTCGGCGACCTCGTCGACCGCGGCCCCGACAGTCCGGGCGTGCTGCGCCGCGTCATGGCGATGGTCGCCGCCGGCAACGCCCTGTGCGTGCCCGGCAACCACGAGAACAAGCTCGGCCGCTACCTCAAGGGCCGGAACGTCCAGCACACCCACGGCCTCGCCGAGACCATCGAGCAGTTGGAGAAGGAGGACGCCAAGGACCCGGAATTCCGGGAGCGGGTACGGGAGTTCATCGACGGGCTCGTCAGCCACTACGTCCTCGACGGCGGGAAGCTCGTCGTCTGCCACGCCGGCCTGCCCGAGAAGTACCACGGCCGCACCTCGGGCCGGGTCCGCTCACACGCCCTGTACGGGGACACCACGGGTGAGACCGACGAGTTCGGCCTGCCCGTGCGCTACCCGTGGGCCGAGGAGTACCGGGGCCGGGCGACGGTCGTCTACGGCCACACGCCCGTGCCGAACACCAGCTGGATCAACAACACCATCTGCCTGGACACCGGCGCCGTCTTCGGCGGCAGGATGACCGCGCTGCGCTGGCCCGAGCGTGAACTCGTCGACGTACCGGCCGAGCAGGTCTGGTACGAGCCCACCCGCCCCCTGGCCACCGAGGCACCCGGCGGCCACGAAGGGCGCCCGCTCGACCTCGCGGACGTCAGCGGCCGCCGGACCGTGGAGACCCGGCACTCCGGCCGCGTCGCCGTGCGCGAGGAGAACGCCGCGGCCGCCCTGGAGGTCATGAGCCGCTTCGCGGTGGACCCCCGGCTGCTCACCTACCTCCCGCCCACCATGGCCCCGACCGCGACCTCCCAGGTGGAGGGCTACCTGGAGCACCCGGCCGAGGCCTTCGCCCAGTACAAGGCGGACGGTGTCGCGAAGGTCGTGTGCGAGGAGAAGCACATGGGCTCGCGAGCGGTCGCCCTGGTCTGCCGCGACGCGGACGTGGCGCGCGAACGCTTCGGCGCCGAGGGCCCGACCGGCGCGCTCCACACCCGCACCGGACGCCCCTTCTTCGACGATGCGTCGGTGACCGAGGAGATCCTCGGCCGCCTGCGCGCCGCCGTCACCGAGGCCGGGCTCTGGGAGGAGCTCGACACCGACTGGCTGCTGCTCGACGCCGAGCTGATGCCCTGGTCCCTCAAGGCGTCCGGCCTGCTGCGCAAGCAGTACGCCGCCGTGGGCGCCGCGTCCCGCGCCGTCTTCCCCGGTGCCATCGCCGCCCTGGAGGCGACCGCGGCCCGCGGCATCGACGTCACGGACCTGCTCGCCAAGCAGCACGGACGGGCCACCGACGCGGCCGCGTTCACCGAGGCCTACCGCCGCTACTGCTGGCCCACGGACGGCCTGGACGGCGTACGCATCGCGCCGTTCCAGGTGCTCGCCGCCCAGGGCCGCTCCCTGGCGGCCGTGCCGCACGACGAGCAGCTGGCCTGGCTCGACCGGCTCGTCGAGCACGACCCGACGGGCCTGCTCCAGACCACCCGCCGCCTCGTCGTCGACACCGGCGACGAGGCGTCCGTCCAGTCGGGCATCGACTGGTGGCTGGAGATGACCAGCCGCGGCGGCGAAGGCATGGTCGTCAAGCCGCTCCAGGCGCTCGTACGCGACGGGAAGGGCCGGCTTGCCCAGCCCGGCATCAAGGTGCGCGGCCGCGAGTACCTGCGGATCATCTACGGTCCCGAGTACACCCGCCCGGACAACCTCGACCGGCTGCGCCAGCGCTTCCTCAACCACAAGCGCTCGCTCGCCCTGCGCGAGTACGCCCTCGGCCTGGAGGCCCTGGACCGGCTCGCCGACGGGGAGCCGCTGTGGCGCGTCCACGAGGCGGTCTTCGCCGTCCTCGCCCTGGAGTCGGAGCCGGTCGACCCGAGGCTGTGAGGGTCCGCCCTTCAACGGCGCTGATGGCGGCGGCACTTATCGTGTCGCCGCCATCAGCGGCAACACAGCCTCGCCACGCCTGAAACTGGCTCCGGCATCTGGGCAAGATGGCTGCATGGACCTTCGAATCTTCACCGAACCGCAGCAGGGTGCGACCTACGAGACGCTGCTCCGCGTCGCCAAGGCCACCGAGGACCTCGGCTACAGCGCCTTCTTCCGCTCCGACCACTATCTCGTCATGGGCTCCTCCGACGGTCTGCCCGGCCCCACGGACGCCTGGATCACGCTCGCCGGCCTGGCCCGTGAGACCCGGCGGATCCGCCTGGGCACGCTGATGACGGCGGGCACCTTCCGGCTGCCCGGCGTCCTCGCGATCCAGGTCGCGCAGGTCGACCAGATGTCGGGCGGCCGCATCGAACTGGGCCTCGGCTCGGGGTGGTACGAGGCGGAGCACACCGCCTACGGAATCCCCTTCCCGAAGGAGAAGTTCGGGCGCCTCGAGGAGCAGCTCGCCATTGTGACGGGTCTGTGGGAGACGCCGGTCGGCGAGCATTTCTCCTTCGACGGTACGTACTACCAACTCTCCGATTCCCCCGCCCTTCCCAAGCCCTCGCAGTCGAAGGTGCCCGTCCTCATCGGCGGCCACGGCGCCAAGCGGACGCCCGCCCTCGCGGCGCGGTACGCAACTGAGTTCAACATTCCCTTTGCCTCTCTGGCCGATACCGAGCAGCAGTTCAAGCGGGTGCGCGCCGCCGCCGACGAGCACGGCCGCAAGGCCGACGACCTCACCTACTCCAACGCCCTGGTGGCCTGCGTCGGCAAGACGGACGCGGAGGTGAAGCGCCGCGCCGCCGCCATCGGCCGCGAGGTGGAGGACCTGAAGGCGAACGGGCTCGCCGGGTCTCCCGCCGAGGTCGTCGAGAAGATCAACGCCTACCGGGCCGTCGGCTCGCAGCGCATGTATCTGCAGATCCTGGACCTGGACGACCTGGACCACCTGGAGCTGATCTCCTCGCAGGTCATGCCGCAGCTGGGCTGAGCGGACGGCGGCCACCGGTCGCCGGTCCCCGGGCGGGTCTGGACCGCACAGGCGCAGGCCCGCTCGAACGCCCGTCAACTCCACCGGCCCCGCCGGTCGTCCGGCGCCCCGGCCGGGTGAATATCCGTCAACCCGGAATCGGCCGCACGCCCTCCCCAGTGACCCGCCGCCGCACGTGATCGTTGGCTCGGGCGGAGCCGGACCGCCCGGCACCCGCGCCGGCGGCCCCTGTCGGCGCGTCGCCCGCACCAACTGCCCTTCCGCACCGGAGGGGCGAGGGCCGAGGAGGCCGTCATGTCCCAGGAAGCCGTACCCGAGCAGGAGGCCGCGCGCGAACCGTCCGTGCCCGAGCAGCAGGGCGCACCCAAGGGTCTGCTGAAGCAGATGGAGGAGCTGATGGCAGCGCTCAACGCCGATCTGACCCAGCTCGACGCCGACCTCCAGCAGTCCACGTCGACCGGGACCATGCCCCCTGGTGGCGACCCGCCGGCCGGCGAGGCCCCCCGCCCCGTGTGACGCACCCCGGGTCATGGCGACCCCGCCGCCGAGTCGGGCTCGGGCAGGCTCTGTTCGCGCACCGCGAGCCTGCGCAGCATCTCGAGCACCCGGTCCCTCGACTCGTCGGCGGCGTCGATGGCCTCCATGCACTGCCAGTACACCCCCTCGTCGTCCGCGCCCATGGCGACGCCGACGAGGGCGATGCCCACCTCGCCGAGCAGCTCGTCGAGTCCGTGCAGAACCTGCTGCGCGTCGCCGATGCCGGTCAGCCGCGCCGCCCGTATCCCCTCGCTCCCGAGCGACGGGGCGTCGAGGACCCCGCAGCCCCTGCCGCCGAGCTCGCTCAGGCCGAGTGCCTCGCCCCGCAACTCCGGCGGCCCCGCGACCGCGAGCCGGCTGCCGATCGCCTGCGCCAAGGCCTGGGACTGCCACACCTCCGCCACGATGTCCGGCGGTTCCTGGCTCTGCGCCAGGGCGTGCCTGCTCGCCTCGATGAGCCGCATCGCCTCCATGCTCACCCCCATCCATCCCGCGCGCACTCGCCGCACGTTGCCCGAACTCCCTTGTCCACTACCTAGAGTGACTTCCATTGGAATGAAAAGCCAGAGCAACTCGGAAATCTGTGGACAAGTTATCGACTGTGGACAACTCGTCCACTCCGGAGAGTGACGGATCTAGGTGTACCTAGGCGTCGCCAGGTGTCGCCAGTGTCCCTAGGGTCCCCTAGGCGTCCTTCACCGGAAAGCGCTGCTCGTTCCGGTCGATCTTCGCGTCGAGCGCCGCCAGCGCGTCGATGCCCAACACCTCGCAGAACTGCAGCAGATAGGCGAGCACGTCGGCGACCTCGTCCGTCACCCGGTGTGCCGAGTCCGGGTCGTCCATCACCCGCGCCGACTGGTCGGGCGTCAACCACTGGAAGATCTCGACCAGTTCGGACGCCTCCACGCTGAGCGCGGCGGCCAGGTTCTTGGGCGTGTGGAAGGGCTGCCAGTGCCGCGCCGCCGCGAACTGGGCCAGCCTGCGCTGGAGTCCCGCTACATCAAGTTCTGTCACGGCTCCAGGTCTACCACCGAGGCCTTGCCCTCCTCGGCGGCCCACGACGCGTCGCTCACCGCCGCCACCAGGCGGATGTGCCCGCGCTCGCAGGTGCGCGCGGCGAGTTCGGCGAGCGCCCGCCGCTGCCGCAGGTCGAGACAGTGGTCGAAGCCGTCGGCGAGCACGGTGAGGGTCTGGTACGCCGACGGCACCTCGGCCACCGGGTCGACCTCGAACACCCCCGGGCCGGTGAGCAGCACAAGCGCGAGGGCCAGATACCTCAACTCGCCGTCCCCGAGCCGCCCGACGGGAGAGTGGAATCCGTCGCCCCGGTCGATCAGCGCGCGCACAGAGCCGTCCTCCGCGACCTCCGAGAAGACATCGACGACCGGCCCCGCGCACCCGGCACGCACCGCCTCCACCAGCCTCGCGTGCCGCTTGCCGCACTCCTCGCGCGTACGCAGGAGCACCTCGGCGAGGTTGTCGCAGCTGCTCAACAGGCGCCCCGCGCCGACGAGTCCGGGCGGTACGGGCAGCCGCATGGGGCTCGGCGCGGGCGCGCACGGGAAGACCGAGCGCAGCGCGACCACCACCTGCTCGGCCGCCGCGAGCACCAGGCGCTGTCCGTCCGTCTTGCCCGCGACACGCAGCGGGAGCAGCGCGGTGCCGAGCCGGTCGTCCGGCAGCGGGCCGCGGGTGACCGGCGAGAGGCCCGCCGTGTGCCAGGCCGCCTGCACCGCGCGCCGCCCCGGATCGCGCAGCGCCGTCTCGAGCAGGGTGAGCCCGCCCCAGGTCAGCCGCTCGCCGACGACGCGCAGTTCGGGTTCGGCCTGTACGGCGAGGTCGAGCCGCACCGCTCCGACGGGTCCCTCGACCGTGCAGCCGATGCGGAAGCCCCGCCGCTGCTGGCCGTCGGCCCGCGCCCGGTCGGGCACGCAGGCCACCGGATCGGCGAAGACGTCGGTGAGTTCGTCCCCCGCGGCGAGCCGTGCGAGGGCCTCGTACGCGGCGAGCGCGGTGGACTTCCCGCTGCCGCTCGGCCCGGCCACGAAGGTCAGCGGGCCGAGCGGCAGCACGGTGCCGCGGTGCGCGGCGAAGGCGGAGAGCCGGAGTTCCGTGACGCAGCTCCGGTCCGGGCCGGACGATGGCCCGGCGGCCGCCCCCGGGAGGTGCACAGTCATGTCCGGACGGTAGGCGGCGGTGGGCCCGCCGAACCGTTCCGCCCTGGTGACCTTCCTACGAATGAGGGATTACCGCCGGAGCGGCCTCGGTCGCGGCCCGGAGCAGCTATGCGCCGGGCCTATGCCTCGCGACCCCTCCGTACGACTATGCCTGGCGCAGCTGGATCCTGGCCGCGTAAAGCGGCGCCTACGACTGGGCCGCCGCGACGAGCCCCTGCACCTCGGTGCCGGGGGGCGCGAGCAGGAAGACGTTCTTGTCGACCCGGTGCATCCCGCAGCCGAGGCCGAGGACCACGCCGCTGCTGAAGTCCAGGACGCGCTTGGCGACTTCCGTCTCGGCGCCGGTCAGGTCGAGCAGGACCGGGATCTGGGCCATCACCGTCTCGGCGACCTCGCGGGCGTCCGCGAAGACGTTGACCCGCATCACGACGAAGCGCCGCCGCGCCTCGGTCTCCGCGTCGGGCAGCGCGCGGTGGCCGGGCCAGGACGGCCATTCGTTGCGGCTGCGCAGCGGTACGACCTGGGCGAGCCCTTCCCACTGTTCGTCGGTGACGTCGTGGCTGTTCAACGCCCCACCCCGTCCTGACTCGCCTTCAGTATCTGCACCGGCCAATTCTTACGCGACCTCACCCGTTCAGCCCAACAGCGACACGGGGCGGCCCAGTGTGGCAGGGCGCCCGCGGCGCCGTCGAGAAAGTCGAGAACAGCGCGCGCGGCAGGGACGGCGGCTCGGCGGTCGGCGGGTCAGCGGCTCAGCAGGGACACCAGGCCGTCGGCGAGGCAGCCACGCCAACAGGCGTGGTCATGACCGCCGTTGTACGCGTTCCAGCTCGCCTGGTAGCCACGGGAACGCAGCGCCTCGTACAGCTCACGGGTGTGCTCGACCAGGGTGCCCTCGTGCAGTCCGACGTCGATGTGCACGGTGATGGCACGCCGTTCGGCTGCGTCGAAGCGTGAGATGAGCCACGGGTTCCGCGCCGCGCGAGTGGGCGGCGGCACCTCGGGAGCGCCCGGCGGGACTCCGGGGCGCCACCACAGCGACGGGGACTGGGCCAGGACGTTGCCGAACCGCTCCGGGCGCAGGAATCCCGCGTACAGGGAGGTCAGTCCGCCCAGGCTCTGGCCCGCTACGACGGTGCGCGCGGGGTCGGTGGTCAGCGGCCAGCGCCCCGCGGCCCAGGGCAGGAGCTCGTCGGCGAGGAAGCCCACGTTGCTGTCGCGGGCGCCGAGTTCCCGCTGCCGCGTGGAGTGGTCGACGGCGTCCGGCGCCAGGACGGCGAGCGGGGGCAGGGCGCCGTCGGCGACAAGGGCGTCCAGCGTGGCCTGGAACCCGAGCCTCCCGAACCACATGTCGCCGTCGCACAGCACGAGGACCGGCAGATCGGCCGCTTCGGTCGCGACGGTCGCCTCGGTGCCCGACGGCAGATACACCCACACGTCGCGCTCGGCACCGAGCACCCCCGCGGGCAGCCGGTGCCGCTCGACCCTCCCCCGGGCCACACCGGCGCGCGGCTCGGACCACGGCTGCCCGGGGGCCTGCGGGAGCGCGAAGACGGAGCTCTCGCGGGCGAGCCAACGCCCCGGTATCCGGCGGGAGTTGAGCGGGTCGGGAGCGGCGTGCGCGGACAGGGAGCGCAGCCGCTCCTGGAGGAGGACGGCGGAGGCGGGCGGTTCGCCGGGCGAGATGTCGGCGGCCATGCGGTACGAGCCACGGTGATCGGCGCGCAGCCGATGGGCGACGTACCAGATGTCCGTGCCCGGGAGCAGAGTGAGGCGGGAGGCGGCGAGGTCGGCCGGGTCCACGATGCGGTTGGCGAGCAGCAGTACCTGCCGGGTGACGCGGTGGCCGCGCCACAGGAAGGTCACCGCACGGTGCTCCGGGTCGCCGTCGACATCCTCGATCAGGGGCGTGCCGCGACGCCCGACCTCGGCCCAGAACTCTTCGAGCAGGGCGGCCCGTTGGCTGCTGAAGCCACCGAAGCCGCCGTGACCGCCGAAGCCGCCAGACTCGTCAACACTCCCGGAGTCACCGGCGGAGTCCCCAAGCCCCGCCAGGCGCGCGGCGACGCGCTCGATGCAGGGCGTCGGCCCCGCGATCCGACGGGGCGTCACATCGGCCGTGAGCACAGCCGCTTCCACGCTCGCCCCTGCATCCATGCTCATGCGCGCACGAAGAGGACCCGCATCGTTCCCCGCCTTCCTGGCCCGCCGCACCACAACATCAACTTATCTAAGCCTAACCTTACCTCAAGGCCCTTAGTAACGGGCACGGTCACCACGCGCGAACCGGCAGACTGAAGCCCATGGATCTTCATCAGACGGACGCCTACCTGCGCCGCATCGACGCCGAGCGCCCGGCCGCACCGACCTCGCGGGCCCTGCGCGAACTGCACCTCGCGCATCTGCGGGCCGTCCCCTTCGAGAACCTCTCCATCCATCTCGGCGAGGACATCGAGCTCACCGACGACGCCCTGGTCGCGAAGATCGTGGACCGCCACCGTGGCGGGTTCTGCTACGAACTCAACGGCGCGTTCGCGGCGTTGCTCACCGCCCTCGGCTTCGAGGTGACGCGGCTGCAGGCCCGTGTGTACGAGCCGTCGGGGCGCCCCGGGATCCCCTTCGACCACATGGCCCTGCGCGTGCGCACCAGCGACGGCGGCGACTGGCTCGCCGACGTCGGCTTCGGCACCCACAGCCACCTCCCGCTGGCCTTCAGCGAGCGCGGCGACCAGTCGGACCCCGGAGGCACCTTCCGCATCGAGGACACCGCCGAAGGCGATCTGGACGTCCTGCGCGACGGCAAGCCGCAGTACGTGCTCGACCGCCGCCCGCGCGCCCTGGCCGACTTCACCGTCGGCGCCTGGTGGCACCGCACCTCGCCGCTGTCCCACTTCACCCGGTCACTGGTCTGCTCGCTGCTCACCGGGACCGGGCGGATCACCCTCAGCGGCCGCACCCTCACCACCACGGTGGCCGGCGAGCGCGAGACCGCCGAGCTGGTCACGGACGCCGATGTGCTCGCCGCGTACGCGACGCGATTCGGGATCACGCTGGAGCGGGTGCCCGAGGTGAAGGAACGCGTGGTGAACGAACAGGCGCCCGAAGCCGGTTGAGCGAGGACACACCGGCGGGGCCGGGCGGCCTCTCGGGCCTTTCTCCAAGGAGGGTGGCATCTGCCATGGAGATTCACCCAGGTCTGTTGTAAATGCCAGGTGAAGTTGCCTATCGTGTCGCGTATGCAGTCCTACACCATCGGGCAGGCAGCCCGTCTGCTCGGCGTCAGCCCCGACACCGCACGTCGCTGGGCGGACGCCGGACGGGTCGCGACCCATCGGGAGGAGGGCGGCCGTCGGCTCATCGACGGGCGCGATCTCGCCGCCTTCTCCATGGAGGTCGGTCAGGGGCAGGCGGGCGGTGACGAGGACGACGTGTCGTACACCTCGGCCCGCAACGCCTTCCCCGGCATCGTCACCGCCGTCAAGCTCGGCGATGTCGCTGCCCAGATCGAGATCCAGGCGGGTCCGCACAGGCTCGTCTCCCTCCTGACCCGGGAGGCCGTGGAAGAGCTCGGCCTGGAGGTCGGCATGCAGGCCACCGCCCGCGTGAAGTCCACCAGCGTGCACATCGACCGCACCTGACCTCGTCGATCAACGTGCACATCGCCCGCACCTGACCTCGTCGATCAACGTGCACATCGCCCGCACCTGACCTCGTCGATCAACGTGCACATCGCCCGCACCTGATCACCGCTCCCCCGGGCCACGGCCCCGGGACCCACCCCGCGGCGTCGCCCCTCACCGAGCTCGACTCCCGACGCGGCCCACCACCATCCGCCCGGACGGCACCGCCGACCGCGTCCCCAAGGAGCACCCCGCCATGTCCCTCGCCCTCACCCCCGCCGCGCGGCGCACGGCCGCCGCCGTACTGACGGCCGCCCTGCTCGTCCCCCTCGCGGCCTGCGGCGACGACAAGAACGACGAAGGCGAGAAGACGGGCGCCGCGAAGGACGCCGCGCCGAAGGCCGAACTGACCGTCCTCGCGGCCTCCTCGCTCACCGATGTGTTCGAGACCGCGGGTGCCGCGTACGAGAAGAAGAACCCGGGCACGAAGGTGAACTTCTCCTTCGCCGGTTCCCAGGAACTCGCCGCGCAGGTCGATCAGGGCGCCCCGGCCGACGCCCTGGTCACCGCCGACACCAAGACCATGGACGGCCTGAAGTCCGACACCGGCAAGCCGACGGTCATCGCGAAGAACCGCCTGGTCATCGCGGTCGGCGAGGGCAACCCGAAGAAGGTCGCCGCCCTGAAGGACCTCTCGGACTCCGGCCTGAAGGTCGTCCTCGCCGCGTCCGAGGTGCCGGTCGGCCGCTACAGCAAGCAGATCCTGGACGCCCAGGACGTCGACGTGAAGCCGGTCTCCGAGGAGCCCAACGTCCGCGCGGTGCTGAGCAAGGTCGAGCTCGGCGAGGCCGACGCCGGTCTCGTCTACAAGACCGACGCCGCCACATCCACCGAGAAGACCGACGCGGTGAAGATCCCCGACGGGCAGAACGCGATCGCCGAGTACCCCGCCGCCACACTGAAGACGTCGAAGCACGGCGAGGCCGCCGCGGCCTTCGTGAAGTGGCTCTCGACGCCCGAGGCGCAGAAGATCCTTCGGGACGCGGGCTTCGAGAAGCCGTAGCCCCGTCTTCAGGGCGGGCGCCGCGAGAGCCGTGGCTCCGCCCCTCAGGGCGGGCGCCGCGCGAAGCCGTAGCCGGTCCGTCGCACCACCGCACCGAGGGAGCACCAGGGATCACCGATGAAACGCCTCCGCGCCCGCACCCCTGGCCCCCGCACCCCCGTCGCCCTGGCCGTCCCCGCACTGCTCGCCGTCGCGTTCCTGATGCTGCCGCTGCTCGGGATCCTCACTCGTACCGAGTGGGGGGACCTCGGCGCGCATCTGGGCAGTGAGGGGACGACCCAGGCGCTGCGGCTCTCCCTCGTCGTCTCGTTCTGGGCGCTCGGGCTCTCGCTGCTGCTCGGGGTGCCGCTGGCCTGGCTGCTCGCCCGGGTCGACTTCCCCGGCAAGGCGGTCGTACGTTCCCTGGTCCTGCTCCCCATGGTGCTTCCGCCCACCGTCGGCGGTGTCGCGCTGCTGCTCGCCTTCGGGCGGCGCGGGCTGCTCGGCCCGTGGCTCGAGGACACGTTCGGGATCACCCTGCCGTTCCACACCTCCGGTGCGGTGCTCGCGGCGACGTTCGTGTCCATGCCGTTCCTCGTCATCAGCCTGGAGGGTGCGCTCGGCGGTCTTCGCCCCCGTTACGAGGAGACCGCGGCGTCCCTGGGGGCCTCTCCGGTACGCGTGTTCCGCACCGTCACCCTGCCGATGGTCGCCCCCGGCCTCATCGCCGGGGCGGCCCTGACCTGGGCGCGGGCCCTGGGTGAGTTCGGCGCCACCATCACCTTCGCCGGAAACCTGCCGGGCACCACGCAGACCCTGCCCCTCCAGGTGTATCTGCTGCTCCAGAACTCCCCCGAGGCCGCGACGTCCGTGTCGCTGCTGCTGCTCGCCATCGCCATGGCCGTACTGATCGCGCTGCGCGGCCGGTGGACGGGGCTGCCGGGCGGCGGATCCCGGTCCCGCTCCCGCGGGCCGGAGCCGTCGTCGGATGACACGGCCGCGCCCGGGTACCCGGCGGACCAAGTGGCTCCCCGGGCAAGGCCCGCACCCGAGCTCTGGTCCCTGCGGGCCGAGGTCACCGGCTTCGACCGGCTGACGCTGGACGCCGAACCCGGCACCACCATCGCCGTGGTGGGCCCCAACGGCGCCGGCAAGACCACCCTGCTGCGCGCCCTCCTCGGCCTCACGCCACGCGCCCACGCCGAGCTCCGCCTCGGCGGCACCGACGTCACCGACCTGCCGCCGCACCGCCGCCACGTCGCCTGGGTCCCGCAGGACGGCGCCCTGTTCCCGCATCTGAACGCCCTCGCCAACACGGCGTACGGCCTTCGCGCCCATGGCGTCCCGCGCGCCGAGGCCCGGCGCGCCGCGCAGGAGTGGCTCGACCGGCTCGGCGTCGGCCATCTCGCGGACCGCAATCCGGCGCAGGTCTCCGGCGGGCAGGCCCAACGCATCGCGCTGGCAAGGGCGTTGGCGGCGCGACCCCGCCTGCTGCTGCTCGACGAGCCGCTCGCCGCGCTCGACCAGACGACCCGGGCACAGGTGCGGCACACCTTGCGTACGCATCTGGAGACGTTCGGCGGTGTCTGCCTGATCGTCACGCACGACCCCGTCGAGGCGGTGTCCCTCGCCGACCGGGTCCTCGTCCTCGACGAGGGCCGTGCCGTCCAGGACGCACCGCCCGCGGAGGTCACCCGGCATCCCCGCTCCACGTGGGTGGCCCGCATGCTGGGCCGCAACGCCTGGCCCGGCACGGCGTCCCCCGACGGCCTCGCGCTGCCCGGCGGCGGCACCCTCGTGGTCGCCGATCCGCTCCCCGAGGGCGCCGACGCGCTGGCGATCATCGCTCCGGAGGCCGTCTCGGTGCACCGGGACAGGCCCACCGGCAGCCCGCGCAACGTCTGGCCGGGCACCGTCCGCGAGATCACCACCAGCGGCAGCAGGCTGCGCCTCCTGATCACCTCGCCCCAGGCACCCGACCTCGTGGCGGAGATCACCCCGCAGGCGGCCGCCGAACTCGGCCTGGCGGACGGCACATCGGTGTGGACCAGCGTCAAGGCGACGGAGGCGACGGTCGTGACGCTGTAGGAACCGCTGCCGTGCCGCTACGACAGGCGCGACCCGCGGGAGGCCGCCCCGAAGCGGTCATGGTCGGCCAGCACCGCATCGATCACGCGCATGCAGACGGCGGTCTGTACGGGATCGGTGTCGACGCACTCGGTCAGCGTCAGGAGGGTCTTCCACAGCGACCAGCCGCGCGCCCGCGCCCAGGTGTCGTCGTCCTGGCCGACCGCCTGCCGGAACGCCTCCCGGCTGTCTCCGGAGAACATCCCCCACGCGATGACCAGATCGCAGGCCGGGTCGCCGACCCCCGACGTGCCGAAGTCGATGACGGCGCTCAGCCGGCCGTCGGCGACCAGGAGGTTGCCCGACGCGATGTCGCCGTGGAACCACACGGGCGCCCCGCGCCACTGCGCGGCGAGTGCCGCGTCCCAGACGGCGGTGGCCCGGCCGATGTCCACGCCGGTATCGGCTCCGCGCTCGGCCCGGCGTTCGAGCGCCGCCAGACAGCGGCGCGTCTCGTCGTCGTAGTGCGCCGGTGACGCGCCCCGCCACCAGCTGTGCTCACCGGCGAGCGGACCGCCGGTGGCGTCGCAGCGCCGCAGGGCGAGGAGGAACTCGGCCACCGAGACGGCGAAGTGCGCCATGTCGTCGATGCGGTCATGCGCTGCCGTCTCGCCGTCGAGCCAGCCGCGGACGGACCACGGGAAGGCGTACCCCTCGCCCGGTTCGCCCAGGGCCAGGATCGGCGGAACGGCCACCGGCAGATCCGGTGCGAGCCGCGGCAGCCAGTGGTTCTCCTTGGTGACCGCGGGGACATAGCCCGCGGCGGTGGGCAGCCGGGCCGTCATGGCGTCGCCCAGGCGATAGGTGCGGTTGTCCCAGCCGTCGACCTCGACCGGCCGCACGGGCAGTTGGCTCCACTGCGGGAACTGGGCGGTGATCAGACGCTTCACCAGGGCGGCGTCGATTCCGGCGCGGCCATCGGGGGGATTCGGGGCCATGGATCGATCATCGCCTCGGCCGATCGTGCGACGCAACGCGATATCGACCTGGGGGAACGTTCTTACCCCGACGGCAAGTTGGCAGAACCCGCGCACGCCGGGCGCCCTTAATGATCACGCGTACGGATCACGCGGACGGACCCGAACCCGACGGGAACGACTTCGGACAACTGCGGTCAGCAGCGGCACGGCCCCGCCACCGCCCCTAGGGTCTGCCCTCATGGACGCCAGCTCCGCGACCCGGACGGTCTCCGTCACCCGTATGAACGCCGGGGACCACGCCTGCCTGGGGTTCGACGACGACGAAGACCGCTGGGAGCTTCGCGCCGCCTACACCGACATCGGCCTGTCACGGGGCGAGCAGGTCATGCTCTTCACCGACCCGGCCACCACCCCTGCCATCGCGGCCGAGCAATTACGCGCCGCCGGCTTCCCCTTCGAAGAGGCCTTCCACGACGGACAGTTGGTAGTGGTCAACGAAGTGCCCGGATACGACCCGGACAGCGGCTTCGACCCGGCCGAGCGGGCCCGCACCTGGGTGGAGCTGACCGAACAGGCCCGGCACAAGGGCTTCTCGGGGCTCCGGGTGGTCGGCGACATGGGCTGGGCAGCCGAACCGGGCGTCGACCACGACCTGTTGGTCGCCTACGAGACCGGGCTCTCCCCGCTCTTCGCCGAGATCGGCTTCACGGCCGTCTGCGAGTACGACCGGCGCAGGTTCGGCGACGACCTCCTGCGCCGCATCCGCCGGGCCCACCCGAAGAAGGTCCTGCACCGGCTCGGCGCCCTGGAGGTCGTCCGCACGGGCGGCGAGCTGCGGATCGCCGGAGACGCCGACCTCTGCACGCGCGAGGAGTTCACCACGGCCCTCACCCACGCCCTCACCGGTTCCGCCCGGCCGATCACCGGTCACGCCCGGCCGACGGCGCTCGATCTCTCCGAACTCTGCTTCATCGACGTACACAGCGCCGCTCTGCTGGTACGACTCGCGCGCGGACTCCCCCGCGATCAGCGGATCACGGTCCGCGTCCGCCGCGCGCAGAGCAAGGTGATACGGCTCTGCGGAGCCGCCGAAGTGCCTCAACTCGTCTTGGCTGAAGGGTGATCCGCGCAGTGATCCTCAACCGCGGCATCGACAGCGACGGAAGCAACGGGGGCGACCGCGGCCCCCGGACGCCCCCCCGAGATCCCGCTCAGGACCGGCCGCCCCCGCTGGAACTCCCCTTCACCATCGGCGACTTGGCGCGACTGCGTCATCAGGTGACCCGCCGGGCCGAGAACGCGGGGCTCTGCGACCCCCGGCTCGGCGACTTCGTGCTCGCCGTGCACGAAGTCGCGAGCAACGCGATCGTGCACGGCGGCGGCAAGGGCCATATCCACCTCGACCACACGGACGACGGCCTGCGCTGCGTCATCACCGACAACGGCCCGGGCATCGCCCGACCGCTGACCGATCTCGGCATCACCATCGACACCGGCATCGACATCGACACCGGCGTGGACGACGAGGCCGAGAGCGGCCGCGGCCTGTGGCTCGCCGAGGCACTCGCCGACCGCCTCGACATCAGGGTCGGCGACGCGGGCACCACCGTCACGCTGGTGGCACTGCTGCCCTGAGCATGAACTTTTCAGAGGGCCTGATCAGAGGGTGGGGCGGAGCTCGCGCGCGGCGGCGACCAGGTTCTCCAGTGCGGCGCGGACCTCGGTCCAGCCGCGGGTCTTCAGCCCGCAGTCCGGATTAACCCAGAGCCGCTCCGGCGCGATGGCCTCAAGTCCCTTGCGCAGCAAGGCAGTTGCCTCCTCGATGTCGGGCACGCGCGGTGAGTGGATGTCGTACACACCGGGCCCGGCCTCGCGGGGGTAGCCGGACGCGGCGAGTTCGTCGGCGACCTGCATGTGCGACCGGGCGGCCTCCAGGCTGATGACATCGGCGTCGAGGTCGTCGATGGCCTGGAGGATGTCGCCGAACTCGGCGTAGCACATGTGGGTGTGGATCTGGCTGTCCGGCCGTACGCCGCTCGTGCTGAGCCGGAAGGACTCGGTCGCCCAGGCGAGATATCCGCCGTGGTCCGCGGCGCGCAGCGGCAGCGTCTCGCGCAGCGCGGGCTCGTCCACCTGGATCACCGAACTCCCCGCCTCCTCAAGGTCGTTGACCTCGTCACGCAGGGCGAGCGCGACCTGGCGTGCGGTGTCGGCGAGGGGCTGGTCGTCGCGGACGAAGGACCAGGCGAGCATGGTGACAGGACCGGTGAGCATGCCCTTGACCGGCTTCTGCGTGAGCGACTGGGCGTACGAGGTCCAGCGCACCGTCATCGGCTCGGGACGGGAGATGTCGCCGGCCAGGATCGGCGGACGGACATAGCGCGTCCCGTAGGACTGGACCCAGCCGTGCTGCGTGGCGAGATATCCGGTGAGCCGTTCGGCGAAGTACTGCACCATGTCGTTGCGTTCGGGCTCGCCGTGCACCAGGACGTCGATGCCGGTCTTCTCCTGGAAGGCGATGACCTCGCGGATCTCGGCCTCGATGCGCTCCTCGTACGCGGCCGTGCCGATGCGTCCGGCGCGCAGATCGGCGCGGGCGGTGCGCAGTTCGCCGGTCTGCGGGAAGGAGCCGATGGACGTCGTCGGAAGCAGCGGCAGACGCAGCCGTTCGCGCTGGGCGGCGGCCCGCTCGGAGTACGGCTGGGAGCGACGGGTGTGCGCGTCGGTGACGGCCGCGGCACGGGCGCGCACCTCAGGATCGCGGGTGAGCGAGGAGCTCGCGCGCGACGCCATGTCGGCGCGATTGGCGGCGAGTTGGGCGCTGATGGCACCGGTCCCTTCCCTCAGTCCACGGGCGAGGGTGGCGATCTCACCGGTCTTCTGCCGGGCGAAGGCCAGCCAGCGGCCGATCTGCGGATCAATCCCCTTCTCGGCCTCGGCGTCCAGCGGGACGTGCAACAGAGAGCACGAGGCAGCCACGTCGACCCGATCGGCGAGACCGAGCAACGTACCCAACGTGGCCAGGGACTTCCCGAGGTCATTGATCCACACATTGCGGCCGTCGACGACACCGGCGACCAGCCGCTTGCCGGGCAGGCCGCCGACGGCCGCCAGGTCGTCGAGATTGGCGGCGGCGGGCCCGGTGAAGTCGAAGGCGAGGCCCTCGACGCCCGACTTGGCCAGGACGGGCAGGGCCTCGCCGAGCCGGTCGAAGTAGGAGGCGACGAGGAGTCGGGGCCGGTCGGTGAGCGCGCCGAGATCGCGGTAGGCGCGGGCGGTGGCGTTCAGTTCGGCCGGGGTGCGGTCCTGCACCAGGGCGGGCTCGTCCAGCTGGACCCACTCGGCGCCGGCGGCCCGCAGATCGGCGAGGATCTCGGCGTACACAGGAAGCAGCCGATCGAGGAGCGTCAGCGGCTCGAAGTCCGGGGCGACGCCGGGGGCGGGCTTGGCGAGCAGCAGATAGGTGACGGGCCCGACGAGGACGGGCCGTCCGGTGTGCCCGAGGGCGAGGGCCTCGGTCAACTCGGCGACCTGCTTGCCGGAATCGGCACGGAACACGGTGCCGGGCCCCAACTCCGGTACCAAATAGTGGTAGTTGGTGTCGAACCACTTGGTCATCTCAAGGGGCGCCACGTCCTGCGTGCCGCGCGCCATGGCGAAGTACCCGTCCAGCCGGTCGGCTTCGACGGCGGCACGGTGCCGGTCCGGGATGGCGCCCACCATGACGCTGGCGTCCAGGACATGGTCGTAGTACGAGAAGTCCCCGGTAGGCACCTCGCGAATCCCGGCGTCGGCGAGCTGCCGCCAGTTGGTGCGACGCAACTCGGCTGCTGTGCACCGCAGTTCGTCGGCACCGACCCGGCCCTTCCAGTACCCCTCGATGGCCTTCTTCAGTTCCCGGTCGGCGCCTTGCCGGGGATAGCCGTACACAGTGGCCTCGGCGGTGCGGGCCGCGGCTGTGGCGGTGGATGTGGCGGTCACGGAACTCTCCTTCGCGAGTACTCGTCCTGAATTCCCGGGACGGGACGAGGACACGAAGGGATGGCAAGAAAGACGAGCCCCGTGGGGATGGTCCCTGAGTGGGAACGCCCCTGGTCGGGGATGCTCGCTTCCGCCGCCGACCCGCCCTCGAGGTCACCGAGATGCCGTGCGCTCCTTCGCGCACGGGCAGTGGCAGGTCTTCGGACTCACGGGCCCACCGAGCCCTCTCGAAGGAGGACGAGGCACCTACTGGCCGTCGCTTCCCGGATCCGCAGGCGAACCCAGTGCGTATGACGGCGGTCGTTCCCGCTCACCGCTGCGGGGCAGTCCCGGATTCCCACCGGGTTCCCTCTTACGACGCGTCTACCTGGCGGGCAGGGCGAACCAGCTGCGTGAGTCAGCCTATACGTACGGGTGAATGCCGCAGCCGGGATTTGATCACTTGCTGGAGGTGCCGCCCGTTCCGTTGAGATCGTCACGGCCCAAGTGCTCGCCCGGTGTCGCCAGCGTCTCGACCGCTTCCGCGGTGACCACCGCGCCGGTGGACTTCTTGCCGCGCCTCAGCCTGCCTTCCAGCCAGCTCGCGAAGGTCGTGAGCGCGAAGTTCAGTACGACGAAGATCACCGCGACCACGGTGAAGCTGGCGATGGTGTTGGCGCCGTAGTTCGCGCTCATCGGGCGGACCGACGCGAGGAGTTCGGAGAAGCCGAGCAGCGCGCCGCCCAGCGCGGTGTCCTTCACGATGACCACCAGCTGGCTGACGATCGCCGGGAGCATCGCGGTGACCGACTGCGGCAGCAGCACATGGCGCATGACCTGGTTCTTGCGCATGCCGATCGCCTTGGCCGCGTCGGTCTGGCCCCGGGGAAGAGACAGGATTCCGGCTCGTACGATCTCCGCGAGCACGGAGGCGTTGTAGAGGACGAGACCGGTGACCACGGCATAGAGCGGCCGACTGCCGGGGCTGATGTCGGTGTACTCGGAGTACGCCGCGTTCGCGAAGAGCATCAGGATCAGCACCGGGATGGCGCGGAAGAACTCCACGACGGTGCCGGCCGCACCCCGCACCCACCAGTGGTCCGAGAGCCGGGCGATGCCGAACAGCGCCCCGAGCGGCAGCGCGATGACCATGGACAGCGCAGCGGCGATGAGCGTGTTCTTGAGCCCCGGCAGGAGGTACGTCTCCCAGGCGCGTGAGTCCGCGAAGAAGGGCCGCCATTTGACCCACTCGAGCTGGTTCTTGTCGGCGAGGCTCTGGACCACCCACCAGATCAGGGCGGCGAGTGCGACCAGGAACACCACCGTGAGCAGCACATTGCGCCGTTTGGCACGGGGCCCCGGGACGTCGTACAGGACGTTCTGTGCACTCATCGCCTCACCGACACCTTCTTGCTCACCCAGCCGAGGAACAGCCCGGTCGGGAGGGTGAGACAGATGAATCCGAACGCGAAGATGGTGGAGATGAGGATGAGTTGAGCCTCGTTCTCGATCATTTCCCGCATCAGCGCCGCGGCCTCGGCGACGCCGATCGCGGCGGCCACCGTGGTGTTCTTGGTCAGCGCGATCAGCACGTTCGCCAGCGGGCCCACCACGGAACGGAAGGCCTGGGGAAGGACGATGAGCCTCAGCACCTGGGGGAAGTTCAGGCCGATGGCACGCGCCGCCTCGGTCTGGCCGACGGGCACCGTGTTGATGCCGGACCGCAGCGCCTCACAGACGAACGACGCGGTGTAGGCGATCAGTCCGAGCACGGCGAGCCGGAAGTTGATCGTCGTGAAGTCGTCGGCGCCGAGGGTGACGCCGAGCGTCTGGAACAGGCCCAGTGAGGTGAAGACGATGATCACGGTGAGCGGGATGTTCCGGACCACGTTGACGTAGGCGGTGCCGAAGCCGCGCATCAGGGGTACGGGGCTGACGCGCATGGCGGCCAGCGCCGTTCCCCAGACCAGGGCGCCGATGGCGGAGTAGAAGGTGAGCTGCACCGTCACCCAGAAGGCAGCCAGCAGGTCGTAACCCTCGAGAAAGTCGAACACGGTCTCCCGGCCTTCCGCGTGAGCTTCCGCGTGAGTGAAGGGGCGACGCGCGCCGCTTCGGGGGCGGCGCGCCGTGGGTCACCCGCTTCAGCTGACGATGACGCCGATCTTCGGTGCGGGCTCGTTCTTGTAGTTGGCCGGGCCGAAGTTCTTCTTGACGGCGGCGTCCCAGGAGCCGTCCTTGACCATCTTCTCCAGGGCGGTGTTGATCTGCGCCTTGAGATCGCTGCCCTTCTGGACGCCGATGCCGTAGTTCTCGTTGCTCAGCTTGAATCCGCCGAGCTTGAACTTGCCCTTGAATTCGGGCTGCGCGGCATAACCGGCGAGGATCGAGTCATCGGTGGTCAGGGCGTCGATGACCTTGTTCTCCAGGCCGGTCAGGCACTCCGAGTAGCCGCCGTACTCCTGCAGCTGAGCCTTCGGCGCGATCTTGTCCTTGACGTTCTGCGCCGAGGTGGAGCCGGTGACCGAGCAGAGCTTCTTGTTGTTGAGATCCTCGGGCTTCTTGATGGAGTCGTCGTCCGCCCGGATCAGGACGTCCTGGTGTGCCAGGAGGTAGGGGCCGGCGAAGTCGACCTTCTTCTCGCGCTCGGGGTTGATCGAGTACGAGGCGGCGATGAAGTCGACATCGCCGCGCTCGAGCAGCGTCTCGCGGTCGGCGCTCTTGGCTTCCTTCCACTCGATGTCGCCGGCGTCGTGTCCGAGCTCCTTGGCGACATACGTGGCCACGTCGACGTCGAAGCCCGTGTACTTGCCGTCCGGGGTCTTCAGTCCGATGCCCGGCTGGTCGTACTTGATGCCGATGGTGATCTTCTTGCCGTCGGAGCTCGTGCCGCCGCCGCCGCCGTCGGAGCTGCAGCCGGCGGCGGTCAGGGACAGCACGAGCGCAGCGGCGGCCGCGACAGTGACCTTGTGAAGCTTCATGGTGATCATTCCTAGTGCTGAAGGGCCCCGGGCTCGGGCCCGGGCCCCGGATCAGTGGTGAAGGATCTTCGAGAGGAAGTCCTTGGCCCGCTCGCTGCTCGGATTGCTGAAGAACTGGGCGGGCGTCGTCTCCTCCACGATGCGGCCATCCGCCATGAACACCACGCGGTTGGCGGCCGAACGGGCGAATCCCATCTCGTGGGTGACGACGACCATGGTCATTCCGTCATGGGCGAGCTGCTGCATCACCTCGAGCACCTCGTTGATCATCTCGGGATCGAGTGCCGAGGTCGGCTCGTCGAAGAGCATGATCTTCGGGTCCATGGCCAGCGCTCTGGCGATCGCGACGCGCTGCTGCTGGCCACCGGAGAGCTGCGCGGGGTATTTCTCCGCCTGGGAGCCGACACCCACCCGGTCGAGCAGCTGGCGCGCCCTCTCCTCGGCGGCCTTCTTGTCCTTCTTACGCACCTTGACCTGGCCGAGCGTCACGTTGTTGAGCACGGTCTTGTGCGCGAAGAGGTTGAAGGACTGGAAGACCATGCCCACATCGGCCCGCAGCGCGGCCAGCTCGCGGCCTTCGGCGGGCAGGGGCTTTCCGTCGATGACGATCTCACCGGAGTCGATGGTCTCCAGGCGGTTGATGGCGCGGCACAGCGTGGACTTCCCGCCCCCGGAGGGCCCGATGACGACGACGACCTCGCCATGGCCGATGGTCAGGTCGATGTTCTGGAGGACATGAAGCGCGCCGAAGTGTTTGTTGACGTCACTCAGTACAACCAGGTCGCCTGCGGCCGGGGTGGGAATTTCATGGGTCACGGCTACTCCGCTCTTCGGCTTCATCGTCCGTCTTCCAAAAGGAAGCCGCACGCCGGGAGCGGTGGTTTACGACTGTTCGGGACCGGCGGCGGTGGCAGGGTGCGGTGTGCCGAGGCAGGGCAAGTCGGGCAGCAGGTCGGTGTGCGGGCCGATGTGGTCGCTGGTGACCTTGCCGCCGGAGATCATCTTCAGCCGGGCGGAGGTGACGTCGTCCGTCAGTGTCCGCCCGTTCGGGTAGGCCGCGGGCTCGGACCGGTCGTAGCGCAGGATGTCCGGCAGGACCGTACGCAGGCCTGTTTCCGCGGCCTGGGCGTCGTAGCCGCCGGTGTGGGCGAGGACCGCGGTCCACGGTTGCAGAGAGGTGTCCCAGTCCCGGGCCGGTTCGGCCGCGTTGTAGGCGTCCTTGGCGTCCTCCTGGTTGAAGTAGGCCGTGAGCGAGGGGTGCGCACCCCCGGAGTCCTTGACGATCCCGTCCAGGTCTGCGAAGAACGCGTCGCTGCGAAGGCCTGCGGACAACCGGTACTGCCCGGCGGTGATGACCTCGGGCTCGGCGGTGAAGGAGACCGGCTCGTCGGTGACGGTCTTCTGTCCGCCCGCCTCGTGCGACCGGGCCTCCGCGCCGTCCGCGCGGTACACGGTCATGGTCTGCCGCCCGGCCCCGGGCTGTGAGCAGACGAAACTGAAGGCCACATCGGCCTGGTTGTCGCCGTCGGTGTCGATGGTGACCCGGTAGACCGCGTCGGGGTGGAAGGCGTCGCCACCGGTGGGAGCGACGGGGTTGACGTTCATGATCAGCGCCGTGCGGTCACCGGCCGCCGTGAACGCGAACAGAATCGGTCATGTCCAGCCGGGCATCGTCCATGGGGGACCGCAGATTCGGACCGCTGAGGTGATGTGACATGCCCTCGGCCTCCAGCCCTCGACCGCCCAGAGTGGTGACACAGATGCCGACGCCTCTGGTTCACCCGATGAGCGGGACGACGGCGCCGCCGAGGCTCGGGGCGGCTCTTCCTGTCACCCGAACCAGCAGGTCAGGCGCCCTTCGAGGCAGGCTCCAGAATCGCCACGCACTCCACATGATGAGTCATCGGAAACAGATCAAACGCCCGCAACGACCGCACCTTGTACCCCCCATCCCGGAAGTACCCCAAGTCCCGCGCCAACGCCGCCGGATCGCAAGCCACATACGCGATGCGCCGCGCCCCGAGCCCCGTCAGGTGGCGCACCGTCTGCTTGCCCGCGCCCGCGCGCGGCGGGTCCAGGACGATCAGGTCGACCTCGGTGATGCCCGTGCGCGGCAGGGCGGCCTCGACCTTGCCCTGTTCGATGCGGACGCGGTCGAACGCGGCCAGGTTGTGGCGGGCGTCCTCCACCGCTCGCTTGCCGGACTCGATGCCGAGCACCGCGCCCTTCTCGCCGACCCGGTCCGCGATGGCGCCGGCGAACAGGCCCACTCCGCAGTAGAGGTCGAGGGCCGTGTCGCCCTTGCGGGGCGTCAGGCCCTGCATGACCGCGAGCATCAGCGTCTCCGCGGCCTTCGGGTGGACCTGCCAGAAGCCGCCGTTGCCGACACGGTACGTGCGGCCGTCGGCGCGCTCGCGGACGAAGGGGCGGCCGTGGACGCGGTGGACTCCGCCGTCCTGTTCGGCGATGCGGAGGACCGAGACCGGCTTGTCCAGTTCGACCAGGGGGAGGCGCGCACCCGGCTTCGGTTCCAGGATGACCTGGCGGTCCTGGGAGCCCGTTGCCGCGATCGCCTCGACCGAGGCCATGCCGGCCCAGTCGTGCTTCTCGATGCCGAGTTCGGTGACGCCGGGAGCGGCGATCATGCAGTGGTCGATCGGCTCGACCCCGTGCGAGCGGTGGCGGCGCAGGCCCGCATTGCCGTCGGGGTCGACCGCGAACTGCACACGGGTGCGCCACTGCGGGACCTCGCCCTGCGGGAGCTTGTCGCCCTCCGCCGGCATGACCGTGCCGTCCCAGCCCGCCTCCTCCGGGGTCAGGCCCGCGAGGCGCTGCAGCTGCTCGGCGATGACCTCGCCCTTGAGGCGGCGCTGCGCGCCCGGCTTGGCGTGCTGCCAGTCGCAGCCGCCGCAGCGGCCGGGACCGGCGTAGGGGCACGGCGCCTCGACGCGGTCCTTGGACGCCTCGAGGATCGTCACGGCGTCCGCGCGCAGGAAGCGGGAGTCCTCGCCGCCCTCCGTCACGCGTGCGACGACCTTCTCGCCGGGCAGCGTGTGGCGCACGAAAAGGACCCGGCCCTCGGCCGTGCGGGCGACGCAGTGGCCGCCGTGGGCGACGGGGCCGACCTCGACCTCGTACTCCTGGCCCACCAGCGAGTCCTGCGCGTCCTGCGAGTCCCCCGCCTGCGAATTCTTCGGTTCTGCCTGCATGGCGGGGTGACTCCACAACGTCAAAGGGGATCGGACGCCACGACGACAGCGCAACGGCCGGACAACAGCCCACCAGTCTACGTGGGTGTTGTCCGGCCGCTCGCCAACCGTCGATACAGAGCCTCAGCCCTTGTTGCTCGGCTGCTTCACCCGCTTCTCGACCGGGCCGCGGCGCACCGAACCCGGCGCGTTCCACTCCGACCGCTTGCGGGCCCGCTTCTTGGCGGCCTCGGAGGAGTCCAGCTGGTAGGGGACGGATGTCACCATCACGCCCGGGGTGAAGAGGAGCCTGCCCTTGAGCCTGAGTGCGCTCTGGTTGTGGAGCAGGTGCTCGTACCAGTGGCCCACCACGTACTCGGGGATGATCACGCTGACCACGTCGCGCGGGCTCTCGCGGCGCAGGTTCTTCACGTAGTCGATGATCGGCCGGGTGATCTCGCGGTAGGGCGAGTCGAGGATCTTCAGCGGCACGGTGATGCCGCGCTTCTCCCACTCGGCCCTGAGCGCCTTGGTCTCCGCCGGGTCGACGTTGATGCTGAGCGCCTCGAGGGTGTCCGAGCGCATCAGCTTGGCGTAGGCCAGGGCGCGCAGCGTGGGACGGTGGATCTTGGAGACCAGGACGATCGAGTGGACCCGGGAGGGGCGCACGCTGTCGTCGCTGGGGGTCTCCGGGGCCGCGATCTCCTCGGCCACGCGGTCGTAGTGCCGGCGGATCGCCGTCATCACCCCGTAGAAGATCACCATGCCGAGCAGTGCGACCCAGGCTCCGTGCGTGAACTTGGTGACGAGTACGACGACCAGGACCAGGCCCGTGAAGAAGGCGCCGAAGGTGTTGATCGCCCGGGAGCGGATCATGTGGCGCCGCTTGTTCTGGTCCTTCTCGGCGGCCAGGTGGCGGTTCCAGTGCCGGACCATGCCGATCTGGCTGAGCGTGAAGGAGACGAAGACGCCGACGATGTAGAGCTGGATGAGGCGGGTGGAGTCCGCGCCGTAGACCCAGACGAGCAGCGCCGCCGCGCCCGCGAGGAGCACGATGCCGTTGGAGAAGGCGAGACGGTCGCCACGGGTGTGCAGCTGGCGCGGCAGATAGCGGTCCTGCGCGAGGATCGAGCCGAGCAGCGGGAAGCCGTTGTACGCCGTGTTGGCCGCGAGGAAGAGGACCAGCGCGGTGGCGGCGGCGAGCACGATGAACAGGAAGCTGCCGTTGCCGAAGACGGCCTCGGCGACCTGGGAGATCACCGGGTTCTGGACGTAGTCCGCGCCGACCGCGACGCCGTTGTTGATCAGGTCGTGCGCGGGGTTCTCGGCCATCTTGACGTCGGTCGCCATGGCGAGGCCGATGATGCCGCAGAACATGGTGACCGCGAGGCCGCCCATGAGCGCGAGCGTTGTCGCGGCGTTCTTGGACTTCGGCTTGCGGAAGGCGGGGACGCCGTTGCTGATCGCCTCGACGCCGGTCAGCGCGGCACAGCCGGAGGAGAAGGCCCGCAGGAGCAGGAAGATGAGCGCGAAGCCGGCGAGGCCCTGGTGCTCGGGCTTGATCTCGTAGTCCGCGGTGGGCGCCTTCATCGCGTCGTCGAGGACGATGCCCCGGAAGGCACCCCACGCGATCATGATGAAGACGCCGGCCACGAAGACATAGGTCGGGATGGCGAAGAGCTTCCCGGACTCCTTCACCCCGCGCAGGTTCATCAGCGTAAGAAGCACGATGACGATGACCGCGCAGAGCACCTTGTGCTCGACGACGAACGGGACGGCCGAGCCGAGGTTCTCGATGCCCGATGCGATCGAGACCGCCACGGTCAGGACGTAGTCGACGAGCAGCGCGCTGGCGACGGTGAGCCCGGCCTTGGGGCCGAGGTTGGTGTTGGCGACCTCGTAGTCGCCACCACCGCTCGGGTACGCGTGCACGTTCTGCCGGTACGACGCGACCACCGTGAACATCAGCACGACGACCGCGACGGCGATCCAGGGACTGAAGTGGTACGCCGACACACCCGCGATGGAGAGGACCAGGAGTACCTCTCCCGGCGCGTACGCCACGGAGGAGAGCGGGTCGGAGGCGAACACGGGTAGAGCGATGCGCTTCGGGAGGAGGGTTTCTCCCAGCCGGTCGCTGCGCAGTGCGCGCCCGATGAGGATCCGTTTGGGCACGTCGGTCAGTTTGGACACGCAGAGGATCGTAAGCGTTCGAATGGGTGCCCGCCCACCCAC
>NZ_SRIC01000469.1 GCF_004684775.1 Streptomyces sp. MZ04
GGGTTTCCTTCCCCACCCCCACCCCTACCCGAATCCTTTCCGGCTGCGCCGGGCTCGTGGCTGGGCGGATCACCGGCTCCGCGAAGCGGCGGGGTGGAACGGGGTGACTAAGAACCGTCCCTGAGCCCCTCCGGCCAATTCGGCCGGAACTCGAGGGACTCGAACGACACGACGCAGCCCTCCCCCACCGGGGACTGCGCCATGAAGCCCACCAGTGCCGCTCCCGCCGCCTTCTCGTCGCCCAGCGAGAAGATGCGGACGAACGTCCAGCGCTCCCCGTCCAGCGAGGCGTGGAACGCGAACGCGGAGCCCGTGCGGCTGACGCGGAGCCATACGCTGCTGCCGTCCACCACGAACGCGTTGGCGTCGTCGGAGCGGCCACGGGTGACGACCGTGCACACCGTCGCCTCGTCCGGCGAGCGCTCCAGGCAGAGCTTCGCCCACTCCCGGTCGCCGACATGCACGTACAGCACACCCGCGTCGAACGCCGCCGCGAACCCGACGGTGACCTTGGCGATCAGCTGGAAGTCGCCCTCGGGGGCGCCGAGCAGGCGGGGCGCGTCCGACGCGGGGTCGAGCGCCTCGCCCGTCGGTGGCACGAAGCGGTCCTGCCGGGCGCCGGCCCAGCCGGTGAGGACTCCGTCCTCGTACGACCAGTGCCCGTCGGGGCCGTACGTGCGCAGCGAGAAGGGCAGTTGGGGGATGGTGACGTCCATGGTGTCAGTGTTCCAGGCCGCCGTTGAAGCGCCGAGGCAGCCCCAGCGGGTTGGCGTCGAGGAGCTCGGGGGGCAGCAGCGCCTGGGGGGTGTTCTGGTACGCGACGGGGCGCAGCCAGCGCTCGATCGCCGTACCGCCCACGGACGTCGAGGTGGACGTCGTCGCCGGGTACGGTCCGCCGTGATGCTGAGCGGGCGCCACGGCGACCCCGGTCGGCCAGCCGTCGACCAGCACGCGCCCGGCCAGCGGCGTGAGTTCGGCGAGCAGCGCAGCCCCGCGCCCTTCACCGGCCGCCTCCCGCGCGGAGAGCTGCACGGTCGCCGTGAGGTTGCCGGGCAGCCGGGACAGAACCGCGGTGATCTCCGCGTCGTCCTCGTAGCGGGCGACGACCGTCACCGGGCCGAAGCACTCCTCCAGGAGCAGATCGTGCTCGCCCTCGGCCGCCAGCCGCGCCGCCGGAACCGTCAGGAACCCCGCGCTCACCGTGTGCTCGCTGCCCGCGCCCGGCGTCACCGGCGCGTCCACGTCCGGCAGCCCGCCGCGCTCCCGCACCCCCGCCACGAAGTTGTCCCGCATCCGGTGGTCGAGGAGCACCCCGGCCTCGGTGTCGCTGACCGCCTCCGTGAGGGACTTGATGAACCGGTCGCCGCCCGCGCCCGACGGGGCGAAGACCAGGCCCGGCTTGACGCAGAACTGGCCGACGCCCAGCGTCATCGACCCCGCGAGCCCGGTACCGATCTCCTCGGCGCGCTCGGCGGCCGCCGCCTCGGTCACCACGACCGGGTTGAGGGAGCCGAGTTCGCCGTGGAAGGGGATCGGTACGGGACGGCCCGCCGCCGCGTCGAAGAGGGCGCGGCCGCCACGGATCGAGCCGGTGAACCCGGCGCCCGAGACGAGCGGGTGCCGGACCAGCTCCACCCCCGCATCGAAACCGTGCACGAGCCCGAGGACGCCGTCCGGGATCCCGTGCCGTTCCGCCGCCCGCCGCAGCAGCGCCGCGACCAGCTCGGACGTGGCCGGATGGTCCGGGTGCGCCTTGACGACCACGGGGCAGCCCGCGGCGAGCGCGCTCGCGGTGTCGCCGCCGGGCACGGAGAAGGCGAAGGGGAAGTTGGACGCGGAGTAGACGGCCACGACGCCCAGCGGGATCTTGTAGCGGCGCAGGTCCGGGATGGGCGGGGTCGCGCCGGCGTCGGGGTGGTCGATGACGACGCCCAGGAAGGCGCCCTCGTCGACGACGTCCGCGAAGGCCCGCAACTGGAAGCAGGTGCGGGTGAGTTCGCCGGTCAGCCGGACGGGACCGAGCGCGGTCTCCGCGTCCGCGGCCTCCACGAGCTGGTCCTTCGCCCCGTGCAGCAACTCGGCCGCGGTCCGCAGGAACGCCGCGCGTACGGCCCGGTCGGCGAGCGCGTCCTTGGCGGCCAGCGCGGCACGCACCGCCTGGTCCACCTCCTGGGCTGTGGCTTCCACCGCAACCTGTTCGCGCTGCTTCCCGGTTCGGGGGTCGACACTCCAGACTGGTGCTGCTGCCACCGCGGGCTCCTCAAGATGTGATGCCACAGATGTGCTGCCACTCATCTGCACTGTTCGATATGCTGAACAGCGTCTCCCATGATGAATGAGCGGAGACTTCGGAGACTATTTCTCGTCGAACTAAGGGGTCAAGGGCGATGTCGGCTGGCGAGACTGGCGGGGCACAGGTCAAGTCCGCGGTGCGGACGGTGGAGTTGCTCGAGTATTTCGCGGGCCGCCCCGGAATGCACTCCCTGGCCGCCGTCCAGGAAGCCGTCGGGTACCCCAAGTCCAGCCTCTACATGCTCCTTCGTACGCTGGTCGATCTCGGCTGGGTGGAGACGGACGCGACGGGCACGCGGTACGGCATCGGGGTCCGGGCCCTCCTTGTGGGCACCTCGTACATCGACGGCGACGAGGTGGTGGCGGCCGCCCGCCCCACCCTCGACCGCCTCTCGGACGACACCACGGAGACGATCCACCTGGCGCGCCTGGACGGCACGAACGTCGTCTACCTGGCCACGCGCCAGTCGCAGCACTACCTCCGCCCCTTCACCCGCGTCGGCCGCCGCCTCCCCGCCCACTCCACGTCCCTGGGCAAGGCGCTGCTCGCCACGCACACCGACGAGCAGGTCCGCAAGATGCTCCCGGAGACGCTGCCGGCGCTGACCGAGCACACGATCACCGACCGCGAGAAGCTGATCGAGGAGCTGCGTACGGTGCGCGAGCAGGGCTTCGCGGTGGACCGCGAGGAGAACACGCTGGGGCTTCGCTGCTTCGGCGTGGCCATCCCCTACCGCACTCCCGCGCGGGACGCGATCAGCTGCTCCGTGCCGGTGGCGCGGCTGACGCCGGCGCACGAACAGATGGTGAAGGACGCGTTGTTCGACGCGCGGGACCGGCTGACACTGGCGACTCGTAGGCTCTGAGACATGGTGCGCATGGTGAGCTCGATGAGCATGGAGGTCAGCCTCCGTCCCGTCCACGACAGTGATCTCCCGGTCTTCTACCGGCAGATGAACGATCCCGAGTCGAACCGCGTCGCCGCGTTCACCTCGCCGAAGGCGGCGGACCGGGATCTCTTCACGGCCCACTGGAACGGGCTGCGGACGTCGCCCGACGTCGTCGTACGGACGGTCCTCGCGGACGGGGACGTCCTGGGGCACGTATCGGTGTACGGGGAGCCGGGCGAACGGGAGGTCACGTACTGGATCGACCGCGCCTACTGGGGGCGTGGCCTTGCGACTGCCGCGCTGCTGGGGCTACTGGCGGAGGTTCCGGAGCGCCCCCTTTACGCCCGTGCGGCGGCGGACAACGCCGGGTCCCTGCGGGTCCTTGAGAAGTGCGGCTTCCGCGTGACGTCCGCCGAGCGGGGCTTCGCGCATGCGCGGGGGGAGGAGATTGATGAGGCGGTGCTGGTGCTGAGGTAGGAGCGTGGCGGCAATTGTTCAGCCCGTCCGGCGTTTGAGGACGAACTCGGCGGAGCCGGTGATCAACGGCCACCACGCAGCCGGCGCAGCCGGAAAGGATTCGGGAAGGGGCGGGGTTGGGGAAGGAAACCCCCCTCCCC
>NZ_SRIC01000470.1 GCF_004684775.1 Streptomyces sp. MZ04
CCTATACACCAGGCTATTCGTCGGCAGCGTCAGATGTGTATAATAGACAGCTCCTGATCCTCCTGGACCGCACGGGCCTGATCACGGCCCCGCCCGAGACCCTGGAGAAGATCGCCGACCGCCTCGACAGCGTCGCGGAACGCTGCGGCCCCGCCATCGCGACGTACAGCAATCCCGCCAAGACCCTCGCCGCCGAGCTCGCCGAGGCCCTCCCGCTGATCTGGACCGAGGGCGGGCTCGCGGGCTCCGCGGGCCGCCGCTTCGCCGCCACGCTCGCCGAGCTCGCCGGACACCCGGCGCTCGCCGCGCAGCTCCCCGAGGCGCTGCCCGCGCACGGCGCCCTGCTCTCCGGCGACCTCACCCCGAGCCCCGACGGCGACGACTTCTTCCGCGACCGCGTGGAGGACGCCCAGTCGCTGCGCGCCCGCGTCGTCCTGCTCCGCGACCGCCCGTCGGACGCCGGCGGCCTCACCGCCGCGCCCGCCGCCCGCGAACTCGCGCACGGCCACGACGTCGCGGTCAGCGAGCTCGAACCGGAGGACGGCGAGGAGCTCGAGACCCTCGCCGACCTGATCGCCGTCACGGATTTCGCCGCCGTTTACCTGGCGCTCGCCCCGAGGGACCGATCATGACCACAGCCCGGTCAAGCGGCCCGGTCATGACCTGAGACCCGCATCGCGCACGAGCGCACGAGCACACGAGCACACGAGCGCACGAGCGCACGCACGTACGTACGTAAGGGAGACCCCCTCCGTGGACCGCCTCACCAACACCATCCGCCCCTACGCCTGGGGTTCCACCACCGCCATCGCGGAGCTCATCGGCGTCGAGCCGACCGGTGAGCCGCAGGCCGAGATGTGGATGGGCGCCCACCCCGGCGCGCCCTCGCGCACCGGGCGAGGCCCGCTCAACGAGGTGATCGACGAGGATCCGGAGCGCGAGCTCGGCCGGGCGGCGGCCGCCAAGTTCGGCCCGCGCCTGCCCTTCCTCCTCAAGATCCTCGCCGCGGGCGCCCCGCTCTCCCTCCAGGTGCACCCCGACCTGGAGCAGGCGAAGGAGGGTTACCAGGACGAGGAGCGCCGCGGCGTCCCGGTCGACGCCCCGCACCGCAACTACAAGGACGCCAACCACAAGCCCGAACTGATCTGCGCGCTCACGGAGTTCGACGGCCTGTGCGGCTTCCGCCCGCCGGTCGAGGCCGCGGAGCTGCTCGCGGGCCTGGGCGTCGACTCCCTCAAGCCGTACGCCGACCTGCTGCACGCCAAGCCCGAAGAGGCCGCCCTGCGCGAGGTCCTGACGGCCGTGCTGAGCGCCGACCCCGAGCAGATGGCCGCGACCGTCACCGAGGTCACCGCCGCCGCCGAGCGCCTGGGCGGCGACTACGCCCCGTACGCGGGCATCGCGCACCACTACCCCGGCGATCCGGGCGTCATCGCCGCGATGCTCCTCAACTACGTACAACTGCAGCCCGGCGAGGCCCTGTTCCTCGGCGCGGGCGTCCCGCACGCCTACCTCGACGGCCTCGGCGTCGAGATCATGGCCAACTCGGACAACGTGCTGCGCTGCGGCCTGACCCCCAAACACGTCGACGTGCCCGAACTCCTGCGCATCGTCCGCTTCGAGGCGACCGACCCCGGCGTCCTGCGCCCGGAGGCCTCGCCCGACGGCGAAGAGGTCTACGACACCCCGATCGACGAGTTCCGCCTCTCCCGCTTCGTGCTGCCCGAAGGCGGCGCGCGGCACGACCTCACCGCCGGCACACCGCAGATCCTGCTCTGCGTCGCGGGCTCCGTCCGCGTGGGCGACGCCGGACAAGTCGGCCCCGGAGAGTCCGTGTTCGTCCCCGCGGGCGAAAAGGCCGAAGTGTCCGGAGTCGGCACGCTCTTCCGTGCCACTGTGGTGGCCTGACACACCACGAGTCGCCCGTGCTGCAACAATGACCCACCGCAAAGGACGGGCAAAGCCACGTCCGGACAGCGGTGGGTCATGAACGTACGCAGGCGAAGGGACAACGGGCACACATGAGCGCGTCAGGCGGAACAAAGGCGATTGTCGCGGCACTCGCCGCGAACCTCGCGATCGCGGTGGCGAAGTTCGTCGCGTTCCTCTTCAGTGGCTCGTCGTCGATGCTCGCCGAAAGCGTGCACTCGCTCGCGGACTCGGGCAACCAGGGGCTGCTGCTCCTCGGCGGCAAGAAGGCGCAGCGCGAAGCGACCCCGCAACACCCCTTCGGCTACGGCCGCGAGCGCTACATCTACGCGTTCCTGGTCTCCATCGTGCTCTTCTCGGTCGGCGGCATGTTCGCGATCTACGAGGGCTACGAGAAGATCAAGCACCCGCACGAGATCGAGGCCTGGTACTGGCCGGTCGGTGTCCTGGTGTTCGCGGTCATCGCCGAGAGCTTCTCCTTCCGTACGGCCATCAAGGAGTCCAACCACACGCGCGGCAACCTCACCTGGACGCAGTTCGTCCGCCGCGCCAAGGCCCCCGAGCTGCCGGTCGTGCTCCTGGAGGACCTCGGCGCCCTGGTCGGTCTGGTCCTGGCCCTCGTCGGCGTCAGCCTCGCGCTCACCACGGGCGACGGCGTCTGGGACGGCATCGGCACGCTCTGCATCGGCATCCTGCTCATCCTGATCGCGATCATCCTCGCCGCGGAGACCAAGTCCCTGCTCCTGGGCGAGGCCGCGGGCACGGACGAGGTCGAGAAGATCGAGAAGGCCCTGGTCGACGGCGACACCGTCACCCGCGTCATCCACATGCGCACGCTGCACCTGGGCCCCGAGGAGCTCCTCGTCGCCGCCAAGGTCGCGGTGCAGCACGACGACACGGCCACCGAGGTGGCCGCCGCGATCAACGCCGCCGAGGAGCGCATCCGCGCGGCGGTCCCGATCGCCCGCGTGATCTACCTGGAGCCGGACATCTACAGCGAGACGGCAGCGGCCGAGGGCACCAACCCGGCGAAGTAGCCGGGGGGTTATTGGGCTTCTTCTTTAGAAGGCCTTTCGTTTACGTACGCCGATGGGGCCCCGCACCTTCCGAGGTGCGGGGCCCCATCGACGTACTGCAGCGACTTACCGAACCTCACGCAGCACGTCGAGGATCGCCGCGTCATCCGGCGCCGCCTCGAGCCGCGCCCGGAAGTCGGTGTCCATCAGCTTCCGCGAGAGCATCGCGAGAATCCGCAGATGCTCGTCGCCCGCGGCAGCCTCCGGCACGGAGATCATGAAGATCAGCTTGGCCTTCGTACCGTCGAGCGCGCCCCACTCGATGCCCTCGGCCGACCGGGCGAACCCGACGACCGGCGAGGTCACCGCATCGGTCTTGGCATGCGGGATGGCGATCTCCTCGCCGAGCCCGGTGGTGCCCTGGGCCTCACGGCGCAGCGCGGTCCGCACGAGCTCGTCGACGTCGTCGACCTTGCCGGTGGTGGCGAGGAGCTCGGCCATCTCGCGGATCGCCGACTCCTTGTCCGCCGACGCCAGTTGGACCTTCACGGTCCGCTCGCTGAGATAGCCGGAGAGGACCTCGTCCTCGGGGGCGGCATTCTCGGGGGCGGGGGCCGGCACGGCGGGGGACTTCTGCAGCGCCGCTCCGGAGCCACTCGCAGAGACAACCCTGTATCTTATACACATCTCCGAGCCCCCGAGACGCTCATGAATCTCGTATGCCGTCTTCAGCATGCACAAAAAATTTGCAATCCTTATGCCCGTCATGTTGACGACGCCAGCTGCGGTTGCTGCCCCTGAAGCAGCAAACGGGACC
>NZ_SRIC01000471.1 GCF_004684775.1 Streptomyces sp. MZ04
GGGGACGACCCACCCTCCCCGCACCCGTACCTTCGTAAGCGTGACTGACGCAGCCAAGACCGCCGCCCGCCAGGGCCAGCGTGACCGCAGCCCGGAGTTCCGGCTGGCCATGGGGGCCCTCGCCGGGCTTCGGGCGGATCTCTTCCGGGACGCCTTCGCCTATCGCCCGCTGCAAGCGATGCGCACCGACGGTGCGGTGACCCGCCGCCTCCCGGCCCGCATACGCGGCTACGCGGGCTGGACCCCCCACGTGGCGGTCGGCGTGCTCGCCTTCTTCGCGATCGTCCTCGCGTACGCGGTGGACGGCGGAGGCGGCCTCGAGTACGTGATCACCGGGTTCGTGCCGGCGGCAGCCATCCTCATGACGCTGCTCAGGCCCATCGGCGCCTGGTGGATCTCCATCGCGAGCACCCCCTTCACCGGCGCACTCGGCGGCCAGTGGGACGGCTGGCCGTGGACGCCGAGCGCGTTCCTCGCCCACCTCACCGTCATGACGGTGGTCACCCTGCGGACCCGCCCGCGCACCGCCGCGTGGATGTGGGCGGCCACGGCTCTGTACGGCGTCTTCGCCGAGGTCTTCCTCGGCAACGGCTACTACGGCACCGACACCCCCCAGATGCTCTTCTTCTCCGCGCTCGCCCTCCTCGCCGCGTCCCTCGTGCACATCCGCCGCGAGGCCCAGCACGAGGTCAGCGTCCAGCGCACGGTCACCGCGATGGAGCGCGACCGGCGCACGCTCCTTGAGGAGCGGACGACGATCGCGCGCGAGCTGCACGACGTCGTCGCGCACCACATGTCGGTGGTCGCCATCCAGGCGGAGGCCGCGCCCTACCGCGTGGAGAACCCGCCGCCCGAGCTGGAGCAGGCGTTCGTCACGATCCGCGAGAACGCCGTGGCCGCGCTGACGGAGCTGCGCCGCGTCCTCGGTGTCGTACGCGCGGAGGACTACGAGGCGCCGGACGCCCCGCAGCCCACCCTCGCCGACCTCGACCGGCTCATCGCGAACGTCGGCGAGACGGGTCTGACCGTCGAGAAGGTCGTCACCGGCGCGGTCCGCGAACTCCCGCAGGGCGTCGAGCTGTCGGCGTACCGCATCGTGCAGGAAGCCCTCAGCAACACCCTGCGGCACGCACCCGGCGCCACGGCCCGCGTCGAGGTCGGCTACGTCCTCGGCGGCCTGGGCCTGCGCATCGTCAACGGCCCGGCGACCGGCCTGGTCAAGCCCTCCCCCGGAGCGGGCCACGGCATCACCGGCATGCGCGAGCGCGTCACGATGCTGAACGGCGAGATGACGGCGGAGGAGACCGAGGACGGCGGCTACGAGGTCACCGTGTTCCTGCCGGTGGCCTCCGCGTCCGAGCCGTCCGGAGGCCAGGCATGACGAACATCCGCGTACTGATCGCCGACGACCAGATGATGGTCCGCGAGGGCTTCTCCGTACTCCTGAACGCGATGCCGGACATCGAGGTCGTCGGCGAGGCCGTCAACGGCCGCGAGGCGATCGACCGCGTCCGCGAACTCGCCCCCGACGTCGTCCTGATGGACATCCGCATGCCGGTGCTCAACGGCATCGAGGCGACCCGCGAGATCGTCGCGTCGGAAGGCGACTCCAAGGTCCTGGTCCTGACCACCTTCGACCTGGACGAGTACGTGTACGAGGCGCTGCGCGCGGGCGCGTCCGGCTTCCTCCTCAAGGACGCGTCGGCACGCCAACTGGCCGACGGCGTAAAGGTGGTGGCCGCGGGCGAGGCCCTCCTGGCCCCGACCGTGACCCGCCGCCTGATCACCGAGTTCTCCCGGCTCGGCGACACCCCACGCCTCTCGGCGGCGGTCCAGGCCCAGCAGTACGGCGAACTCACCGAACGCGAGACGGAGGTCCTCGTCCTCATCGCCCAGGGCCTGTCGAACTCGGAGATCGCCTCGCGTCTGGTGGTGGCCGAGTCCACGATCAAGACGCATGTGAGCCGCATCCTGGTGAAACTGGGCCTGCGCGACCGCACCCAGGCGGCGGTCTTCGCGTACGAGGCAAGGCTGGTCACGCCGGGCTGACCCGACTACCTTCCCGCTATGGATGCCGCCCTCTTCGCCCCCTGGGCACCGGAGTTCATCGCCGACCCCTACCCCGCCTACGCACGGCTGCGGGCAACCGGCCGCGTGCACTACTTCGAGCCCACCGACCAGTGGCTGATCCCGCACCACGCCGACGTGTCGGCGCTGCTGCGCGACCGGCGGCTCGGGCGCACCTATCTGCACCGGTTCACGCACGAGGAGTTCGGGCGGCAGGCGCCGCCGGCCGCGCACGAGCCGTTCCACGTCCTGAACGACAACGGCATGCTCGACCTGGAGGCGCCGACCCACACCCGCATCCGCCGCCTGGCGTCGAAGGCGTTCACGCCCCGCACGGTCGAGCAACTCAAGCCGTACGTCGAGGAGTTGGCGGACCGACTGGTGCGGGACTTGGTGGCGGACGGCGGCGGCGACCTCGCCGCCCGAGTCGCCGAACCCCTGCCCGTAGCCGTCATCGCGCAGATGCTGGGCATCCCGGAGAGCGACCGGGACCAGCTGCGGCCCTGGTCCGCCGACATCTGCGGGATGTACGAACTGAACCCCTCCGAGGAGACCGCCGGGCGCGCGGTGCGCGCCTCCCTCGACTTCTCGGCGTATCTGCGGGAACTCATCGCCGCGCGCCGCGAGAAGCCGGGCGACGACCTGATCTCGGGGCTCATCGCCGCGCACGACGAGGGGGATTCGCTCAGCGAGCAGGAGATGATCTCCACCTGCGTGCTGCTCCTGAACGCGGGCCACGAAGCGACGGTCAACGCCACCGTCAACGGCTGGCACGCGCTGTTCCGCCACCCGGAGCAACTGGCCGCGCTCCGGCGCGACCCCGCCCGGATCATCCCCACCGCCGTAGAGGAGCTGATGCGCTACGACACCCCGCTCCAGCTCTTCGAACGCTGGGTCCTCGACGACATCGAGGTGGACGGCACGGTCATCCCACGCGGCAGCGAGGTCGCCCTCCTCTTCGGCTCGGCCAACCACGACCCGGCGGTCTTCACCGACCCCACCGAGCTGGGCCTGACCCGCGCCGAGAATCCCCACATCTCCTTCAGCGCCGGGATCCACTACTGCATCGGCGCTGCGCTGGCGCGGGCGGAACTGGGCGCTTCCCTCAGCGCGTTGCTTCGGCTGGCCCCGAGGATGCGCCTCGCCGCGGAGCCGGATCGGAAGCCGAGTTTTGTGATCCGAGGACTCAGCGAGTTGCTGGTCGAGGTCTGATCGGACCTGCCCCCCGCCGTCTCCGCGAGCAGCAGCAGGATCGTGGTGTGCGAGATGAGATTCGCCGGGCCCCATGGCCACGGCGCGTCCTCGACGCGCCCCGTCGTGCAGAGCGCGGTGACGGCGGACGCCGCCAGGGAGAGCCACCAGGCGGGGACCGGCCGCCACAGGGCGAGCACGACCGCGACGCCCTGCGCGAGCGCGAGCGAGAAGCCGATCTCATGGCCGAGGCCGTAGCGCTGCACCAGCTGGCCGATGTTGCCGACGACCGTGCCGAAGGCGATCCATACGACGATGAAGTGGAGTTCCTCCCCTTCGTGCGAGACGCGTCGTACGCGATGCGCGTCTCTGGAAAGGAAGTTATGGATCAGGCCTGGTAGTCGGCATCACACCAGGGAACTCACTTGCGCCGTAGCTCTCAGGTATGACGGGTAGCCCAGGGGCGACCTCCGGCGTCCGACCCCCGACCTCCGACC
>NZ_SRIC01000472.1 GCF_004684775.1 Streptomyces sp. MZ04
CGCCCGCCCCTGCCTGACCTCCCGCCGCTTCCTGACCGACCGGCCGAGCCGGCACTGCCCGCCATGCCCGGAACCGACGCCCAAGCGCTTGCCGTGCTCGCCACCGAGACAAGCCAACGCGCCCACAGCATGATGCGCGCGCTGACCGCACCGAGCCGCGCGGAATCCATGCCGAAGGAGGAAGCCGTTCCCGCCGACCCGGCCCACGACGCCGTCCGGCTGGCCGCCCGCCACCACCTCCACATCCCGCTGCAGCGGCGACTTGAGGGGACCCTGGACATGACCGAGGAAGAACTGGCACGCGCGGTCGCCGACTGGGCCCACACCAGCGGCAGCTGACCATGCCTCAGGCGTTGACCGATGCGTCACCTTCGGAGTCACGGCGGTTGAGGCGGTCACGGTGAGTGGGGTCTGGATTCCGCGTACGCGGTAGCGGTGCTGCCGCACCAGCCACTTGCGGATCTCGGATCCGGGCGCTGGCCGGAGGCGGCCGTAGCGCTCCTTGAAGGCGACGGCCTCGTCGCTGCGCCACCGCCCCTCGTGACCGGTCCCTCTGGATCCGGTTGGGGTCCGGTTCGTTTCGAGTGAGTGGCTGAGCAGGCGTTCTGTACGGGTGGGCTGGCCGTGAGTGCTGATCGCTCCTACCTTCTCGGTGAGGGGGTGGGGTGATGGTGTCCTTGCTCGAGGAGCTGGAGCGCCGCGAGTCCGCGATCCGTGAGCGCGTCTCCGAACTGCGGCTTCAGGTAGCTGAGTTGAGTGATCAGTTGGCGGCGTTCGAGGAGATGCTCGCGCAGGTGGAGGTCGCCCGGATGGTGGTGCGGGAGGTCCTCGACGACGCTGCCGAGGACGAGCAGGCGCCGTGGAAGGACGCCGGGCCGCCGGAGGCCCGTTCGCCGATCGGGGTGGTGACTGTGCCGCAGTGGGAGCCGGGTATGGGGGTGCCGGTGCTGTCGGAGGGATATCGGGACGTCGTGGGTGTGCTGCAGGCTGCGGGGCGGCCGATGCGGTCGAAGGCGGTGTCGGTGGCGATCGGGTGGGGCGAGGGCGCCTCGAAGGTGGAGTCGGTGCGGGCGAAGCTGAAGCGTCTGGCCCGGCGGGGCTGGCTCACCGAGGACAGTCCGGGCCTGTTCGCGCTGGTCGAACACACCGAGGACTTCGGGCCGCAGGGTCCCGGCTCTGGCGACTGAGGACCCTTCTTCCTACGTTCGTAGGTAACCAGCCAAAACGTCCGTAGGAAGAAGAGCCGGTGGAACCGTATGACAGGCCGTCGAGTTCTGACTGCTTTGAGGCGGCGACGATTTTGTTCAGGGTGCTCGTGACGGATCTGGCCTCGCCCGAGGCGGGTGAACTGGCCCATCACGAGCTGGAGGAACTCCTCGAAACGAGGGGCCGTGACCTGCTGCGACAGGTGTTCCAGGATCATCTGGACCTGCGGGAGCGCCGCGAACGGGAAGCCGTGGAGAGGCGACGGCCGCACGTGATCGGCTCTGACGGACTGCTCCGCCCGCGTCTGGAGACGGGCCATGGGCGGCTGCTGGCCACGGTGTTCGGCACGGTCAAAGTGTCCCGCTGCGCGTGGCGCCGCCTGGAAGCGGCCAACGTGCACCCGGCCGACGCCGCCCTGTCGCTTCCGCGGGGCCGGCACTCGCACGGCCTGGCCCGCCTCGCGGTCCAGGCCGCGACCCGCATGTCCTATGACGCCTCCCTGGAGGCGATCTGCCGCCGGTGCGGGCCGGTCCTCGGCAAGCGCCGGCTCGGCGGCCTGGTCGTCGAGGCCGCCCGCGACATCGACACCTTCTACGACGCGAGAATCTTCCAACCATGCACCCCCGCGACGGTGTTGGTGCTGTCAGTGGACGGCAAGGGGATCGTGATGGTGCGCCGGTAAGGCGCCTCTGTTGTATTCCCGATTCAGTCGGGAGGAACTTGGAGGAAAGTTCTTGGGCCCAATGGCTTACCTCAAGCCGAAAGGCGGCGGGGACCGCAGCATGCCAGGAAATCAGCGGCCGGGTTCAGACGTATGGGACGGCGCGCTGAGGGGCCCGCGTGATATGGCAAAGCCTGGATTGGTTGAATCCCAATTCCCGGAAGGTGTATACGCCCACCCATCGGAAAGACGTCTGGAACCGATGCCATGCCCTGCGACGACTCCGCATGACGGTCGACGCAACCTCCAGGACATGGGGCGATCCCTAACGAAGGGATTCAAGGGGATGAATGGGATGCCTAAGTCACGCTATTACGTACACAGAGGACGCACCCGGGATCACCTAAGGGGCGAAGTGCCCTATGGTGACGGAGGCCCCGTAGTAGTCGCAGGGGTAACGTCCTGCCAGGGAGGGCGGGAAAGCCGTCCACAGGGCCAAGGGGGCCAGGCTGTTCGGATGTTCGAACCGTGGGGGTATGCGTAATGCAGAACGCCCAAACGGTGTTGGATATCCTCCGAAAGCGCGGCAGGGAGGGCCTGCCGCTGGATCGACTGTATCGACAGTTGTTCAACCCGCAGTTATTCCTGATGGCCTACGGGCGAATCTATTCCAATCATGGATCGATGACGCCCGGGGCCACCGAGGAAACCGTGGATGGTATGTCGCTGGGAAAGATTGAGCAGATCATTGACGCTCTGCGTCACGAGCGCTATATCTTCAGCCCGGCACGGAGGACCTTCATCCCGAAAAAGAATGGGAAGCTGCGTCCCCTGGGGCTACCGATGGACGTTTCATACTGCCCCTCCTACTGTGGTTGTTTCGGTTCGAGGCGTGAAGTTCCGGTTCTGGGTGGCTCGTTGGAGGCAGGCGGACTTGACTGTGTTGTTCCAGGGGATGCTGAGGCGTCCGTCCTGGGCTTTGTGGGCGGCGAGTTCGCCGCGGCGGATCCAGTAGTAGAGGGCGCCGGCGCGGATTCCGAGCTTCGTGGCGGCGGTCTGGACGCTGAGTTCGCCGCGGGCGGTGGTGCCGGCGGGCAGCAGACGGCTGCCGATGCCGGTGGGTCCGGGGTGTTTGGGGGCGGCGATCTGGGCACGGATGCGGGTGTCGATCTCGTTGTTCCAGGCGATGGCGATCCGGCCGGTGTCGGTGCGCCGGGCCTGGAGGTGGCCGGCCCGGATCTGGTAGTAGACAACGGCGGCCAGGACCCCGAGGTGGGCGGCGGCCTGCTGGACGGAAATCTCCTGGTCTGCCAGGGCACTGGGCGGCAGCGGTCTGCTGCCCTCGCCGGTGGCGGCGGGCTCGCCGCTGTGGTCGAGGCGGTCACGGAGGCGTGCCTGGAGGGCGTCGGTGAGGGGAATACTCAGGCGGCCCTGCTCAGTGCGGTGGGCGGGCAGGTCACCGATGCGGATTCGGTAGTAGATGACGTTCTCGCCGACGCCGAGCCGGTTGGCGGCCTCGGTGACGGTGACCTCGCCAGGCAGCGCGGTGCCCCGCACCGGACGCGGATCCGCAGGCGTGAGGTGCCCGGAAGCCGCTATCTGGCGGCGGCAGTTGGCCTCGATGGTCTCGTCCCAAGGGATGCACCAGCGCCCGCTGTCGTCCTTGCGGGCGGGAAGTAGCCCGTGGCCGACCCAGTAGTAGAGCGCGCCCTCGGTCACCCCCAGGACCGAGGCGACCTGCTTGATAGAGATCTTGTCGGCGTACAAGTGGACGTGCACCACCTCGTACGGATGAGAGTGCACCAAAGTTGATGCGGTGGCAGACGGGTGCCGCGAGTCTTCTGTCGTCGGTTTCGAGGTGGCAGAGGGGCGGCGGACGGT